>VBKE01000381.1 GCA_005879605.1 Deltaproteobacteria bacterium
GAGTGTGAAATCCGTTGGCTGATTCGCCCGCAGCGAGACCGGCTTGAGTGCGAGTTCTTTTCCTCGCTGGCTTAACACGATGAGATACGAGCCATCTGATGTCGCGCCGACACGGACGACGACGTCCTTTAACCTGGGTGTGATGTCTGACGTCGATGAAATGACGACACCATATGCTTTCACCGCCGGAAGCGCAAAGACCGTCTTGATACCGGCCGGTTGGGTGATGCGGAGGGAATACGCTTCGCCTTTAGCAGGAACGAAGGAGAATCGGCCACGGCCCTCATGTTCGGTGTGGAACGTCGCAACTTCCTTGCCCGCCGCGTTGACAACGACACCGGCCATATCTGCAGGCTTCCGCGCCGGTGTTCGGCCCACAACGTAAACGCGGTTCGGCAGACCGGCAATCAAATCGCCGCCTTCCGGATAGATTCCCAGGTCCAGCGTTTGCAAAAGAATCGGGATGGTTTTCGTGGCGGTCTCCACAGTACCGCCGTCTTCAATGATCATCGCGATGACGGCTTCACCGCGCGCGATAGCGGCGGGCAGCCTGAAACTGGCGCCGGCATTGCCGGAGCTATCGACAGTGGTCGTACCTTTCCAGATCTCTTCGCCGTCGACCCGGGCACTGACCGACACTTTGGCTCCCGCCGGAATACCGCCTTCGGCCCGTTCCACATGCAGATTGGCGGCGACCATGTCGCCGGGGCCATAACCATCGCGCACAAAAACAATCTGGCTCTTGAGGCGCGGAGCACGGTAAGCACGGATGTCGAACTTGCGCTCAGCCCGGCCATCGGCAGCGGGATGAGAGATGCGAACCGTGTATTCGCCTCCGGCCTGACCCGCGGGAATGTCCCAGGAAAACCCGGCGACACTGTCGATAATCGCAGAGGCACCCGAGGCGACGGTGTCGCCTTTGGGTCCTTTTATCTCAAACGATACTGTTTCGCCCAAACTCGTCGTCATCGGTGTATGTCCACCCGCGCGCAGAAGAACGCCTCGAACATAAAGCCGTTCGCCGGTGCGGTAGACCGGTTTATCCGTGGACACGTGTACGAGGTAGCGTTCGACGCCGCCGAACTCGGCGGAATTTTGAGTTGGCGCGGCGAAACGCCGCACCTCGCCGCCAAGCACGAATCCGGCAGCAATAAAGAAGCCGCCGATGGACACGGCGGCAACGCCTTGAAGCAAATGATTCAATTTAAAGAAGCGCGCGAATTTCATAGTGGCCTCCCAGTCGACCTTCACTAACGACAACTGTCTTCAACGGCCGTTTCTTAGGCCGTTTCCACTAAAACGCTTCGGGGGCAGGGAGAATGGCGTTTTTGGCCCAGTTACTCGGCTATATCCGTAATTCTTTGTTCCTTGACGAGCAACCCATCATACGCCCTGGCGTAACGTCGTTTGTTCACCTTGACTCGGATCTTCCGTGTGACCTATTCTCGCAACCAAACCCGCAGGGAGGACAATATGACCCCACGTGACCAAGCAAAACGAGAATTGGAAAGCTTGACGCCGGTTGCCGGCAATGGTCTGCTTCATCGCCGCGCCTTTCTGCGCGGCGGCGCTACGTTGGCCGGCGCGATGTCGGCATACAGGTTGGTGCCATCGGCTTCCGCACAGAAGCTCGCCGACGATCCCTGGAGCCTTGCGCCCGGCGCCGCTGTTCCGGAATACGGCGTCCGATCGCGATTTGAAAAAAATGTGGTGCGCACGCTCAGCAACCCGAAAGCCGAGCCGCGAACGCAACATGCCCGAACTCCGCACCATCTGCTCAACGGGACATTCACGCCGAATAGTCTGCACTTTGTGATTTCACATGCAGGGGATCCGGATATCGATCCGGAGAAGCACCGCCTGGTCATCCACGGGCTCGTCAAACAACCGTTAGTCTTCACGTTGGATACCTTGGCACGTTATCCGATGGTCTCGCGTATGGCCTTCGTCGAGTGCGGCGGCAACAGCGCGCCGATGTTTTCCAACGAGCCGATCCAGGCCAGCATTCAAGCTTTGCACGGACTCGTTTCCTGTTCCGAATGGACAGGTGTGCCGCTTTCGACGTTACTTGACGAGGCGGGTATCGACCCCAAAGGAAAATGGATCGTCGCCGAAGGCGGGGATGCTCCGCACCTCAGCCGCAGTGTGCCGCTAACGAAGGCCCTTGACGACGCCATGATCGCTCTCTATCAGAACGGCGAACGAGTCATGCCTGGAAACGGCTATCCGATGCGGTTGCTCTTGCCTGGTTGGGAAGGCAACATGAACATCAAGTGGGTACGCCGGATCCAGGTTACCGACCAACCTGGAATGACATTTTACGAAGCCAGGACCTACGCTCCGATTCTGCCGAATGGGAAGGCGTATCGATTCTATTTCATCCAGG
>VBKE01000382.1 GCA_005879605.1 Deltaproteobacteria bacterium
TTTCGGTTGAGATGAATGATCACGCCCGTCAGTCCTTCGATAACATACGCGTTGGTAGCCGGCCCTGCGTCAAAAGCCCGCGCGCCGATCCGGCGGACAATCCCCATGACTTTCTGCTTCGCTTCTTCGTTGTCGCCGCACACCAGGACATCGCCGAGCGGAGAATTGACATCGCCGAGATCTACGGCGGAAATATTGTGTAGAGCGCCGATGACAGGCGCTTCATCCCCGAGGATGCCCTGCGCCTCAAGCAACGCGGAGCCCGCCGGCGGGACGAATGGCTTTCCCTTCTTTAACGGCGCCACCGCATCGATCACGATCTTGCCACCGAGCTGACCTTTGAGATCCTGGATCATCTGCGCTTGTCCCTCGTATGGCACCGCGATAACGACGAACTCGCCTTGTTTCACGGCCTCTCGATTTGTCGTGCCCACCAGCTCGCCGGCGCGCAGGTTGGGTTTAAGCATTTCGACAACCTTTTGCGCTTTTTGCGCGTCCCGCGAGCCGATGATCACCTTGACGCCCGGAGCCGCGAGCCGGGTTGCCAGGGCGCTGCCCAAACTTCCCGTTCCACCCACAATCGCCACAGAAAATTCGTTGTCCATATCCTTTCAGAAATGGCGAAAGAGATCCTCCGCCGCGGGGCGCAGCAGCTCTTTAACCGACCCTTCCTCCCTTTGTATCTCGCAGCCGCGAACAATGACCACCGGAACTCCGTCTCTCTTTCCCATCACCAGCTCCGCCGCCGCGGCCATCTCGTCCGCAATCGCCGCTACGGCTGCCTTTAGTTCATAACCGTAACGGTCGGTCGTGCCTCTTTCATCCTTTATCGGTTTGAGTCCGGCGATCCCTATGGCGACATCGACCGTGCCGACTCGCCAGGGCCGGCCAAAACTGTCGCTGATAATGACTGCGGGGCTCTTCCCCGTCTGCCGGTGGATCTCGGCTCGGATCTCGCGCGCAGAGCCGTCCGGCTCTTTCGGCAAGAGAGTCACCTGCCTCATTCCTACGTTCGACTGATCGACGCCCGAATTGGCACAAATAAAGCCATGATGGGTCTCGACGATGAGCGCCCGGCCACCCATTCTCACGATGCTGCGGCTTTCTCTGAGAATGATTTCCACGAGGGCCGGTTCCTTGTTCAATTGGCGCGCCAACTCCACCGCGCGTGGGGAAGGCTGAATGTTGTCAAGGTGAACGACCTACCCCTCGGCCTTGGAGACGATCTTTTGGGCGATGACCACAACGTCATCGTCTTTAAGATGAGTTTCTTGCCGGGAGCAAGCGTCGCAAATCAAGCGGCCGATTGAATCTCCGGAACGAATTTCGCCTAGATCTTCGAGGCCGATAAGCTCCAGCCGCTTCATAGGCCTCCGGAGCGGCGCCTGTTTTCAGCGTCTCCCGCCAATAGACGGCGAGCGAGGCGCAAGGCCTCGCCACCTTGGTCATAGGCAAGAAGTTGTTCGAGGTCTTTGGGCTCATCGATATCAAGGGCAATGCGGTCATTTTCAATGAACCGAATCGGCAATCCCTGCGCCGATACCTGCTTCATATGGTAGCTGAAGCTATCATAGCCGAAACGCAACTCGATAATATCCGGCGGCGATAACAGCAACGCATTCGTGCCCATGCGGTCATGGGACGGCACCAGCAAAGCAAAGGGCGCGGCTGCGCCTTCAGGAACCTGCGCTAGAAGCCGTTCGATATCTTCGGCGCGAACCAAGGGCATATCGCCGGGAATAATCAGAACCGCCTCGTGCCCCGCTTCTTTGAGGCGACTGCGCGCGAAATCGACCGCGGCGGTTTCCCCATTCTCCGCCGGCTCTCGAACTATCTTCGCACCGCGAGACAACGCGATATCGGCGACTCTGTCATCACCCGTAACGACGTACGTTCCCGCCAAACCGCGCGCCCGCACCACCTGTTCGAGCACGTCACGGAACATCGCCTCGGCGACCATTTCCCGCTCCGCCGCGGAAAGTAACAGGCTTAACCGCTGCTTCGCGTTGCGAAAACCTTTGACGGGCAAGAGAGCCGTGACTTTCATAGAGCGTGGAACAAATTTTTCTATCACTATTTTCTCATGAAGGCCAAGAGCTCACGCGCCAGGCGCCGCTTCTCGGCTGACGAATCCATGCGTATGGAAGTCGTCACCGCCTTGACCCCTAACGCTTCGATTCTGCCCTGGTGCTTTTCATCTTCTGTGTCAATAAAGAACCCATCCAACAAATCAGCATATCCCCTGGCCACTCCATAAGCTGAAACTTCCCAGCCCTGAGCCGCCATGAGTTTGTGCGCCGGCCCGCTAATGGCTGATTCACCGATAATCGGGCTGACACCGACAACGGGTGCCGGAGATTGCTTGACCGCGTCGCGCATCCCCGGAACTGCCAGAATCGGGCCGATGCTTGTAATCGGGTTGCTCGGACAGAGAATAATTCCTTCCGCATCGCCGAGCGCTTCAACGACTCCGGTCGCCGGTTTGCTATTCTCGATCCTCGCATAGAAGACTCGCTTCACCTCCGGCTGCCAGCGGTGTTTGACGAAGTACTCCTGAAACGAGATTTCCCCCTCGGACGTCGCGACTTTGGTTTCGACCGCCTGGTCCGACATCGGCCTTATCGTGGCAGGAATGGCCAGCGCCCGTCTGAGCTCCTCCGTGACTTGCGAAAGTGTGAAGCCTTCTCGCATCAGTTTTGTGCGCTCGATATGGGTAGCTAAATCCCTGTCACCAATTTTGAACCAGGCCTCATAACCGTATTGCCGCAATTGCTCCAGCGCCGTGAACGTGTCGCCCCGAATACCCCAACCTTTCACGTCATCGCCGAGGCCCGCGAGGGTGTACATGATCGTGTCAAGATCAGGCGAGATGTTAAGGCCGTACAGGACGAAATCGTCGGCCGTGTTGCAGATGATGGTCAGCTCTTCCGGATCGAGCTCGTGGCTGAGGCCTTGAATGAGTTTGGCGCCGCCGGTGCCCCCGGTCAGAGCTACGAACACAAGAGAAAACCTCAACCGGCAGGATAGCCGGCCTTGAGGGTCGCAAGCGGTCCGCCGCCTCTTACCAAACCGGTTTCATCGCACCAGCGCTCGACGCAGTGCTGCAGCTTGGCTGGAATAAATTTTTCGCCCCGCGCAATGAACTCAGGATAAATCGGCAGGCGCGCCCTGAGTTCAAACCCGGCTTCAGCACTTTTTTGCTTGAGCGCTTGCAACGACGGCCAAGGCGCCTCGGGATTGATGAAGTCGGGAGTCAAGGGCGAAACCCCGCCCCAGTCATTGATCCCGGCGTTGAGGTAGAGTTGGTAGTTCCCCGGCGTCAGGTTGGGCGGTGCTTGAATATTCATTTCACCACCGAAAATGAGGCGCGCCAAGGCAATGGTCTTGAGCATTTCATGGTGCGACGGCTCTGGATGATTGCGCATTGGGATATCCGGCTTGGCGCGGAAATTCTGGATGATAATTTCCTGGACATGGCGGTAGCGGCGATGAAGATCGCGAATAGCC
>VBKE01000013.1 GCA_005879605.1 Deltaproteobacteria bacterium
TACTTCTCACGTCCTTGCCCTCGCTGTGGCTCCTTCTTCGGCTTAGTTTTACGCCAAGCTTCAAGCCAACCGAGAGTACTGTCCGTAGATGGTTTGTGTATAACCTGCCGCTACGGGATTAATTGGGCGCTTGTCCGTGGCCGTGCTTTGGCTATTAAAGTTCACAAAAAACGTTTACCTATTCGCGCTACGAGACCTGGCCTCTAAACGACGAACATCGGGCTTGGCTCAAAATCCAGCAAGCCAAAGCTAGCCGCTACGCCGCCTTAACGCGTGCATCGACCCATGCCTTGGCTGCTTCAATAGCGAAGGCTTCAGCCTCCTTCTTGGTCCCAAAGTAGTGAACTGAATCCTGGATGGTGTGGGACTCATAGCCACTGGCGGAATGCCAGCTTATATCGGCAATGGGCATCCGCAGTTCTTTTTGTTTATCGAACTGGCCGCTGGCGGTGATGAAAAAGTCCTTGTAGAGCAACGCAGCCATAAAAACCTCGCTGTTCGGGCTTGCTGATCTTGGCTAATCCAGCTCAAAGCTCGGACTTCTATGTGATCGGCGGTCCTCGAAGGCGGTTTTTTACGATTGGTATGGTGATCCTGTTGTTGGCTCCTGTGGTCGCGGCAAAAATGCGAGGCCTGATATGATTCGCCGACCTGCTCGGTCGTCAGAGCCGGGCAATTAAACATCAGGTTTTGCAGTACGCAGCCATAAATTCCGATGTAACGCTTCTCAAGTTCGCATCAAGGATTCCCATCACCTTCTGAAAGATGAAATCAGGGACTCCTCCATAAAATGCGTCTGCGATCCCTCCCGTGATGCAGGCCAGAGTATCGCTGTCTCCTCCTAACGATACCGCATTCCTGACGGCATCCTCAAAATCCTCTGATTCTAAGAAGGCAGTGATTGCTTGCGGCACTGTCCCTTGGCATGATTCGTTGAACTCGTAGGTGGGTCTGATTTCATCCAAACTTCTTGACAGATCGTAGCCATAAGTCGTTTCTACATGCTCCTTGATCTCGTTTCTTGTTTTCCCGGTTCGCGCTAGGAAGATCGCGGAGGCGACAGCCTGCGCTCCTTTTATTCCTTCAGGATGATTGTGCGTTACTTCTGTATACTCCTTCGCTTTGGCCAAGACTTCCTCCAGAGTATTGAAGGCAAATCCGACCGGGCTGATCCGCATGGCAGCTCCATTGCCCCAGCTATTATAGGGCGGGCTGTGCGCAGAGCGTGCCCATTGATGGAAAAAACCACCATACCCGGCATCGGGGTAACGGCGATAATAGGATTTCATCACTGATAAGTAATCTCTGTTGGTCAGGATGGCGTCGGCTAGGGCTACGGTGAGCACGCTGTCATCGGTGAAGGAGCACGAAGGGCTGAAAAGCTCAAATCGCTTCGTCTTGATATTGTTCCATTCGTATACCGAACCGATTACGTCTCCCGCAATTGCACCGATCATGGGCTTTTCCTTTCGACATACCCTAAACTATAGAGTCAGAGTCCAGTCTGCCGTTCATTGGAACTGATCCGTCTTTCCCTGTTATTGGCATAACATCGCACGACAACTCGACGCTGCGGGGCGCATTAACTCGATAACAGGAAATCGAAACCTAACGAGCGCCCACGGCTAGTGGCTGAGGCTTTTGAGGAAACCTTCTTTCTCAACTGACTTCACAATACTCGAATCCACAAACGACGCCGGGTCGGTCTTTGCAATCTCTTTTTGCGTCCGTCCTACCTCGGCAATGTACGTTTTCATTCCTTCGATGGTTGGGTAAGGCGCGTCCGGAAGCGCGGTTTTCAAATACGTGTAGGCGGTGTCGAGCGTGCTGAGATCGGTCTTTGCGTACTTTTTCAGAACGGCGATGGTTGGAGCTTTCTGGGTTTTGAAAAAATGAATCGCCTCGACGGTGGCTCGGCCGAACCGGAGCATCGCGTCGTGTTTTTCTCGGAGCATGCGCTGGCTCGTGATCAGGCCGCTATGGGGGTACGGGATGCGTTTGCTGGCGAGATCGACCAGAACCTTAAATCCCCTCTTTTCCCCTTCCTCTCGCTCCGTTGTGGTGATCACTGTGAACTGCGCCTGGCCTTGCTGCATGGCGAGCATGCGCAAGTTGGTGGCTCCGACGACTCGCAGGTTAACATCGCGTTCAGGATCAAATCCGATATTCCTGAGGCCCAAGCGCATGGCGAAGTCCGCCGATGTTGCCGCGGAGTGATTCGCGCCGATCTTTCCTTTCAGGTCTTCGACCCGTTTAACGTCTGGGATGGCAATCAGATAGTACGGGAGAAAGACTTCGAAACCCATGATCATGGTGACATCGGCGCCGCGCATTTTCGCTTGAACGACCGCCGGGCCAGTGCCCGCCACGACCTGCAATTCGCCGGCAAAGAGTGACATTAGAGCCTTGGGCGTGCCTTCGATGTAGACTACGTTCACGTCGAGCCCGTGTTTCTTGAAGATACCGGCGTCTTTGGCAACCCAAAGAACCGAGGACGAGCCTGCGTTGGGCGAGATGTAGGCAAAGTTCAAACGCTCCTGAGCATTTAGCTTGCCTGAACCGCCGCAAAAAACCATGATGATGAAAGCCACAAAGAGAGATCGATGTCTCATATACTAGTCCTTTCTCGTTCGCCGACCTTCAAACTTGAGCTTTATCGCTCGGTCACCAGCTTATTTGCAAGCTCGTCCTGATCGGCTGGAGAGCGGGGGAAGTGCTGCGCGAGAATCTCGCCGCAACGCTCGATCGCCTTGCAGAAGGCGTCGCAGGCGTTGGCGGATCTTAAGCCATTCGTGAGAATCTGCACAACTTCATCCCAAGTGCCGGGTTGAACCCTCTCGTTGATCCCTTTGTCCGCTAGTACGACCACGCGGCGCTCCAAAAGCGAAGCGAGAATCAGGATCCCGGTATGCGCCTTGGTGTAGTGGAGACCGTGGCCCGTGAAGGCCGCGAGGCTGCGGCCATGAACCGCATCCGCGACCCTGTGCTTGGGGATCAAACGGCTCTTGAAGCGTGGAACACTACAAATGGCAAATCCTAAGACTGCGCCGACTACCGGCCAGAGTAGATATGTTTGAACCGATCCCCACGGATCATGCCAGATGAATGCAGCGAGGGTTCCGAGAACTAGCCCAATAACGAGACCGGAAAGCTCGACCTCGGCGTAGCGCCCGCTTGCGCTCACGACCATCGGCACGATCTCGCCGGAGGTTTTTTTCTCAGCGGCCATCACCGCTTGCTGAATCCGCTCCTGCTCTTCGTTTGTAAAGAACGTTTCTGCGTTCATTTTATTACCAGCTCCCTGAAGCTCCCCCGCCGCCAAATCCACCGCCACCTCCACTGAAGCCGCCTCCTCCGAACCCGCCGCCGCCAAATCCTCCTCCTCCGAAACCGCCGGGGAATATACCGCCTCCCCAACCGCCGCGTCGATACCGTGACCCACCGGTCCATCCCGACGAAGTAGCGGACATGGTACTGCCAATGGCTCCCAATACGGCACCAAGAATAAGCGCGACAACTAAAACTAAACCGATTCCGGCGGCACTTCCCAAGGTCGCCACTAAACCAGCAACAGCGCCGCCGAATGCCCCGCCGATGAGCCGCCGCTGCATCATGCCGATAAAGAGAGCAAGGATCGCAGTCAGCGTGAGCGCGGTCAATAAAGAGGGAACTCCCGTCCCATTGCTTCTAGTGCTGGTCCGCGATCGTTCGGGCAGGGGCTCCCCTTTGGTCACTTGCAGGATAGCGTTTACGCCGGCTTCGATCCCGCCGGAGTAATCGTTCTCGCGAAAGCGGGGCACGATGACTTCGTTAATGATGCGGTTCGCTATGGCGTCTGGCAAGACGCCTTCTAGACCGTAACCGACTTCAATGCGAAGCTTGTGCTCTTTTTGAGCGACGAGAAGAATCGCGCCGTTGTCAAAACCTTTTTGGCCTATCTTCCAATTCTCGGCGACTCTGATGCTGAAGTCCTCAAGCGGATCACCTTCGAGGCTGGGGATGGTCAGTACGGCGATCTGATGGCCGGTTTCTCTTTCAAAGCTAGACAGACGGTCTTCCAGTTCTCGTGCCTTGTCAGGCTGGATCATGCCTGCGTAGTCATTGATCCGTCCACGTAAAGGCGGAACGTCTAGCGCATACACGATCGATGACGTGAAAAGAAGCATAACGATGCCCGAAAAAACCGAGTGATCCCATCTAAACGTCATGCCGTATCGTCTCCGCGGTTCACGTGGCTAAGTTGCACTGACATCCATCTTTTCTAAAGAATCGATTGTCGCCTGAATCTCACTAAGGTAGTCGGCGAACAGAGAATTAAGTTCAGACTGAGTAAGCGTTAGGTCGCTGCGCTTCAGGTCGTAGACTTTTCTCATAGCATCTACACGGAGTTGCACTTGAGAGAGACCGGTCAGGATCTCTTCTGCCGACTGTGGCGCGGGCAGCTTTCTCAGATGAAGCAGCGCTCGGAAGAGAACCATGAACGAGCTTAATGACCTTATCAACAGGCGAGTTAGATCTTGTGGTGATTGAGTCCTTTCGATGTAAAGCTGACGCAACCTCAACATCTTTCCCTTCAACTCCTGTTCACACTGAAATCGCAGGTGTGTGAGTTGCAGTTGCAAGTCTCGCAGAAAATCCTGGCCGTAGAGCACCCGATATCTCTGTTTCATGTCCAAAAACTCTATCGGGAAAACATCAACCGACGAATTGACGTAGACAGGATCAATGAATAGTGGCGTGGCAATGCCATTGTCATGCCATTTTCCGAGATATCCGGAGCATTTCTTCAGCTGCTGCGGTGTCACCTCGCTCAATAGAATCAGGCAATTGATGTTCGATTTGCCTCTTACATAGTCATCTGAAGCGGCACTGCCGTACAGAACGACAGCGAGGACTGCATCACCATAGACTCCGCTTACGTCTTCTATAAATTGCCGAAGTATTTCTTCGAGATGATTATTCATGACACTGGCCTCACTTGTTCATCACGGCTGTCGTAAAAACAAAGTGAATTTATTGTTCACCACCCTCCGGAAGCGCCACCGCCGCCGAAATCACCGCCGCCTCCACTGAAACCTCCACCATCGCTGAATCCTCCGCTGCCGAAATCACCACCATAACTTCCCCCAGAACCACTCCCGTCAATAAAGGCACCGCCAGTCAAAACATCGCGTGGCCACCGTTCTCGGCGTGAGCCTTTGACACTCCTTGGGTTTCCCCAGACTGCCGCTGCGGAAAAATTCGCTAAAGCACCGACTATCGCACCCGCCAGTGAGACCGCAATCCAAAGTCCAGGGCCTGATGTTAGAGCACCTCCGATACCGATCGCGCCGGCGCTAATTGCTCCGCCGAACGCACCGCCAAGCGGCGTGCGTCGGCTGATACCGACAATTAGAGCGATCAAGGCTGCGAAAATGAACAGTCCGGCCGCTGGACGGTTTCCTTTTATCCTTGTCTTATCTTGCGAAGAATTGGGAAGAGCCTCGCCACGAGTGATTTTGAATATCGATTCGATGCCGGCTTCGATCCCGCCGGAGTAATCGTTCTCGCGAAAGCGGGGCACGATGATTTCGTTAATGATGCGGTTGGCTATAGCGTCTGGCAAGACGCCTTCTAGACCGTAACCGACTTCAATGCGGAGCTTGTGCTCTTTTTGAGCGACGAGAAGAATCGCGCCGTTGTCAAAACCCTTTTGGCCTATCTTCCAATTCTCGGCGACTCTGATGCTGAAGTCCTCAAGCGCGTCGCCTTTCAGGCTGGGAATCGTGAGGACAGCTACTTGATGCCCGGTATCTCGCTCAAAGTCGGACAAGCGACTTTCCAGTTCTCGTGCTTTGTCAGGCTGGATCATGCTTGCGTAGTCATTGATCCGTCCACGCAAGGGCGGAACTTCCAATGCCAACCCAAAAGAAAAGATTGTTGGGACGAGCAGGCCGACAAGCCCGGCAAAGAAGGACCGTGCTTTGTGCAGCTTCATCTGCTGCTTAGAACTTTACCTGCGGAGGCTTGGTGGCCGTTTCCTCGGCGCTAAAACTCTCACGCGCTTTCAGGCCGAGAATGTAATTGGCCGTCAGATTCGTGGGGAAATAACGAACGGCTTTGTTGTATTCAGCGACGCTCTCCACGTAGCGCTTGCGCGCAACGGCGATCCGATTTTCCGTACCTTCGAGCTGGGCTTGAAGATCGCGGTAATTCGCGTTGGCTTTTAGGTCAGGATATTTTTCAACGACGACCAAAAGACGGGAAAGTGCGCCTGAAAGCTGTCGTTGTGCATCTTCAAACTTCTTGAACGTCTCCGGATTGCTCAGAGCGTTAGCATCCAACTTGATGGAAGTCGCCTGGGCTCTCGCCTCGATCACTTGCTGCAGCGTCTGCTGCTCGAATTGCGCCGCCCCCTTAACGGTCGCGACGAGATTCGGGACAAGATCCGCGCGTCTCTGATACTGATTCTGAACCTCGCCCCAGGCGGCTTTCACATCTTCATCCAGTCCCTGCAGTTTGTTGTAGCCGCAACCGGAAAGGATGATTAGCGTCCCCAAGCCGATGGCAAGAAGTTGGTATGATCGTAGTGTAAGTCCGCGCATAAATAGGCTCCCGAATAATTTTTAAGTGTTAATGTAAGACCCGCCGTCTCAAAGGGCAAGAGGCATGTAAAAAACGGTCGATTGACCTGGGCGTGAATCAAAGTTTAGTGAAGGGCTCAAAAAAAAGGGCCCGAGAAGCGGGCCCTTTTTAAAGAACAGCGAAGCGGGGTGATTCGTCTATTCCGCTGATCCGACTGCCGGCCGCCACTTATCAAACCGTCTTTCCACCTTAGTCAGCAACTCCATACCGATCATCCCGGTCAGGGCAAAAATGAGAACACCGACAAAAACCTTGTCGGTTTGGAAGGTAGCTCCGGCCACTGTGATCATAAAACCAATCCCGGCCGTAGCTGCATAAAGCTCTCCCACCATCACACCAACGATCCCCCTCCCAAGCCCCAGTCTCAGCCCAGTGAGGATAAAAGGGATGGTCGAAGGGAGCACGACGGTCTTAAAGATCATCCACTCCGAAGCACCAAAGCTTCTGGCGGCACAGAGAAGATTGGCCGGCGTCGTCTTCACACCGTCGCGCGTATTGATCAACATAGGGAAGACTGAACCAAGAAAGATAATTCCAACCTTCGAGAGTATTCCGATTCCCAGCCAGATGATAACCAACGGCAAGAGCGCCACGCGAGGGGTCGCGTTCATTGCGTTGACGAATGGGTCGAAGATGTAGCTCGCCCTCTTATACCAGCCGATCATTATGCCAAAAGGGATAGCGACGGCAGCCGAAAGGAAATAGCCCCAGAAAAGTTCGGTGCCGCTGATGTAAAGGTCATTAAAAATCTCCCCCGAGGAAAAAAGCTGGACGGCGGCGTTCCAAATGAGGGACGGTGCGCTCATGAACATGGGATTGATCCACTGGAAGGTATTTCCCACGAGCTCCCAAATAATCAGAAAGACAGCAACCGCCACGCCACCGAGAATCTTTTTCTCCTGGTTCAAATAAAGCTTATACAGGCGCGATGCTTCCGCAACCTTTACATCGAGTAGTAATTCTGCAGATTCGTTTTGATCAGCCATGGCTTGTCTCCTTTCGACGGTTATTTTTTGTCGCTAGATGGATTTCGTTGGGGTTGCTTCTTTGGGTCAGGCTATTTTTTTGGGTGAGGGTGTGTAGCACCTTAACCAGAGTCGGCCCAACCGACTGCAGTTCGTGTAAATGATGGATGGCGAGCTTTTGGAGAAATATCTCGCCTTTACCGGTTAATTTCACTAAAACTTGCCGGCGGTCATCGGTGGCGCGCAGCCGGCAGAGAAATCCCCGTTCCACGAGCCGGTCGGTGAGCTCCACGGTGCTGTGATGTTGGAGTTGCATTCTCTCGGCTAGGACGCTGATCGTCGGTTTGAGTCCTTCAGGCAATCCCTTGACGGCCATTAGGAGCTGGTGCTGCTGCGGTTCAATGCCCGCCTGTCGCGCCGCGGTCTCGCTGAAACGCAGAAAGCGACGTATTTGATAGCGAAATTCCGCCATTGCTCTAAAGTTGGGTCTCACACTCATTTTATTATATCGCTATACGATAGTATCGCAATACGATATGTCTTCGGCTTTGTCAACTGACAAGCAGCCCAAAAGTGCGCCCGCGAAAACGTTCATAATGCTACACCCTGACGGATGCCCCTGAGATCGTTAGAAACATAGGGTTTATTTGACTTTGGCAGGGTTTTCCTTTAGAAAAAGAACTTCAGGAAAAATTTATGAAGTATGCAGTGATTAGAACCGGCGGAAAGCAATACCGTGTGTCCGAAGGGGACGTTGTCAGGGTTGAAAAACTTTCGGGAGACGTGGGGGATAAGGTAACTTTGGCGGATGTCTTGTTCATCGGTGGCAACGGCGAGGTTAAAATCGGTTTGCCGCTGGTGGCCGACGCTAAAGTTACCGGCGAAATCGTGGGGCAAGGCAAGGCAAAGAAGGTTTTGGTTTTTAAAAAGAAAAGGCGGAAAAGCTATAGCCGCCAAAGAGGGCACCGTCAGCATCAGACGACGCTAAAAATCACGGCAATCGAGGTCTAGGAGTTTTATATGGCACACAAGAAAGCGGGAGGAAGTTCCCGCAACGGGCGCGACAGCCAAGGACAAAGGCGCGGAGTCAAGGTTTTCGGCGGTGAAACCGTGAGCGCGGGAAATATCATCGTCCGCCAGGTTGGCACGCGTATTCATCCGGGTAAAAACGTTGGCATGGGGCGAGACTTCACCTTGTTCGCGAAGATCGATGGCGTGGTTCACTTTGACCGCCTCGACAAGGAAAGAAAGCGAGTCAGCGTGCTGCCTCAATAGCGTCTTCGGAGCGCGACGAAAAAGCCCCTGTTCGGGGCTTTTTTTTTGTCTGGGAAAGGGCAATGATACTCTTCAAGTAACCGATGAAGTTCATCGACGAAGTCAAAATCAAGGTCATCGCCGGCGACGGCGGGCGGGGATGCATCAGCTTTCGGCGGGAAAAATTTGTTCCCCGCGGCGGTCCCAACGGCGGTGACGGAGGTGATGGTGGTGACGTGGTGGCGGTGGCTGATCCGCAGCTCACGACTTTGTTGGACCTCCGTTACCAGAAGCTCTACAGAGCCGGTCGTGGAGAACATGGCCTGGGTAAAGACCAGCACGGACGCAGGGGCGAGGACCGCGTGATCAAAGTTCCCGTCGGCACGATTATCCGTGACGCGAATTCAGGAGAGTTTTTGGCTGACCTAAAACTGGCCGGAGAGCGGTTCGTGGTTGCCGCAGGCGGTAGAGGCGGGAAGGGCAATGCTCATTTTGTCTCATCGACGAACAGGAGCCCGCGTTATGTTCAGCCGGGCATGCCCGGAGTCGAACTGGAGTTGGAGATCGAGCTCAGGCTGCTGGCTGATGTGGGCATTATTGGGCTGCCGAACGCCGGTAAATCGACGTTGATCGCGGCCATCTCCGCCGTCCGTCCGAAGATTGCCGATTATCCGTTTACGACTCTGGTTCCGAACCTTGGGGTAGTCAGTTATGACGAAGGGAAGAGTTTCGTCGTAGCCGATATTCCGGGGCTCATCGAAGGGGCGCATCAGGGACAAGGTCTGGGAGACAAATTCTTGCGGCATGTGACGCGGACCGATTTGCTGATTCATCTGCTTGACGCATCGGAAATCGATGAGCAAGATCCGTTATCGGCTTGGCGCACGATTAACCGTGAATTGGAACTCTTCGATCCAGAGCTGATTGAAAAGCCGCAGATCGTCGTGGCCAATAAAATGGACCTGCCCGAGGCGAGGGAAAAAGCCCAGCTACTAGAAAAAAGACTTCCCAAGGCTTTTCAGCCGCTGCACAAGATTTCGGCAGCGACAAGCGAAGGTGTAAAACAGCTGGTGCGGCAAATCGGTATGAGCTTGGACGGGATCAAGCAATTGAGGGACACCGCCGTTGACTCAGCGCGATTATAAGAAACCTATCTTGCAGCGCGTGCGCCGCGTCGTCGTCAAGATTGGCAGCCAGATCCTTTCCTCAGCCGAAGGTATCGAAGAGACGCTGCTAAAAGATTTGGTGCGGCAGCTGGCCGCCTTGCACAGCCAAAGGAAGGAGATCGTGATCGTAAGCTCCGGCGCCGTCGCCGCCGGCATGACGCAGCTCGGCCGCAAGGAGAGGCCGAAAACGATCCCCGAGAAACAAGCGCTGGCTGCGGTCGGACAAATCCGGCTCATGGCGCTCTATGAACGGCATTTCTCACGGTTCGAAAAAAATGTCGCTCAAGTCCTGCTTACCCATGAAGACTTGGCCAATCGCCAGCGCTATATCAATGCCAAGCATACCTTCCAGATGCTGTTGGAATCTTGCATCATTCCCATTGTCAATGAAAACGATACGGTGGCCGTGGAAGAAATGAAGTTTGGCGATAACGATCATCTCTCGGCGCTGGTGGCCACCTTGCTCGAAGCCGATCTATTGGTCATCTTGAGCGACGTCGAAGGGATTTACGATTGCGATCCGAGAACCCATGCGAACGCTTCGCTGTTTCCGCTCATCAAGGAAATCAAGGAAGTTAAAGCAAAAATCCTCGATGATAGCCGAAGCTCTTTCGGTACGGGCGGCATAACTACGAAGATCGGCGCCGCCGAGGAGGCGTCAGCCGCCGGCATTCCGACGGTCATTACGAGCGGTCTGAAGGCCGGAACGTTGACGAGCGTTTTTGACCCAAGCGCAGAGATCGGGACCTTGATTCTGCCGGATGAAAATCGGCTCACGAATCGCAAGCATTGGATCGCGTATAATCTGAAACCCGCGGGCGACGTCGTGGTCGATCAAGGGGCTCACGACGCGTTGGTCCGCAAGGGCAAGAGTCTGCTTCCGTCGGGTCTTAAGGAGATTCGCGGTTCTTTCGGGGTGGGCGAGTGTGTGCGCTGCCTGGATCTCGACGGCCGCGAATTTGCCCGCGGGCTGGTAAACTATAGCGCCCAAGAGTTGAATCAGATCAAAGGATTGCATACAAGCAAGATTGAGAAAATCCTGGGGTATAGGGCCTACGACGAGATTATCCATCGCGACGATCTCGTGCTCCTGTAAAACGAAAGCAGGTCAGTGAATCAGTCATCGTTGAAAGAAGAAGCGATTCAACTCGGCAGGCAGGCCAAAGCCGCCGCGCGACAGTTAGCGCCGCTTGCCTCTGAGGAAAAGAATCGCGCGCTAAATCTGATGGCGGACGCGCTTGAGGAGCAGAGCGATTATTTGATCGCAGAGAACAAGAAAGATCTGGACGCGGCGCGAAGTGCGGCAATCTCTCATGCCGTTCTCGATCGCATTGCGCTTGATCCGAGCCGCGTGCAAATGATGGCCAAGGGATTGCGGGAAGTAGCGCTCTTGCCCGATCCGGTCCACGAGATTGTCAAGATGTGGCGGCGGCCGAACGGCTTGCAGGTCGGGAAGATGCGTATTCCGCTGGGTGTCATCGGTATGATTTATGAGGCGCGTCCGAATGTGACGGCGGACGCCGCCGCGCTGTGCCTCAAATCCGGCAACGCGGTGATACTGAGAGGCGGAAGCGAAGCTTACTTCTCAAACCAGGCCGTCGGCGCGGTATTGAAAAACGCCTGCGCAGCCACCCGTGTTCCCCAGCAGGCCGTGCAGATCGTCAAGTCAAGAGATCATGCCTTGATTCAGGAGCTGTTGCAGCTGGAAGATTACATCGATCTAATCATTCCCCGGGGCGGCGAGGAGCTGATCCGGACCGTGGCGGCCAATTCACGGATCCCGGTGATCAAGCATTACAAAGGGGTTTGTCATGTCTATGTGGACTCAGACGCGTCACTGGAAATGGCCGAGCGTATTTGTATAAACGCCAAAGTCCAGCGTCCGTCGGTGTGCAACGCCATGGAAACGCTGCTGGTCCACGAAGAGATCGCACCGACGTTCCTGCCGTCGATAATCGCAAAGTATCAGGCAGCGGGTGTCGAGATCCGGGGCTGCGAAAAGACGTGCGCGCTCGTTCCCGGAATCAAAAAGGCTTCGGAGAACGATTGGACGACGGAATACCTGGATCTCATTCTCTCGGTGCGCGTCGTGGCTGATATGGACGTCGCCATTGATCATATAGAACGTTACGGCTCCGAGCACACCGAAACCATCGTCACGTCGAATTACCGACGAGCGCGAGAATTTCTCGATCGCGTCAATTCGTCCGCTGTGATGGTCAACGCTTCCACCCGTTTCAACGACGGCGGTGAATTGGGATTGGGGGCGGAGATCGGTATCAGCACGAGCAAGATCCACGCTTTTGGCCCCATGGGGCTCGAAGAGCTGACCACAACGAAGTTTGTTGTGTTGGGGGACGGGCAGATCAGGGAATGAGGATCGGGCTTTTCGGCGGGACCTTCGACCCGATCCATTGGGGTCACCTCCGCAGCGCCGAAGAGGTGTGCGAAGCTCTTTCGCTAGACCGTATCCTTTTTATTCCGGCTTCGATTCCTCCGCACAAGAAAGACCAAACGACCGCTCCCGCGCGTGATCGGTTGAATATGGTTCGCCTAGCGGTGGCAAAAAATCCCCGTTTTTCCGTTTCCACTGTGGAGATCAGAAGGCGGGGAGTTTCTTACTCGATCGATACCCTCCGTTATTTCGCAAACAAAAGTAAGGGCCGGGATTCTTACTACTTCATCCTTGGTATCGATGCGTTCCGCGACATCGCCTCTTGGAAGAACTTCAAACAGCTCTTTTCGTTTTGCCATTTCGTCGTGACGTCCCGACCCGGCGATGGCCATACCAATCCGCTAGCTGGCGCACCCGTTGCCGTAAGAAAACTCTTTTGTTATGATTTTAAAGAGAAAATCTATAGACATCGGAGCGGTACGTACCTGTATTTCGTCAAGCTCACGGATATCGCTATCTCGGCCTCGCAAATCCGCAAGCGGGTCGGCGCAGGAAAGTCCATTCGATATTTACTGCCCTGGGAGGTCGAAGCTTACATCAAGAAACGAAATCTCTATCGGGACCGTGAGGAGGAGCGGTAACGACTTTGCCGGCAACTAGCTCCTGGGAAAAAGTGCTTCTCCTGACGCGCGCCGCTCTGGAGAAAAAGGCTTACGATTTTGTCGTTATCGAAGTCCGCGAAGTGACCTCCATCGCCGACTATTTCATCATTTGCACGGGGCGTTCGGATCGGCAGGTTCAGAGTATTGCACAAGGTCTTGAAGAGGCCTTGAATCAAGCCGGTATTTCTCTGCTCTCCGTTGAAGGCGCCAATCGGGGCCATTGGATTTTGATGGACTTTTCAGACGTCGTCGTCCACATTTTCTATGAACCGGTCCGCCAATTTTACGATCTAGACGGACTATGGGGCCACGCCCCTCGGGTCGAGCTACCTGAGCCTTATTCGACCTTGGTCGACCAGTTTCACATCGCGTCAAGCCAACTGTCTTAGAACGCCGAGCGTTGCCGCAGCTTTCGCCGCCTGTCCCCGCCCGTGGCTATATTGAAGATGCCCAAATCCAACCCAAAGGAAGGAAAACCGGTGACTACAACACAGCCAGCGATCCTCGTCATCCTTGACGGATTTGGAATCAATCCAAGGAAAGAAGGCAATGCCATCGCGAATGCATCGATGCCAAATATGGATGCGTTGCTGCGGGATTTTCCCAACTCGAGTCTTTCTATGTCCGGGATGGATGTCGGTTTGCCTGACGGCCAGATGGGTAATTCGGAAGTAGGCCACATGATCCTGGGCGCCGGACGCATCGTTTACCAAGAGCTAACCCTTATTCACAAGGATATTGATGCGGGTGGCTTTTATAGCAACAAAATTCTTTTGGATGCCTTGAGAAAGACGCGAGATAAGAAAGGCCGACTCCATCTCATGGGTCTTCTTGGCGACGGTGGTGTCCACAGCCATCAGCGCCACATGGAAGCGTTAATTGAAATGGCCCATCGAGAAAAGGTCGGGATGATCTATCTCCATCTATTCTTGGACGGCCGGGACACACCGCCGACGAGCGGCGAGCAGTTCCTGCTCGCTCTCAACGAGAAGCTGAAGGCTTATCCCAACGTTCGAATCGCCACCGTAAGCGGACGTTATTACGCCATGGACCGCGACAAACGGTGGGATAGAACTGAAAAGGCTTATCTCTGTCTGACTGAGGGCGTGGGGAACCGAGCTGCTTCCGCGCTGGAAGCGGTTCGTAAGAGTTACGAGCAAAAAGTCACGGACGAATTTGTTCTTCCCACAGTCATTAACGGCACGGACGGTTTGATTCGAGACCGTGATGGAGTGATTTTTTTCAATTTTCGAGCTGATCGCGCCCGGCAGTTGACCCGCGCGCTGACTGAAGCAGATTTCAAAGAGTTTCCCCGCAAGAAACGTCCAAAGCTCTCAACCTATACCACGATGACGCAATACGATGAGACATTCAAAGTCCCGGTCGCCTATCCGCCCAGAGAGATTAAGAGGATACTAGGAGAAGTCGTGAGCCAGGCGGGGATTCGCCAGTTGCGCATAGCGGAAACGGAGAAATACGCGCACGTCACTTACTTCTTCAACGGTGGCGAGGAGAATAAGTTTCCTGGAGAAGAACGTATCTTAATTCCTTCGCCCAAAGACGTGCCGACGTACGATCTCAAGCCTGAAATGAGCGCTCGCGAAGTTACCGAGGCGCTTGTCAAGCAGTTGCGCGAGCAGGACATGGGTCTAGTCATTGCTAATTTTGCTAATGCTGACATGGTCGGTCATACGGGAAATTTTGCGGCGGGTGTCAAGGCCTGCGAGGTCATCGACGAATGCATCGGCAGAGTCGTTGATGCCGCATTGAATAAAAAAGGTCGTGTCATCATCACTGCAGATCACGGCAATATCGAGCAGTTGATCGACTACGATACGGGGATGCCCCACACGGCCCACACGACCAATCGCGTTCCTGTGATTCTGGTTGACGAGGAACGCAAAAAAAGCCGCCTCAACAAAGGAACTGCTATCGACATCGCGCCGACGATGTTGCGGCTCCTCGGCATTCCCCAACCCAAGGAAATGACCGGCCGCTCTCTCATAGTGGATTCATAGAACATTCCTGTTTCTTCCTGCCGACGCCTCGATGTCGATTTTTCTTCGCGTTTGTCGGTCTTTTTGATAGAGTCGGCAGCGGATGTTACCGCCTCACCGCCAAGCACTTGCGGATCGATTGGATTGGCTCGTCGATTGGCTCTATCCGCCGCGCTGCCGCGCATGCCGCGGTCGGATCGCCGGCCGGGACTCGGAGTATTTCTGCAGCGCCTGCTGGTCGCAAATCAGACTTGTCTCTCACCCGCTCTGCACTGTCTGTGGCCGTCCCTTTTTAGATGCGAGCGGAGACGATCACCTGTGTGGGGTTTGCCTATCGCGCACTCCCCGGTTTGTATCTGCCCGCGCATGGGCTTGCTATCCGCGAGAGGAGATCACCGAAGATCCGCTGCGGCAGGTGGTACAGAAGTTCAAGTATGGTCGCAAAGTCTCTCTTGGCAAATCGCTAGGACAACTCATGGCATCGGGCTGTAGGGAATTCTTAAACGAGCGCCGCGTCGATACGATCATTCCCGTTCCGCTGCATCCCAAACGATTGCGTTGGAGAGGCTTTAACCAATCGGTTTTGTTGGCGCGACAAGTGAGCCGCGCCTATGGTTTGCCGATGGATCCATTTGTCCTCGTTCGCGACAAAGAGACGTCGGCGCAAACTCAGCTCTCGGAAGAAGAGCGCCGGAAAAACGTACGGGGCGCATTTTCTGTTCAGTCCGCAGCCTCGTTGAACGGGAAAACGATACTCTTGGTGGATGACGTCTACACCTCTGGAGCGACGGTCAACGAGTGCAGCCGGGTCTTGATGCAGGCGGGCGCCAAGAAGGTTTCCGTTTTGACCTTGGCGCGGACGATATCCTAGCGGAGAGTCGTTCATTGAGGCTCCTTTGCATTGGTTGGCTATGTCGGTGAATGACCAGGCAAGATGGGATCGGAAACATTTAGCAGAGCATGGGTCTGAAGCAGCGTCTGGTTTTCTAAGGGAAATCTTCCAGACTCAAAACTGGCAAATTCGTTCGGGTCGAGCCTTGGACATCGCTGCCGGAAAGGGACGAAACGCGATATTTCTGGCCGAGCGGGGTTTCGACGTCGAAGCTATCGATATCTCGCCGGTTGCCCTAGATGAAGCTCGCCGCCGAGCAACGGAGCGAAGACTCGATATATCGTGGCGAGAAGCCGACCTAGAGCAGATCGACTTGCCCGAGGCGTGCTATGACCTCGTCTTGAATTTCAATTATCTGCAGCGCTCTTTGATCCCGCGGATCAAAGAGAGTCTCAAGGCCGGCGGGCATATCATCTTTGAGACTTATCTGATCGATCAGCGAACCGTCGGCCATCCGAGCAATCCCGCCTATCTGCTCGGTCACAATGAGCTGTTGGAATTCTTTCGTGATCTTCGGGTGCTGTGGTACCGCGAGGGGAAATTCACTGAAGGTGACGAGGTCTCCTATCGAGCGGGTATTTTTGCTCAGAAAGTCCGCTAAGGCTGGTCGAGATAAGCCAAGTAGTCCCCCGACACGATGCGTCTACGTTCTTCGACTACGCCGCGGTATAAATAAATCCACGATGTGATCGTTTCACCCGCGTCAAGGAAGATTGTCGTTGGTTCACGCGAAAATAACCGCCCTTCGTAGTCGTCGAGGATCTCGAATGCTTGCGTGTTTCGCTCCAGCTCGTAGACCTCACCGATGACGCGATCGGACTTTTCAGCCGATGCCACTGCTCCCGGGTAGCGTCCCAGATTGTAGAGTCGTCCTTGAAATACTCCCATGCCGATATAGCTGCCATGGCGCGCCAGGATTTGATGCGTCGGATGCTTCACTTGTTTCCGAAGGGTTCCGTACACAAAGAGGCGCGGGTTCTTTTGCGCAGGCATTTTAAGTTTCGCGTGACGTTTCCTCCGTCCATTGACGGGCACTTTGCCGAAATTGGCGGCGCCGTCTGATAAAGTTGCTATCTGGTGCGCGCCCGTAGGGCCGGATGGCTATTTCGGCGTGCGCAGGAAAAAAGTCTGTCCCGTAACGTATTTTGTCGCTTCGGAGAGCAGGTAGCGAATCAGGCCGACGATCTCTTCCTTTTTGGTGAGCCCGTCCATTAATGGCGGGATCGCTTCTCGTTTCTCAAACTCTTCCCGAGTCGAGCCAGATCGCGACATGGGCGTATCGGTTGCGCCAGGAGCGATGGCATTGACGGTAATCTCATAGGTCGCGAGTTCCACCGCCAACGATTTTGTGAAAGCGATGATGCCGGCTTTGGACGCGGCATAGTGAGCGGCGCGCGGCTGTCCGGCCACACCGCGGCCGGACGCTATGCTTATAATACGACCCTGCTTCTTTGGAATCATATGATGGGCCACAGCCTGTGAGCAGAGAAACGTGCCCTTCAGATTGATTCTCAGCACCCGATCCCAATCCTCCTCAGGCATTTCCACGACGGGTACACGGGTGAGAACTCCCGCCCCGTTGAGGAGGAAATCGATCCGGCCGTATTTGTCCAGGGTTGCTTTGACCATGTCGCCGACACTTTGTTTGCTGCCGACGTCGACTTGAATCGCGATCGCCTCGCCGTTGTCTTTGCGGATCTCCGCGGCGATGTTTTCTGCGGCTTCTTTGGCATAGTCTGCAATTACAACTTTCAGCCCGTCAGACGCTAAACCGCGACAAATGTCCGATCCGATCCCACCGGCACCCCCGGTCACGATAATTACTTTGTCCATAACACTACTCCTCTTTATCGTTGCCTCAGGACGCTACCATTGGTGACTATTTTCGGTCAATAAGTTGGCACGAAATAAAGAGACTCAGCGGTAGTGTGATTGCCTGTTTGAACCGTTTAAACGGTCCAAGTTAACTTCTCTACGGAACCGCGGCCGACCATCCCTTGCCGACAAAGCGGCCGAAATTGGTCAGAAGACGCCAGGTCATCAAGGCGCTGACGCCCACCCATACTCCGGGGAGGCCCCATCCCCATTGAAGTGACAGCCATGACAAGGGCACGAAGATTCCCAGCGCGCCCACGAGCATGGCCCACATCAGGAATTGCGTATCGTGAGCGCCGATGAGAAAACCATCGAGCACGAAGACTATCCCATTTAACGGTTGAAACAGGGCAACCAGCAAGAAGATTTCACCGCTGAATATGCGCTTCACGTCTGAACTGCTCGTAAAAATCTGCACGATCCACGCCTCGGCACTCAGGAACATTCCAGCGAATAGGCAGCCAGCGACGCCGCCGCAAAGAATCAGAGTCTTCCCCATGCGGTACGCCATGTCCTTTTGATTCGAACCTAGGTACTTGGCTACGAGGGCCTGGCCAGCGACTGCCAACCCGTCGATGATGTCTGAGCAAAGAAGCAAAAGCTGAAAGGCGATCTCGTGGGCGGAGAGAATTTCTGCGCCCATTCTTGCCGCGGTGCCGGTTGCGACGATCAATGAAAAGCGCAGCGCTCCCGTGCGAATCGCCAGATCCCGCCCGATGCGAAACAACGGGCGGAATTGGACGATGTTAACGCGCCATTTCGAAGGTCGATACCGCCCGTTCCGAGCCGAACAAACAAAAACAGAAAGACAGATGGTTGCCCCGAGGAACTGAGCGATCCACGCGGCAATAGCGGCGCCTTTCAGGCCCATAGGTAGGATGCCGAACCCGCCATAGATCAGGACGTAATCGAGCACCAGGTTTAGGCCGTTCGCGAGAAAAGCGATCAACATGGGTGTCTTGGTATCCTGAACTCCACGGAAAAATCCGACGGATGCAAAAAAGACGAAAGTAAAAGGGGCGCTGGTGATGATCACACGAAAATAGGGGATGCCTGCATCGATCACACCGGGCGCCGCACCCATGAGCCGGTAAAGATTCGGCGCTAGGAAGAGACCGGCGAGGGAAACTCCCAATCCACCGAGCAGAGCGAGAACAAGCGCATGAACGTAAGTTGCGCCGCAGGCCTCGAAGTCGCGAGAACCGTGATAATGGCCGACGAGCGTCGTGGTACCAAAGGTCAAAAAGGCAAAGATCCAGTAAATTCCGCCGATGAGAGCGGCGCCGACGGCGCGCGCGGCGAGAGGTTCGACGCCCAAGCGACCGATCATCGCTGTGTCGCCAATATTCAACGATGGCACGCTGGCCAGCGCCAGCATGGCCGGAATGGCGAGCCTAAGAATGTTCCTCAAGTGCGATGGGTATGGCCTGTGTTGTCCGTCGAGACTTGTTGTGTCGAATCTCACCGGCAGAAAATCAAAGAATGCGTTGAACTGAATCGCTAAGGTCCGGCTCGGAGAAGATCTCTGGGTGAATGATGCGCGCGAGAATTTCCAATCCATCGACCAAACGCGGTCCGGGCCGGCTGAAGAAAGCGCTGCCGTTGACGCCATAAACATGCCCGTTCTTCACGGCTGGTAGATGGTTCCATCCCGGCAATTTTCGCAGGACCGCGCTTTCCTGAATGGTTCGCCGTAGCTCAAAGCCGCACGGCATCAAGACGATGATTTCCGGGACGGAATCCAGGACTTGTGTCCATTCCACTCTCGCTGATGGTTCTTCTCTGCGGCCAAGAACATCGAAACCCCCGGCCAACTCAACCATCTCGGGCACCCAATGACCGGCGGCGTAAACTGGATCGAACCATTCGAGGCAAGCGACTCGGGGCCGAGTGTTTGATTGAGCGGCCGTCTGGCGCACGCGTTCGATCCGTTCGTGTGATCGTTGAACCAGGGCCCGGGCCGCATCCGCGCGCGCAGTCACCGCACCGACCCGTTCAATATCGCGCAAGACGTCAGTGAGGCAATGAGGGCTCAGCGCTAGAATTGTCGCCGGTTCCTTGAGACTCTTTGCGGCGGCCGCTACTTCGTTGTAATCAACGGCGCAAACTTCGCAAAGTTCTTGCGTCAAGATCAGGTCCGGCGCAGCCTCTCGAAACTTGACCTCATCGATGCCGTAGAGGCTTGGGTTGCCCCGCAAACGCTCACTGACCCAACCGTCGATCTCAGCGCTGCTCATTGGGTTCGCATCGATCAAGCTCCGCACCACGATCGGTTTTTGCCGCGCTTCATGGGGGTAGTCACATTCATGGGTGACACCGACGACGTCGTCGCCCAGTCCCAGGGCGAAAGCAATTTCCGTTGCGCTGGGAAGCAGAGAACAAATGCGCATGAGCGCATCATTAGCCTATAAAGAGGAATTATGCTACTCGACAGACAGTTATTGAAAAATAAAGTGAGACCTTGGCACGTTCTTACGCAGAAAAACTTCGGTCTGTTTTGGTGGAACCTGCTGATCTCGGCGGTCGGCAGAGTTTTAGGCTTCAACGCCGATGCATCGATTTAACTCTGCGTGATCAACGGCTTTAACTCCCGCTTGCCGAGGCGTGTGACGCCGGTTGTGCCGACCAAGAGATGCTCGCCGATCTGGACTACGCGGTTTTCCTTCCCCACATCTTGGATGGCACCGCGCTTCATGCGAATCGCTGGCTTGAAGTCGAAGGTCATTCCCGGCGCGAGAACGATATCGGATTCCTCTCTAGAGTTGGCCGGACCCAGGCGTGGCCGAGAGAGATTGGCAATGCCGCTTGAATGCAACACTACACCCGAGCGATCCTCGGCGCCCAACTTCTCTGTCAGCTTTGCATAATAGTCCACGAACTGTCCGCACGTCGTTTTGCCGGGAACGATGAAGGCGACGCATTCATGGAAGAGCTTGATGGCCGTCTCCACGGCGGCGCGGTAATAGTCGTAGCCGGCGGTTTTTGCCCCGCCGACAAAGATCGAATGGTTCACTTGTCCTCGATACCCTTGAACCGTGGCGTCGATTTCCTCGTTGATGATCTGCCCTTCTTTTAACGGGTCGTCGGTGGGCGCGCCCAGAGTCGTGTTCGCTTCAGCATCGAGAGCAATGGAAAGACGGGTAGGATCTTCGCCGGTCTCGGCAAACATCGCGACATAAGTTTGAAACCAGATGTCGCCTTGATGGCGCGATGGAGACCGCGCCACGCTCCTGATCACCTCGATTGCCTTTTCTCCAGCCGCCACGGAGCGCCGAATCACATCGTGCTCCTCGGAGCTCTTCAACATAGCCGCTTCGTCGATGGGACCCGCATCAGCTCCCCATTTTTCCATCGGCAGGAACTGCAGTCCTGGGAGGGCCGACTTGAGATGTTCTAGAAAAGTGGCGGCAACCAAACCCTCGGGATCGAAGCGACTGCCGCTGAGTTTCGCCACGCCGATGCGCGTTCCCGGGCGATTCAAGCCGAGGCCTTTGATCAGCTCGGCGACCGATTTCGAGCCTTCGCCTTGACTGATGATGAGCTTTCCGTCTGAGCGCCACGCATCCAGTCTTTTCTCCCAGAAGCTTCGGTTGCGCGCGGTCGATACGATAGCATGGATGGGCTTCGTGTCATCTCGTGGGAAGATAACGTCGGCGCTTCCACCGCGGCCGCCGATTTGCGTAAGGTAGCGAGGATAAGCTGTGTCACCGCTCGCGGGCGCGAAAATGGCGTCGAAATTCCACTGAGGCTTGGCCATCACGCGGCGGACCGCGATCCAGCGGCCGTCGCGCTCGACGCGGGAAAAAGAAGGATTCGCGACCTGAATTTGTCCTGTCTTGGCCTCTGCCGCGACCGATTCATTAAGTGATGAATCCAATCCTGGCAGGAGGGGAAGGACGATACCCGTCGCCGCGATTTTCTGTAGGAAAGAGCGCCTCGAGCTTGATACAGAATCGTAGGTCATGGTCTTACTCCTCCTGTCAGATAGAAACAACCCTCTTCTAGGGGCGATGCACTAGGGGCTCTTGCCCTGCGAAACGTCCATGATCATGCGCGAGAGAAGATAAAGGCGAGGCTCGATCGAATCGAGCAGGACGTATTCCGCATCGGCGGAGTGGGCGCCGTAACCCTGCAGGCCGAACCGCTCGATGACCGGCGCCTTGGTATTGAGCGCGACGAAGGCGGCGTCGGTGCCGCCTCCTTCCGGCATTTCATCCACGACGAGTTCCTTGCCGAGCTCACGGTAAATCTGCTGCGCGTGTTTGCCGAGTGCCCGTGAGGCTGCGGTTGCCTCCAACGGAGGACGGCGGCGCTCGAAGTTCATCGCGACCTTTGCTTCGGGCAACAGCTGTTTTTTGATTCGCTCCCGCACCTTTTTCTCGATGGCGTCGTAGTCGGCCACGCGCAGCACGCGCACGTCCGCAACCGCCTGGGCGGCGGGCGGAATCATGTTGCGCGTGGTGCCCGCGTTCGCCAGCGTCCAGTTCATTTTGAGGCCAACCGCCGGATCGGAAAGATCGCGCGTTTGTAGCACTTGGTGGGCGAGCTCATACAAGGCGTTCACACCCTTTTCCGGTGAAACGCCCGAGTGCGACCCCCGACCTTTGACGGTCAGAGTGACCGAAGCGATACCGCTGGTTGCTAGCGACAATTTGTCGGATTCGGCACGTGAGGATTCGACCGAGAAGGTTGCGTCGTTCTCCGCGCCGAGCTTCGTGATTAAGCTACGCGAACCGGGCGAGCTAAGCTCTTCGTCGGCGTTGATGAGCACCGTGAGGATACCGTATTCGCGGAAATTCATCGCCTTGAGAATCGCCAAGGTGTGGAGAATCACGGCGATTCCCTGCTTGTCGTCGGCGATTCCCAGGCCGTAAACGCGATCGCTTTCGACGCGAAAGGGCTGTTGTGCCAACATGCCGCGCGGGTACACCGTGTCCATGTGCGCGATGAGCAGGATTTTCTTATTGCCCGTCCCAGCGAAGGTTGCCCGCACCATCTTGCCGATTTTCTCGGGCGTGTCTTCCATCTTGTAGACGTCGCTCGCCTCGATCAACTCAACCTTGCCGCCCAGCTCTTTCAGCCGCGCGGCGATAAGGTCTGCGAGCTTGTCGAGTCCTTCGCGGTCACGGCTGCCGGTCTCAATGGACACCAGTCCTCTCAAGGTTTCGAGCAGGGCGGGCTTTTCCTTCTTCACCAGCGACAATACCGGCTCGCGCCCTTGGCCGAATGATTGCGTCGCCATTCCTGCCAGCAGAAACACTGCAGCCTGGAGAGAAGCGAATCTCTTGTCAGACTTCATGGGAATTGCCTCCAAACAAAATTGTCGCCCGCGCACTCGGGAGAGAGGAAAATCAGAGCGGAGTTATCTCAGTGCGCGTCGCGGCTGGCTTTTGCAGTAATTTCCCACCAGTTTCGATCTGGGTCACTGAGGAAAAATGAAACGTTTGCGCCCGCCCGTTTGAGTTCCCCGAGTTCCGTAACACCGATCTCTTTGCCCGCTTTCGCGAAATTGCGATGCGCCTTATCCACGGCGTCAGGCGATCCAAGCTCTAAAGTGAAGCGGCTATTCGAATTAAGATATCGCCGATTCTTCACCGGGACCACCACAACGTACCAGGGTGTAGCGGGATGCTTGAAATAAATGACCGGTCTTTTGCCGGGAACGATCTGCAAGCCCAAGACGTGCCGCAGAAAGAGTTCGGTGACGGCTTTGTCATTACATTCAAGTGTCCCGTGCGTTAGACCTTGGGGAACATAGCCTTTATCGGCGAATCTATTCTCAGGCCACGGGTTCTTCCAGTGTGGCGCATAGACAGAAGCGAGGGTGAATGCCTGGGGAAGATAGCATTCGATCTCCCAGTAGTTGCCGCCGGGCTCCTTAAAATAAAGGGAATAAGCGAGATGGGTCTCCCGCGGCTTGGTGATTTTGCCAAGGCGATATTGGTCCTTGTGCTCGCTAAGATATCTCCAAGCTCTATCCACTTCTTCCGGGCTCGACACCCTGACCCGTAGTGATTCATTACAGGCTTATCCGCCGCGTCCGACCCGGCCTCGTGAACGACCAGATGCCAGTCCGTATTCGGATGCTTCACGATAACTTGCCTATGCCCTTTTTCTACAACCTCCAGGGCCAATAGATCGATGAATACCGGAACCGTCTCGTTCAACGAGCGGCACTCATAGTGACCATGGATTAGGCCAAGCGGTCTAATCATAATCTTGATCCGACCAAGTTGCCTGCGAGACTATTCGATGCCGATTCGATCATGTCAACGTAAATTCATGTTAGATTCCCGCGAACCACTCGTAACCTTGATCCTCCCAGTAACCTCCCTTGCCTTGTTGGATGTTCTTCAAGTCGGCAACGAATTCGATGGCGCGGATGTACTTGGCCATCTTGTAACCGAGTTGATTTTCAAGACGGAGGCGGAGCGGCGCGCCGTGCTCCAGCGGCAAGGGCGCGTCATTCATTTCGTAGGCGAGAATGGTTTGCGGATGAACGGCGTCCTCAAGATCGATGCTCTCATAGTAGTGGGTGCCGTCCGAGTCCGTGTCCATGCAGTGAAAAACCACGTATTTCGCTCGAGGCTGTGGTTGCACCCGGCGCATGATCTCTTCCAGACGAACGCCTTTCCATTTGCCGATAGCGCTCCAGCCTTCGACGCAATCGTGGCGCGTGATCTGCGTGCGCGCGGGCATGGATTTAAGTTCCGTCAGAGAAAAACTGTGTGGCGATTGCGCCAGGCCCGATACTTCCAATCGCCACGACTGCCACTGACTTGCTGCGTCTGCCATATAATCCATAGCCAAAGGCGGTGGGTTGCCGTTGGGTTTGAAATAACGTGAGATATCTTTTTCGGTGAACTCTTGGGCGAGCTTGTTTCTGCCGGTCAAAAATTTTTGTACGCGTCGGTTTGCGCCCTCAGCCGATTCGAGGAGTGAGAGAAACTTCCTGTTTTGTTGCAGGCCGTTAAACATTTTTTCGCAGCCGGAAAAAAGCACGAGACCGGTAGCCTGGAGCGCGCCGAGAAGCAGTTTTCGTCGCGAGCGATCAAGACTTTGATTTTTCATTAACGCCACCCTCGTCTTTTGGGTTTTCTTGAGCATCGGCTTTGAGCTCGGGTTCCGATGTTTGATGACTGGCCATGTTCTCCGGTTCCTCCTCACCCTTGCCCTCTCCCTCAATGGAGAGGGAAGGAGCGGTCGGAGAGGGAGCTACAGGAGTTTCAGGCGCTACCTCAATCGTCGGAGCTATTTTGTCGTTGTGCCAACCGGTGACCATGGAGCGCATGTTGTTCAGGAAACCGGTGGTCAGCACCATGAACACGTGACCGAAAGTAAAAAAGAGAAAGCCAAACGCGAGAATGAAATGAACAGTGCGCGCCGACTGCCTCCCGGCAAATGCGGCAGGCAGCCAATTGAAGGCGATGTCCAACTGCGGTGACATGGCGAGTCCGGAAAGCAACACCAGAGGCGTTAGAATCACAAAGACGCTCGTGTAGGCCATTTTCTGCAGCGGATTATATTCTCCTTTTTGGGGCGACTCACGGCGCAGCCGCAAGTAATAGGCGATCATCGCCGGCACCTGGATGGCGTCCTTGAGGGTGAAAAGAAACTTGCGCATATGGCCGTTCAAAACATTGTAGAGAAAGTAGAGGACGCCATTGATGGTAAAAATCCAACCGAAGAAGAAATGCCATCGCCGACCTCCCGCCAGCCAGAAGTAGCCGGGAATCGTGATCCAGCTGGGAAAAGCGCGTGGAGAGGGGCCGGTCGCGGTATTTTGCACGCCGAGCAGGCCGGTCGTGTCAAATTTCAACCCGAATAAATGGGTGTAACCGCGAACCTCGGCGTCCTCGCTCGTGGCCGCGATGGAAAAGAACGCTTCGTCGGGTTCCGCCTTGCTCCCCCAGTGAAGCTCGGGAAAGGCGTTGAAAATTTGCAGCCCGCTCATGAAGAGAACCAGCAGGGCGACGGCATTGATCCAGTGGGTGAGGCGGGTGATGCGGTTATGTCGGTAAACGAGAGACTCCACGGCTAGCTTTCATCTCTTGTTTGCGCCGCCGATAAAATTTTATAGCGGCAGCCGATGCCGAACACGAGAAACAGCCATACCATAATCATTAGAACATTGACACTGCTTAACGCCCGAGTACTGAGGGACAGCTGCACGCTCAGAAAAACAATTCCCATCGACAGCAGATCGCCTATGCGCACGAAGAACGTGTCAATGGCCGCCTTCGCTTTATATTTTACCTCTCTGCTCGTCGGTAGGAACAACGCCTGGCGCGCCGTGTTTTGCAGAGAATAGTCGGTGCTGTTTTCTATGACTTTGGCGAAGTGAATCTGGGTTAAAAAGGGCGTCAAAGCGATAAAAGCGTAGCCTCCCAGAGCGATGAGCGGTAGGAAGAACAGCGAGCCCGAGACGCCGCAGAATTTGATAATCCGCGAGACCAGAAGAAGCTGCAGCAAAGCCGAAACCAAACTAACGCTGAAGAAAAAATCGCCGTAGAAACCCGCAATGAAGTCCTGCATCTTTTTCCGATCGATCGCGTGTGCCGCGGCCTGGCTCAATTCATGACCGGCCGGGTTCGCGATCTCTACCACCGCGAGTCGTTTCGCTTCCTCCGTGACTTTCTGGCCGAGAATGAACTCGCCCGTCGTGTTGACTAGATTCGCAACGATCATCATCGCTGCAATGATGAGAAGATAGGGTTGGCCGAGGACCAGTTTGTATGCGCCTTGTCGGCCCAAGGGTTTCAGGGTCAAGCGCGCGTTGGGCATTCCGGCGCTCATGGGCAGCTCTCCGGTTCACCCGGTTTGAAAAAACCATGCAGACGCCGAGGAGCAACGCCGTCATCAGCATAAGCCCATAGGGCCCTGACGGTTCAAACAACCAACCGGCGATTTTCGGGCCGAGAATAGCGCCGAAAGAGCCGCCAAACGCGATGATCGGAAAAAGCCGTTTTCCTTGTTCTTCGAGGTAGAGATCATTGGCGAACGACCAGAACTGGGCCACGATCAAGAGATTGAAAATTCCGACCCAGAGAAAAAAAGGGACGCCCAGCGAAACCTGCAATTGACCCAGCAGATAGAAAAGAACGAGATTTGAAATGAAAAAGAGCGTCACCCCGTTGATGAGCTTGATGCGATGGACTCGGCTCGCCACGTAACCGTATGAGGGCACGACGACGAGTAACAACAAAGCTTGAGCCGCCGCCGCATAGCTTTTGACTACCGCGCCTCCTTCGGAGAGGATGAGCGCCTCACGCACCGTCTTGATGATGAGATAGGCCGTCAACAGCAAGAAGAGATTGATCATCAAGAGCAGAGCGGTAAAGCCTTCGCCGGCGCGTACGTCGGAAAAGAGCACTAGCAACCGGTCGACGGCGCTTTTCTTGCCGGGAATCACCGAGCCCTCGGGCATACAAAAAGCTATTGCTTAGTTTGGGCTCTTGTCAAACACGGTCAGGTGTTGCCCATCAAAAGCGCAGGCAACTCTGCCTCAGTCGAAGCGAGAACTACAAAGCTTGGCGGATGCTAGGCGATGCCTTTGCCCAACTCCGTCGTGCAGGGACATTGGTCAGGGAACCGCTCGCAAACGATGTCCTGAGCCGCCGCCGGCATGATCTCGCCTCGATCCTTTTTTACCTGCACTCTCATCTTTTGCGTGATCCTCAACCAAACCGCAACCATGACCAGGGTAGCCCACGCCATCCAACTTGTATTGAGCGGCATGGCAATGACGCCATCGGGTGCCGCTTGCTTCAGCCAAAGCAGAATGGCGATCGCGCCGAGCGCTTCCGCGATTCTGGCGGCGACGCCGTCGACGACGATCTTTACGACAGACCGGTCCGTGGAGTCGACGGGAATAAAGGCCTGCTCCCAAATGGAGCGGTGCACGGACGAGCGCAGTCCCCCCTCCGTCACTCGCAAAACGGAACGGCTAAGAGCCGTCGCGGCAGCGGTCGCGAAAGTGGCGCCGCCAACGAGCGCAACAGGCAGCACCATTAACCCACCTCGCAATCCGACCTTATCTTGTATCCTGGGCGTGGCGAAGAGTTGCAGCAGCAAGGAGCTAAAATTCAGCAGAATGTAAAAGTTGGCGAAGAAACTCGCGTTGCCCTTCGAGCCCATATCGGCGCTGGCCGCCGCCGCGTAGAACTGGAAGTCGATGAGCAAGCCGGCAAGGGCGCCCGTCATCGAAATAGACAAAAGCGTGAGTGAGTACCTATTGCTTAACGGGGTCAGAAATCCAGTCTTCTTTTTTTTCTCGTCGGCTTTCTTCGGGACGATAGTGGTAGGAAACCGACCGTGGATTTTTAGCACGAGGGCGATGACGCCAAGGATGAGAACCGCACCCCAGAAAACCAGCCATTTTGCGTCGAGATAGGGAGCGAGTCCCTTTGAAATCAAGCCGCCCAACATGCCGCCGGCGAGCGTACCAGCGCCTATTTTGCTGAAGGCGCGCGCTGCGCCGCTTTTTTCGGTTTTTTCGAAGATATCCGATGCCAAAAGCCACAGGCTCGCGAAGAGCAGCCCGAAAATCGCCGGGATGAACATGAAAATGGCCAACAGCAGTTTGTTATCTGCGGGCTCTAAGAAAGGAGCAGCGGCAGCTATTACGGTTGCAGCGAGCAGGAGAATTCCCACCCTTGCCGGCCGGGCGCCCCAGATTTTCATCGCCTTGACGAAGAGCAGAGCGAGGGGCAACGAGGCTCCGCCAATATTAATGTACACGAGCGGTAGCTGGAGCAGCCCTCCGCTCCCTTGAAAAAAAAGCGCATCCCTGCCCGTTTTCGCGATGATGAACGCTGCGGTCAGTAACCCCAGCGCGAGCGCGGGAAGGAGAGTTCTTAAGCGGTCTTCATTTGCGTGGGTCACGTCGTGGATCAGGCTTAAAAGATTTCAGAATTCAGAATAGAGAATATTTTCGCGTTCACCATGCCACGGATGATGCGCCCTGAGGATATAAATGTGGGCTTTTCGTCTGACTGTCGGCTCCTGACGACTGCCCACTGGCAACTGATTTCACTCAATCGCCGTATTGTTGGATTAGTTTCGCCACCAGCGCCGTCCAACCCGTCTGATGGCTGGCTCCGATGCCGGCTCCGTTGTCGCCGTGAAAGTATTCATGAAAGGGAATGAGATCGCGCCAGTAGGGATCGGTTTGAAACTTCTCCGTACCGCCGAAAACAGGCCGGCGTCCGTCTTCGCCGCGGAAAAAAATGCGCGTGAGTCGTTGAGAGATTTCACCAGCGACTTGCCAAAGGTCTTGCATCCGCCCGGATCCGGTCGGACATTCGACCTTGTAACTGTCACCTAAAAAGTAATGGAATTTTTGCAGCGATTCGAGCAGCAAGAAGTTCACCGGGAACCAGATCGGTCCGCGCCAGTTGGAGTTGCCGCCAAACAGCCCCGTGCTTGATTCCGCCGGTTCGTAATCGACCCGGTATTCCATGCCGTTTGTTTTAAGCGAGTACGGATGGTCATGATGGTAACGGGAAAGGGCGCGAATTCCATAGGGAGAGAAGAACTCGTTCTCATCCAGCATGTAGCGCAGCACGCGCTTTAGCTGGTGTCGATTTACGAGCGAGAGAAACCGGCGCGGGCCGTCATCCGTGGTTTCCGTTTCGAAGCGCTCGCTCAGTTCCGGGCGGTTTTCGATGAACCACTGCATGCGCCGCTTGAAGCCAGGCAAATGGTCGACCACCTCCGGGTCCAACGTCTCCACCGCGAAAAGCGGAATCAGGCCGACCATGGAGCGCACTTTGAGCGGCAACGCGTGCCCGTCAGGGAGATGCAAGACGTCATAGTAAAAGCCATCCTCGCCGTGCCAAAGCTCGATGCCCTCGCCGCCGATATCGTTCATGGCCCGGCAAATATAAACAAAGTGCTCGAAGAATTTGCTGGCCACGTCTTCATAGGCCGAGTTTTCTCTGGCCAACTCCAGGGCAATGGCCAGCATGTTGAGGCAGTACATCCCCATCCAGCTCGTCCCATCCGATTGTTCGATGTAGCCTCCCGTGGGAAGCGGCGCGCTGCGGTCGAAGACGCCGATATTATCCAGACCGAGAAAGCCGCCTTGAAAAACGTTTCGTCCCTCGGCGTCTTTGCGATTCACCCACCAGGTGAAGTTCAGCAAAAGTTTTTGAAACACTCGCTCGAGAAATCTGCGGTCGCCCTTGCCGCGGCGCTTCTTCTCGACCTTGTAGACGCGCCATGCCACCCACGCGTGGACTGGCGGGTTGACGTCGCCGAAGGCCCATTCGTAGGCCGGCAGCTGGCCGTTGGGGTGCATGTACCACTCACGCGTCATGAGCACGAGTTGTTCCTTGGCGAAGTCGGAATCGACGAGCGCGAGCGCAATGCAGTGAAACGCGAGATCCCAGGCCGCGTACCACGGGTATTCCCACTTGTCGGGCATGGAGATGACGTCGGCGTTGTAGAGATGGCGCCACTCGTGGTTGCGCCCGTTGAGCCGTTCGCGAGGCGGTTCCGGTCCCGCCGGATCGCCTTTGATCCAGCGATTTAGGTCGTAGTGATAAAACTGTTTGCTCCAGAGCACGCCGGCTAGAGCTTGACGCATGACATTCTTGTGGTCCGTCGCGATGGGGTCGGGAATGACCGTGCGGTAAAACTCATCCGCTTCCGTACGCCGCTCGTGCAGAGTCCGTTGGAAATTTCCATCGAGCGGTTGTCCGCTTGAAGGTGAAACATTCGTCAGCCGCAGCCACGTGGAAAACGACGCTCCGGGCGCCAGGGTCGCCGCGTAATGGGCCGAACCCTTGGTGCCTGAGGCGGCGGAATTGACGGCGGCTTTGACCCCGTGAACGATATAGTCATTGATGCCGTCCTTGACGTAAGGAGACTCGTTCTCGGAATTAAAGAGCTTGCTCTTGTTAGTCTCGTTCTCCGTGAACAGCAGCTGCGGACTGCCCTCGCAGTAAAGCCAGCGGCTACCGTAGTAGTAATGGTCGGCCTTGATGGTTGCGATCTCCACGGAGTCGTCTCTACGGAGCCGTGGCTTGCGCTCATCCAATCCCCATGACCAGGTATTGCGGAACCAGAGGGTGGGCAGCAAGTGCAGTTCGGCGGGCTCGGGGCCACGGTTGATCGCTTCGATGCGAACCAAGATGTCATCGGCTCCGGCTTTAGCGTATTCAATAAAAACGTCGAAATAGCGGTTGTCGTCGAAGACTCCGGTATTGATCAACTCGAACTCTAGGTCTCGTTTGCCGCGTTGGCGATTCTCTTGGGCCAGCCGCCCGTAGGGGAATTCGGCTTGAGGGTACTTGTAGAGGAACTTCATGTAGGAGTGAGTGGGCGTGGAGTCGAGGTAAAAATAATACTCCTTGACGTCCTCGCCGTGATTGCCTTCGCTGCCGGTGAGACCGAAAAGACGCTCCTTGAGGATTGGATCTTTCCCGTTCCAAAGGGCGAGGGCGAAGCAAATGTATTGGTGGCGATCCGAAATGCCCCCGATGCCGTCTTCCCCCCAGCGATAGGCGCGGCTGCGCGCATGGTCGTGGGGCAGGTACTCCCAAGCGGCGCCGTAGAGGCTATAATCCTCGCGGACCGTACCCCACTGGCGCTCGGAGAGGTAGGGTCCCCAGCGCTTCCAATTCGCTTTGTGTTGGCGATCCTCTTCCAGTCGAATTTCTTCTTTAGTCACGCCTTACTCTCCCTGCTCTTCTTTCGCCGGTTTTATTTTATCATACCCTCGATCCATGATGGAGATCTCTTCGAGACGATCTCTAAAGTAGCCGCGCCAACTCTCAGATAAAGCCTCCACTGCCGCGGCACGGCGCATTCCTGCTACATCATCTATATCGAATGCGTAGAGCCGGGTCATTGACGGAAATAATTTTCATGGCTGGTTTCGTTCATTTAGACGTTACTTTCGCGCCGCTCGATGCGAATTTTCTTCGGCGCCGGAAGCCGCCAGCACTCCTCGATCGAGCCGCAGCAGCTCGGCCAGCGACCAGGCTTGAAACGGGCAACCGCGCGGCGTGTGCGGCGGCTCCGCATCGGCGATCTCGGAAACATGGCCGAGACCGGCGCTGTCGAGATGCTCGAATATCGGCGCGAGAAAGCGCTGACGAGCTTCGCGCTTCGTGTCAGCGCTCCCGCCGTGGACGCGCACCCAGGCCTCGACGAAGGGCCCGATGAGCCACGGCCAGACGGTTCCTTGATGATAACTGCCGTCGCGCTCTCGCACGCCGCCATCATACTTCGGCGTGTATCCCGGCTCTTCGGGCGCCAGCGAGCGCAGCCCCATCGGCGTCCACAGGCGCCGCATGACAGCGTCGACGATTCGGCTCGCCTGTTCTCCTTCGATGAGAGAGATGGGCAGTCCGCCGATGCCGAAGATCTGATTCGGCCTGAAGGAAGCATCGACCTTGCCGGGTTGGTGATCGACATCGACAACGTCGTAGAGAAGACCGCCCTGCTCATTCCAGAAACGAGTCCGGAAGCTTTCCGTCCCGCGCGCAAAGGGCTCTTTCCAGCGCTCTGAAAACTGGCTGCCGATCCAGAGCGCATTCAACCACAGCGCTTGAATCTCTACTGGCTTGCCGATTCGCGGCGTCACGACCCAATCGCCGACCTTGGCGTCCATCCAGGTGAGTTGCGCTCCCGGAACGCCGGCGGCGAGAAGACCATCGGCGTCCATACGGACGGCGTAGCGCGTGCCCTGAGAATAGCCGGTGAGAATCGCTTCGATGGCCTTTTGCAGGGATTTTTTCTGCCATTGATAAGCCACGCGGGTGATTGACTTCGTCGCTTCCAAGAATTCATGAACGGCGATGATGTACCACAGGGATGCGTCCACCGAGTTGTACTCCGGCCGGTCGCCCTGATCGGGAAATCGGTTGGGTAGCATGCCTTCGGATACGGCGCCGGACCATTCCAAGAGAATGTCGCGCGCATCCTCCAACCGCTCAGTTCCTAGGCACAAGCCGCGCAGAGAAATGAAGGTATCGCGTCCCCAGTCGGTAAACCAGGGATAGCCCGCGACGATGGTTTTGCCGTTGCCGCGTTTGACGAGATAGGCGTCGGCGGCACGGTCGGGCGGCGTGGCGAAATTCGCCCGGCGCTTGCGCTCGGCGGCGCGGAAATTCAACAGCAATTGCTCTGCTGGCTGGTCCGCCGGTAGCTGATCGTTCTCGAATCCTTCAGCGGCGAGAATCAACGTCGCTTCGCCATTGGCGAGATCCCAGTGAAAAGTTCCGGGAGTGGCGAGATCTTCGGTAAAGTCCAGTCCGCGGGCGCGTTCCTGCTCGTAGACAAAATTACGGTACCAATCCGGCTGGTGCAGGTACTCACCGTTGTGCAGCGCAATGATCCCGGGCACGCCAGAATAGGGCGACCAAACGAGCCGGTGATCATGCGTCTGCGGCTGAAATTGAAATGCTGGATTTTCGTGATGCATCGAGTGATAGTCGCGACCCGAGAAAAAAGGCCGCAGCGATAGAACTGCTTTGCTGCTCGGAGTTAAAAATTTCCAAGAGAGGCAGACGATAGAAGCGCCGTGCACAATAAAGATCTCTTGCTGGATCTTGCCGCCGTCTTCGAGCGCAAAGATCCATTGAGGCCAGGGATTCAACGTGAATTTCTCAATGCGCCGCGCGCCGTCGGGTTGCATGACATCCGGCGGATAGAGCTGAGAGGAAAGCGCATATGTGCCGGCAGCCGTTTCCACCCAGGCGTCGAAGCCGTTGACGAGGACCAAACGGCCCGCGGGCGGCTTGGTCGCTGCTAACAACAGCGCATGGTAGCGGCGCGTTCGAATGCCGGACATGGTTCCCGAGGCAAACCCGCCCAGGCCGTCGGCTTCGAGCCATTCGTCTTGCCTCAACTTGGTTAGATCGCTCATAGCGATTTTTGTAGCCTGTCTATTTCTGTTGCGTTTCTTTCTCTCGCTGACCTTTTCCCTCACCCATTCCCTCTCCCTGAGGGAGAGACTTAGAGTGAGGGTGCAGAACTGAATAGCTACACCGGATCGAAAATATGTTCAGCCATTTCTTATGATCGGCGGAAGTCTATTTTTCGATTAGCTGCAGCCCGTGGCCGTCTGGGTCGCGGACCAAAAAGCCTCTCGTGAAGCCGAGGCTTTTGCCGGGAATTTCAACCGCGCTCGGGGAGACCAGTCGCGCCTTCGCGTCGCGTAATCTCTGCGCGGCCTTCACCGTGCTCGTAGTGGCGAGCGTCGTCTGCCAATGCCACAGGTCGTTGGCGCGGCTATCCGTGGGTGCTGGCCTGCCGTCTCGCGGTGTCAAATAATCGAGGAACTCTATTCCGGGGCCGCTCTGGGCGCGCAGCCCGGTAATGCGCAAGCGCGCGCCGGCGACATTGTTCAAGTGCTCTTGTTCGGTGCCGTAGTTGGTGCTCTCTCCGGCAAGTCTCAAGCCGAGCAGATCGCGATAGAATTTTAGACTGCGCGCGGTGTCCGAGATAGCAATAGCCGTGTGGTCGATGCCGAGAAAAAGCTTGCCGTTGTTTTTCTGCCAGCGCGGATCGCCTTTGCCGGCTGGAAAGTAGATGATTTCTAAGTTGTGGCCGTCCGGATCTTTGAAATAAAAGGCGCGAATGCCTGCGGCCGCTTTATTCGTTGCCGGAATCGTCTGTGGACCGGTGGAAGCGTGTCTCACCTTATGGCTGCGCAGTTGTCGATATGCCTCGTCCATGTCGTTCACGACGATGGCGATATGCTGGAACCAGAGGTCGTTGCTGCGCGAGTCTACGGGCATGGGCCGTCCCTGTGGCGCGAGGTATTCCGTCAGGTCAATAAACTCATCGCCCAACTTCATGCGCACGACGCGCATCCGCGCGCCGAAGACGCCTTGCAGCCGCTCGTATTCGCTGCCCGCCGCTTCGACGTCAGAGACTTTTTCAAACGACAAAATCTTGGAGAAAAACTCCACTGATCGGTCCATGTCTGAGACGGTCATGCCGACGGCGTCGACAGACTTGACGATCGACTGGCCGGCGAGGGTTGACGAAACGCACAAGAGAAATGTCGGTAAAAACCAAATCAGAACCCGCACCCTTACTTTCTCCCTGACAGGGCGAGGGAAGAATTTTCCCTCTCCTCCGAGAGGCGAGGGCGAGGAGCCCCTTCTAAACGCTATCCGTGTAGCTAGATTCATCCTTTGGCTTTCCGCTGAGTAGTTTACTGGCGATTGTTTTCTGCTCGCCGTGCTATGCGCTCTGCCCTTTGCGCCTTGCCGTTCACTACGTCATCCTTTCGATCAAGTGCTCTCCGACTCTCAGCGCGTTCGCCATGATCGTCAGCGCCGGGTTCACTGCGCCGCTGGAGCAGAAAAAGCTGCCGTCGACGACATAGAGATTGTCGAGATCATGCGCTTTGCAGTTGACATCAAGGGCGCTTGTCCGGGGATCGTTACCGAAGCGCACCGTGCCAACCTGGTGAGCGACGCCCGCCAACGGAATTCTCTGGCCGACAAACAGATTGCGCGCGAACAGCCCTTCGTGGCATTGGTGGCCGTGCACTGTGCATTTGGTTTGCTGTCCCATGAGTTCCTTCAGCTTGGCGATAAGCCGCTTGTGACCTTCCTCATTGTTTGGTTTGTAGCCGAGGACGATGCCACCGTTGGAATCGAGCGTCACGCGGTTGTTGGGGTCAGGCAGATCCTCGGATGTAAGCCAGAAGTCGAGGGAATGCTTCGCCATGAGATCCAACGTCCAGCCAGGTGTGAGCGCGGGCGCGCCGCCTTTGAGCGTTTCGCCGTCGAGCTTGCCGACGAAGGAAATGTGGCCCATCGGAAAATTCCACCCCGCGGTGCCAAAATAAAAATCGTTCACGGAGAGTGATTTCTGAAAGATGGTGGGGTTCGGACACTTCGATAGGGCCATCAAGACCGAATTGACGTGGCCCATATAATGGCGACCAACGACGTCGGAGCTGTTGGCCAAACCATTGGGGTGCTTGTCGTTCGCCGAACGGAGCAGCAGAGCCGCCGAGTTGATCGCGCCGCAGGAGGAGACAACAAAATCGCCTGAATATTCCTCGCGGGCGCCGTTGTGTTTCACGACGACTTTGCTGACCTGCCGTCCCGAAGCGTCCGTTTCAAGCAGTTCGACATAGGAGTTGGTCAGTAACGTAACGTTGGAATGCTGGAGTGCCGGGTCTATCGCACACACCTGAGCGTCTGACTTTCCATAGACGAGGCAGGGAAAGCCATCGCAAGTCTCGCAGCGGATACAGCGGCTCGCCTGCGGGTTTTTCTCGTCGAGCATGACGCCCAGCGGCGTGTGAAAGGGACGCAGACCCATCTGCGCGAAGTCATCGGATAACTGTTGAATACGCGGCTCGTGGCTGACCGCGGGGTGAGGATAGGGAGTACTTCGTTCGGGCTCGGTTGGGTCCTCGCCGGCATTGCCGTGAACGTGGTAAAGACGCTCGGCTTCCGTATAGTAGGGCTCCATGTCGCCGTAGGCGATGGGCCACGCCGGGGAAACGCCGCCGTGGTGGTGAATCTCGCCGAAGTCTTCCTTCCTCAAACGAAACAGCGCCGCGCCGAAGAATTTCGTGTTGCCGCCGACGTAGTAATTGGTGTGGGGGTGGAGCTCATTACCGTCTTTATCGTGCCACTTTTCTTTAGTCTGGTATTTCCCTTCGAGGTTCACCGCGCGCGGGTTCCAGTTGTCTTTTTCCCGCGGCACGTAGCCACCGCGTTCAATGAGCAGAATTTTCTTCCCGGTCGGGGCGAGCTTGTAAGCCAAGGTGCCGCCGCCAGCGCCGCTACCGATAATGATGACGTCATAATGATTATTAGCTGCCATTTTCGTGCTCTCCTAATCGTCAATCGAGGCCATGGCTCCTGTCAGCGGGTTCGACAAGGTGCTTTTTCCGTCGTTCGGTTAGATCCGCCGTATCGGCGAGAAGATGCAACTTGGCGGAACATTGAGTAAAGCAACTAACCATACGGGTGCGAATCGTCGGAACGGTTGATAGTTAGTTTATTATTAAAAGCTGATATTCGAAAACGATCGTCTCACTGTTTCACGGGGCATTATAGACAATGTTCCAGCCGGCATTCTAGCTCCAGTTCACAGGCTTGCGCGATACCTGACCTTTTCCCTCAAAGCCGGCGGAGGCCGCGGCAAGCTCTGCAATTGCTGACGGATTTCGTCGATGCAACTAAGCCTGAGGGCTATTAGCTCTACTGTGCCCGGATTTCTGGCACCGCTGCTTCGACTGTCGGTAGCGGCGAACTTACGTCCAGTTTTGCCGCCGATTGGACTGGTGATCGCAACGGCATGAATTGAACGAGATTCTTCGAGAAGACCAGATCCAACGTCCAGTCCAAAGTAACTCTGAGCTTCTTTTCAACGCGTGGCAGCTTGCTCAAGTAGATTGTGCGCCAAAGCCACCAGGCGACAAAGCCGGAGAATTTGAAGCCCAAGATTTTTGCGACGCCGGTGCGCCGGCCGATGGCGGCGAGCTGCCCGATGATTGAAAAGACGAAGGGCTTCTTCGCTCCGCCTTTGATTGCCGCCGCGATGTTTTGGCCGAGAACCCTGCCTTGACGCAGCGCGTGCTGCGCTGTCGGCGGATAGGGGCGGCCGGTTTTCTCATCCGGGATTGAGGCACAGTCACCCAGCGCCCAGACACCGGGCCAACCCGGGACTTCGAGAAATTCGTTAACGGCGATCCGGCCGCGCTCCTTGGTGCAGGTTAGAGGCTCCAATAACGGATTCGGCGCCGTGCCGGCGGTCCAGATGAGCGTCTTTGTGGGAAGAGTCTCAGCATTGCTGAGCTTCACGCCGCACTCGGAAAGTCCCTCGACCTTTGTATTCAGGCGAAATTCGATGCCTCGCCCTGCGAGCTTTTTTTGCGCATAGTCTCCCAACTCGGGGCCGAGCTCAGGCAAAATCGCCCATGTGGCTTCCACCAAGACCACGCGCAGCATCTCCGCCGTTAGATTTGGGTAAAATTTCAGTGCTTCGCGCAGAAAGTCGTTGATGGCCGCCACGACGAACGTGAGCAGCGGTTGCCGTACCGTTCGCGAGCATTCAAAGTCAGCTTCTTCGAGATGTTCGATAAGCCGGTTGCGCAGATAAACCGCGTCGGCCAGGGATTTCATCGTCAGCGCTCGCTCTTCAAGGCCCGGAATGCCGTAAAAGTTAGTCACAGAACCCAACGCGAGCACGAGATGATCATAATCAAGCTCGTGCGGGTGACTTGTGTCGATGCCGTGGGAAACAATCACCCGTTTTTTGATCAGATCGATGGAACTCACTTCGCCGTCGAAGAAATTCGTTTGGCGCAGCATCTTGCGGATCGGGTTGACGATGGTGGTTATGTCGAGATCGCTGGCGGCGACTTCATGGAGCATGGGTGTGAACAGAAAGAAGTTTTCGCGGTTGACTAGCGTGATCTCGATGCTGCGGTCTTTGTCTAATAATCTTTCTAATTCCAGGGCGGTGTACAGTCCACCGAAGCCACCGCCCAGGATGAGGATCTTTGTTTTGGATTGTGGCGTCATTGGATGCACCGTGTCTTCGATCTCGGCTGACAGAAAAGTGTCATTTCGAGCCCTTCGACATGCTCAGGACAGGCTCGCGAGAAATCTTTCTTCTTTGCGTCCACACGGTCACGGCACGATACTTCGAGAGATCGACGCCCGCCGGCAGATCATAGTTCTGGTCACCGATGTTGCCCTTGATGCTGCCGAGATCAATGAAGCCCGCTTTGGTGACCGTGTCGTTGTCTTTAGCGTCGGCAGCGGCCACCAGGTAAATACGCACGTCGGGACCGTTGGAGGTTTCGAAGCCGCTGAAGCGCAGCACTTGCTTGCCGTCCGGCAGTTTATAGATCGACGCCATGCCCTTGGTTTCATGAGCGATGCCACGGAAGTTACCTTCCGCGACTCTCACGGGCATCGACGTCGGTGTGGCCAACGCCGCCTGTCCGAAGTTCACCCCGAAGCGCGCGCACCAGATCGTGACGTTTTTGTACTTGTTCAAGTCGGCGTTTGCCGGAATGTCGTAGTTCTGGTCTCCTTTGTTGCCCTTCATGGAACCGAGGTCGATGAAGCCAGCCTCTTTGATGGCGTCATTGCCTTTGTCAATTTCTGCGGCGGTTAAATAGACGTGCACGTCCGGACCGTTTGAAGTCTCGAATTCCGTTAAGCGCAAGGTCCGCTTGCCGTCCGGCAGTTGATATATGGATGCGAGTCCCTTGGTTTCATGCGCCAAGCCTTTGAAGTTGCCTTTCGTTACCGCCATTGGCCCTTTCTCGATCGAAGCCATCGCCGCCCCGCCGGGAAATTCCTCGCTCACTGTCTTGTTGATAAACAACAACTCCGGCCGAAACGCGTACCAAAGGACGGCTAGCACTATAACGCCTGCGCCAATAATGATATTACGCTTACTCATGGTAAAACCCTCCGTTACAAGTTTCAGTGATTTCCTATAGCTTACTTTCCCGTCACCCGCCGGCGAGCTGGTCTGAAGATCGGGGAAATCTGACTTGTTAGATGCAGGGGAGGGGGGAAAGGATGCAGTAGTGTCGGCTCAATTTTTTAAGTGATGAACGGCTTGTGGTCAGACAGGGGCAGTGTTTAGACGACTGCGCGTCAGCATAAACAACAACTCCGACCGGAACGCACAATAAATGTCCGGTGACGAAGTGAACTTTCGCTTACTCATGGAAAAACCCTCCATAGGATGTTCGTTGAGTTTTTGATTCTGGACAGAGAAATGGCTAGAACTGCCAAATTACTCCCGTATGGGAAGTGATGACAGTTAGCCGAACGCATGGCTTGGAACTGACATTTCAGGTTTCGCACTTCAATTATTCGGCGTCGACTCCTCCACCGGATCAAAAAATCCCGTTCGCCTACTGAAACTTCGACCAAGCAACTCGTCCTGACGCGCCGCTGACAAGACCGCAACGTTCGCCGGGGACGAGACCGAAAAGTTTTTCTTGCTAAGGCGTGGGAGTCGAAATAAGATATCGACTAACCCATGCTCTGTGAAATCCGTATTGGACAGGTCGACTGATTTACTAGTTCGGCAAAGGAGATGAAAGAAAATGAAACCCTTATGGACCTGGGGTGGCAAATTTTTCGGGCATCGCGATGGTGACAATCTCTGGACTCATAATGGCAAGCATGTTGGTCGTTTTCATAACAATGAGGTCTATGGTCCCGATGGACGGTATCTCGGTGAGGTCAAGATTGACGATCGCCTGATTACCTGCGTCGGCAAAAAGTCATGGCGTAAGGGTAGTTTTACGCCGGACGCCAGTCGCGCGGGAATAATACCTTACGCGGGTTACGTCGGCTACGTGATGTACGCCGGGTACGAAGACTTCTCTGTACCACAGAACTCTGAAATCACAGTTGTCCAACAATCAAGTTGAGCTCGGAAATCTGGATTCAGACTTCTATCTTCAGACTACCAGTCTCCGACTTTCCGGACCGCATAGATAAACTTCGTTCTCCTGCCCGAAACTTCGATTATCCAAGTCGTTTTGGCGGGCTACCCAACCTCGCAACATTTGCCGAGAATGAGAAAAAATAGTTTTCCTTGACCTCATGGGTGGTTGTAAGAGTGTGGTCTGCGTGCTTTCATCCGGGCGATGAGAGTGTTCCTGAGCTATTCCTCCGAGGACCGGAAGCTGGTCGAACCCATTTACCTGTCCCTGCGCGCCCAGGGGCACACTGTATTCTTCGACCGCGCAGACTTGCCGCCGGGCGAGGAATATGACGCGCGGATACGGGAGGCGATCGAGAAATCTCAGCTTTTCGTCTTTATGCTGAGTCCAGACTCCCTGAAGTCCGGCAGTTACACGCTTACCGAACTGAGCATCGCGCAAAAGACTTGGGAATATCCCGGCGGACGGCTACTGCCTGTCGTTCTGCGGCCGATGGGTTTGGATCAAGTCCCGGCTTATCTCAAGGCAATCACGCTGCTCGAACCTGAAGGCAATGTGGCGGCTAGCGTGGCCGACGCCGTCCACCGTATTGCCGTGGCGCGACGGCGCACAGTCCTAAAAACTCTGGCCAAAGGACTGATCGTCGCGAGCATCGTTTGCGCCGGAGCATATGTCTACTGGGTGAAACGGCCACCGAATCTGGAGACCGCCGGAAAAGATGGAGCGCCCGCCGTCGTCATCCCGGCCGGCAACTTTATTATGGGAGACGACGAAGAGTCACCGCTTCGAGAGATTTACGTAGATGGCTTCTATATCGACAAGTATGAGGTGACGGTGTCACGTTATGCCAAGTTTCTAAAGACGACCGGCGATGTAAAGCCGCCGGATCATTGGGAGGAAGCGAGCCTCGCTGACTCGAATGAGTTGCCTGTGGTCGGCGTAGATTGGCACGACGCGGAGGCGTACTGCCGATGGGCAGGCAAGCGTTTGCCCACGGAGGCGGAGTGGGAAAAGGCGGCACGCGGCACGGATGGCCGTAGGTATCCTTGGGGTAACGACGAACCAACTTCTGCCCGCGCGAACTTTGGCAAGTCTTCAGGGAGCCCGTACAAAGGAGGGCTTTCGCCAGTGGGTATACACGATACCGGTAAAAGCCCCTACGGCGTGCGGGACCTGGCGGGCAATGCTTCTGAATGGGTGGCGGATTGGTTCGCGGAAAACTTTGTGCGCGGCGACGTGCGAAATCCGAAAGGGCCGGAGAGTGGCAAAGAAAAGGTAATAAGAGGCGGGGGCTGGGACGATCCACCGGACAGAGTGAAGTCAACGCGGCGCACGTACGCAAGCCCAACTACTCGCTCGGACGACGTTGGGTTCCGATGCGCCATGGACTTACGGCGATAGCAAGTTTGAATGCCATGCGCCGTTTGGCCAATATATCTGTCCGGGAACAGCGGAAAAATAAGGCGGCCACGTCTCGCCCTCATACAGCCGCAGCGTGCTTCGAGATTTTCAATGCAGTAGGATATGAGCGACGATTTCAAAGGCGACGATCCCAAGCGTTGCTAGAGACGCGGCGAGCACGAAAATGGTCCGGCGTTTTTCCAGTGTGGTCATCACTTTCAAATGGGCCGCAACCTTCTCGTCCATCCTGAGCTTTCGCGCATGCCAGAGAGTATAGAGATTCGCGAAAGCGGCCAGGGTTGTCAGGACGAGAATGGGAATGCGAATGAAGCTTTGGTCTAAATAGACGAGCGCGGCGGTCAGGCCAAAGAGTCCGCTTGCACCGAAGGCGACGGCCAAAGGACCGATCAGGGTCGATATAGCGCACGGGGCTCCCAGGATGCCAAAAATGATCGCCCCCAAGCTGGTCTTTTCTATTACCGCTGTTTCGAGGCTATCGTTTGCCGGACGAGTGTCTCCCTTGCCGTGTAACCGATAGGCTATCACCGGCTCTCGGAAACCCTTTAGCAGGACCTGTTCGGCGGTGGCTTCAGGAAACTCGGCAGAGTGCTTGACGTAGCTATCTTCGCTCAGAAGGATTTCACCCGCGCCCGCTTTGCCTTGAAGGCGAGCGGCGAGATTGACCACGTCGCCAATGGCCGTATAGTCCTTGCTGTCTTCGGAGCCAAGCCGGCCGACGCGCGCATAACCGGTTGAGATGCCCACGGAGGCTTCAAGAGAGAGCCCAAAGCGTGAGCCTAAAGTTTCGAGTGCGGATTGCAGTTCACCGGCCGCGATAATAGCGCGTCGTGCATGGTCCTCATACCGAATCGGGACGTTGAAAAGAGCCATCACGGCGTCGCCAATGTATTTGTCGATAAAGGCGCCGTGTTTGACCAACACGTCGGTGGCCATCCGTAAGAAGGCATCGATGACTTCATGCGTTCTTTCCGCTCCGAGATCGTGGGTCAGCTCGGTAAACGATGATAGGTCGGCGAAGAGCACCGTGATCTCCAGCAGCCGCCCCTCTTCAACATGGGCGCTACAGCGAGTGCAGATGTTAGGATTGCGCGGACTTCGTCGTATTCCGAAAGTTCGAAACACGATACTCATGGCGCCCGATAACAGCGTGCCGCAGACGCTGCATTGCGCTGAGAGCTGAGGGCTGGGCGAAATACTCATGTAGGGTCTTAACTCGGCGGAGACTCGAAGGTCAGGCGCGGGTGTTGACTTATGCGGTGAAGATTCGGGACGACATATTCATTTCCTGATACTAAACTCTAATTTCTCGTTTAGCATGGGTCATCGTTGGGTCTAACACAGCGGGCGGGTCTGGAAAGTCAGGAAGGTTCATATCACACCTCTGGCATTTGTTTTGGAGAGAGGCTATCGACGATGCGGTGTTGTGTCAACCAAGCGCCGCTTGCCTTCGGATTCCTACGAGTTATATATAGACGCCCCAGAATTCTCTTTGATCAACCAAAGCGCAGTCTGATGAGATAAGGCAAAAGGGGCCGTTTCGATTGCAGGTACGCGATGAGCACGCTTTGCCTGTCATTTGTGAATCCACTGATGTCGTGTGTATAAGAGGTCATGCCATTCTCTAAACTTGGACTAGCTCCCAAAGTAGTCGACGGCGTTCGCGCTGCGGGTTATACCGTTCCCACTCCGATTCAACTACGCGCCATACCCGTCATCTTGGAAGGCCGGGATCTTATCGGCTCGGCTCAAACCGGCACTGGGAAGACCGCGGCGTTTGCGTTGCCGATCATTTCGCGCCTCGGGCAGCGCGGCGCGTTGCGCGCGCTCGTGCTCGAACCTACCCGAGAGCTCGCGGCTCAGGTCGAGACCGCCATCCGCGATTACGCGCGTTTTACCAATTTGCGCACCGTGGTTTTGTTTGGCGGCACGGGGTATGGACGGCAAGACCAGGTCCTGCGTCAGGGGGCGGATATCGTCGTCGCGACGCCAGGGCGGCTGCTGGATCAGATCCAACGCGGGATGCTGCGGCTTAGCCAGATCGAAATTCTCGTTTTGGACGAAGCGGATCGAATGCTGGACATGGGGTTCCTGCCCGATGTGCGTCGCCTCGTCGAACGCTGCCCACGCGCACGGCAAACGATGCTGTTCTCCGCCACCATTCCCCCTGAGATCGAGCAGCTTTGTAATTGGGCATTGCGCAACCCTGAAACTATCGAGATCGGTCAGCGCCGCTCTCCCGCCGAGACGGTGACGCACGCGTTGTACGCGGTAGACATTGGCCAGAAACAGGAGCTTTTGGAAGAGCTTCTTCGCCGCACCGATTACGACCAAGTCCTCATTTTCTGCCGCACGAAACACGGAGCGGACCGCGTCGCGCGTAAACTCAATCAGGAAGGTCATGCGGTCGCGGTGCTTCACTCCAACCGGACTCAGAGTGAACGTGAGCGCGCCTTGAATGGATTTCGCGACGGTCGCTATGAGGTGATGGTAGCGACCGACATCGCCGCACGCGGCATTGACGTGGAACAGATCAGTCATGTGATCAACTTCGATGTGCCGCATCATCCGGAAGACTATGTCCATCGCATCGGGCGTACGGGACGGGCCCAGAGCGTGGGCGATGCGTTTACCATCATGACCGGTGAGGATGTGCAGGAAATCGCCGCCATCGAGCGCTTTATCGGTCAAAAGATCCCCCGTGTAAAAATCGCAGGCTTTAACTATGCGTATACTCGCTTGCTCGATTCTAATCCGAAGCCCATTTTCGGCGGCGGCCGTTCTCCCGGCAAACGTTCTTTCGGTTACGGCAGAAGACGACGGTAATTCAGTCATTAACAGGGTTGCGCTACCAGAAGGTGTTTCCCGGGTCTGGTAAATAGAGAAATGTACGAGTGGGAGTCGTAGGGACTCTCGCAAAAGGCATGCGGACGAAACCCGGGGGGACTTTTGTGTGTCGCCTGTCCGATGGCGATTGTCCGGCTCTCATTTTTTTGAGCGAAAGTTAAGTCAACGAAGAAGTGTCATAACCACGATGGTCTGAGAGTATTCAAATATTGAGGCGATAAGGAGGGTGCGATGTCCGATCAAGTGCTTCGAGGCAGTTGTCTTTGCAAAGCGGTCCGCTTTGAGGTGAGGCCGCCGTTTCTCAGATTTATCCACTGCTATTGTTCGCGCTGCAGGAAAGCGACCGGCGGCGTGCGGGCGACGAATATCGCGCTGCTGCCCGATCAGTTTCGCTGGATATCCGGGGAGGAACTGATCTCGCGGTACGATCTGCCGGAAGCAAGAAGCTTTGCGAGACAGATCTGTACGCGCTGTAACTGCCCTGTGCCGCACCGATCGCGCAACGGCGAACAAGTCATCGTTCCCGTTGGCACTCTGGATGATGAACCGTCGACCAAGCCGACTGCTCATCGCCAGTGGGGAAGCCGGGTTAGTTGGGTCGCGATAGACGAATCAGATTTACCATGTGAGGAATAATCGCGCACAAGATGTTGCCGCGAAGTCAGAATGATAACGTCGTAGGCTCAGAGAGGATGCTTCCCATCGACCCGGACAATACACGGGACCTGCCAAAGAATCGAGAAAATCGCCGGCTGAAGATCGCGGGGCTGGTTCTCATGGCGTTGCCCTCGCCCGGGTTTTTCTATCTGGCGAAGCGGTTAGACCCTGACCCCTGGCAAACGATTCAGGACACGTCGCAGTTCGTATTTATCGCGCTGCTTTATGTCGGCGCCGCCAACGTTTTTGCGCTGGGAATGATCGTTTTCCTTGCCGGCTTCACAAATCTTCCGCTTCTGACGAACCGCCGAGCGAGAAAGGGCGCATGGGTCAAGTTGGCGGCGGCCAACCTGCTGATCGTTTGTTTTGGCGTGATTTTCCTCGAGGACTCCCAATCGTTCAAAGAATCGTGGGAAGAATCATGGATCTACATAGTCGGGCTGGTCTTGTTTCTATTCATAGCTCGTTCGGGGGTCCTGCTTCTTCGGAGGGGCTGGAAATATGATGCCACTCCTGCAGAAAAGCTTCTCGAACGAGACAGGCGGCCACCTGTCGTTTACATCAGATCGTTCAAGGACGACGACAAAATCATGCTGGGTTCGAGTCGAGTACGAAGATTACTCACGCCGTTGGCCTTCACGGCCGCGATTACACCCGAGCAGGAGCTCGCGATAATCATGAATCGGGCGGGACCGGTCGTGGCGATAGGCAGACCGGGAGAAGCTCTACCGGAGCTGGGCGCCGCGCGACTTTATGTCGGCGACGATCAATGGCGTGACAAGATTACAGATCTGATGAAGCGCGCGCGACTGGTGGTGATTCGGGGTGGCGCGACTGCGAATCTGTGGTGGGAAATCGATCAGGCGAGAATGCTGTTACCGCCGCGAAAGTTAATCCTTGTCTCTCTGGGAAACGATAAAGCTGCAAAGAGTTTCGAGGCGGAGGTCGAAAAGAAATTCGGCCGGCCTGAAAGTTCCGATGCTCCCCGCAAGAGATTGCTGCTCCGGCGGCTCGTTTCTTTGATGATGCCTCTGGGCAACGACATCGGCAGAATCATTTATTTTGGTGAAGACTCGAAATCCTACGCGGAACCCATCGGCTTCTTTGTGCCCAGTTGGAAATGGCTCTTCCTGGCGCCGTATCGACCTTATCGAGAATCGCTCGATTCAGCCTTCCGGCGGGTGTTTAAGCAGCTCGATTTGCCGTGGGTCGATCGTAAGAACAGGACTACGGCAGCCCTGCTAGGATTATTCGTCGGCTGGTTTGGGTTCCATCACTTTTATCTCGGCAACAAGCGTCGCGGCATGTACTATCTGCTCTTTTGGTGGACGCTCGTTCCCCTTTTCTTAGCCTGGAAGGACGCAATCCAGCTTGCGCTGACGGACGAGCAGGAATTCGAAAGGAAATTCGTCCATCCGCCGCAGGCCTGAACCGATCGGCTAGGCTCAAACGGGGAAGATCCTCTTGCCGACGCTATTGATCGTTGCCTGAGACGAGCACGGCTCTTCATAGAGCAACGGTGAACGCGGAAATAGAGCGGGAGCCCAATGCCGAGATTTTTTCGTTGTTTCTGTTGCCAATCACTACATCCCTATCTTACCTAGAATCGGGAGGCGTTTTAGCATACAAAGAAAATCTAAAAAGTTTCACCTGTGAGAAGTCGACCAGCGTGGGCGTGCTCGGAACGGTTCTTATTTTCGTGTCTCTAATCTAACTCGAAACCCGAAACTGCGATGGCAGAGGAGGACCAGAATGGAATCACCGGCAGATATCAGTTGGAGTGGGTACTCGTTAGCGGAGCGTAACTGGCGCTGGCAGAGGGTTCGTGAAAACGCAGCCAAGGCCGGCCTCGACTGTATCTTTGTGCCCCTTTGCGTGGATGGCAGAAATTTGCACCTTTCGCTTGAGCAATCGCGCGGGACCCGTTCCGATTGTCGTTTTCTGACGCAGTTGGAAAATGGCGCGGTGATTCTGCCGACGGATGGCCGAGAGCCCATCGTCATCTCCGATCAGGAAAGCGGCAACGACTGGGTGCCGGAGTTTCGTCCGGCGGATGGCTCGTGGGGAAAAAGTATGGCGCATGCTTTACTCGATGCCGGGATGGAGCGGGCGCGCATCGGCGTTTCCGGCATACGGCGCGGATTCTACACCCACGGTCGCGCGTTTCACGGAGTAGTCAACCACAGTTCTTATGTCGAGGTCTGCGCGCTACGTCAAGAGTGAAGAACAAATCACGTGTCTTAGACGGGGGGCGGCAATTGCCGCGGCGGGAATCGATAAAATGATCGAGCTGGCGCGCCCGGGCATGGACGAAGGAATTCTTTACACGCAAGTGATGCACCGAATGGTGTCTCTGGGGAGCGAATACTATCCGATGGCGTTTTATAGCGGATTGCATGGCGGCGGGAGGTTGCCGCGCTTTGAAGATCCGACCGAGGGCAGGTTTCTTCAGCCCGGCTATCGAATCGCCAATGAAGTTGATGCCGTCTTTGGCGGATTGATCGCGCAAGAGCAACAACCGATCGTGTTAGGCCCGATCCCCGATACATGGAAGCCCGCCATTGAAGCCCAGCGGGATCTCTATTACGCGGGATTGGAAATTCTCACACCCGGCAGGCCGTTCGCCGAATTTATGGACTTCGTTAACACCTTTGGCGAGAAACGGGGACTTAAAAGTCTCATGCTCATGCACGGGCGCGGTTATGGCGATGACGGTCCGCTTTTTACGCCGCAGAATCGAGGCGGGCAAAATCGCGACGTGCTGATCGAAAAAGGCAATGTCTTTATTGTGAAGCCCATCGTCTCCAGCGCGGACGGAAGCTTTGATACGAGTTGGGGTGGTTGTGTGCTCGTCACAGAAAAGGGCGGCGAGCCGCTCGTCGAGCGAACACCGGGAATGGTTTCGATCACGTAAAAAAATAGTTTCGGGTTTCAGGTCTCGCGTTCTAACTCGAAACTCTAAACTCGTTGCCCGAAACTGCGATCCGAAGGAGACTACTTATGCCATGGAAAACACCGTCAGGAGCCGGCGCAACCGTATTTATCTGGTCAGGCTATTCGTTGGCCGAACGCGACCGGCGTTGGAAGGCCGTGAGAGAAAACGCCGCCAAGGCCGGCTTTGACTGCATCCTCGTGCCGCTCGGAAACGGAGTTGACGGACGCTACATGACGCAGCTTCGGTGCTCGGCCATGGCGCTGCCGACCGACGGCCGTGCGCCGATCGTTATCGCCGACCGCAGCTCGCATAACGAGTGGGTGCCCGAGCCATGGCAGACTGGCCGTGAGTGGGCCGAGCCGATGGGCGAGGCGCTGCTCGATTTAGGGATGGAACGCGCTCGCATCGGCGTCGTGGGATTAAAGGGCGGATCGGTAACGCATTGCAACTCCATCGACGGTGTCGTCAACCACACGGCTCTCGCTCACGTGATGAGCAAACTGCCCAACGCCGCTTTCGACGACGCGACGGATGGCGTCGGGTTTGTTCGCTACGTCAAAAGTGAGGAAGAGATGGCCTTCATTCGCCGCTCGGCGGCGGTCGCGGCGGCCGGGCTCGATGAGTTGATCAGGTTAGCGCGGCCCGGCGTCGACGCCGGGGTTCTCTACGCCGATGTGATCGCGCGGTTGTTAGAGCTGCGCAGCGAATATTTCCCGGTGGTGTTTACCATCGATTCCATTGGCACGCCCAGGCCGAAGCGCTACACGAATCCTCCGGTCGGCAAACGGCTGGAAAAGAACGCATTGATCACGAGCGAAGTGAACGCGATCCTGGGCGCGCAGCTGACTCAAGTTTGCCAGCCGAT
>VBKE01000119.1 GCA_005879605.1 Deltaproteobacteria bacterium
ATAGGGAATCCAGGACGAGTTGCTTTTGCGCAGTCGCGTAAAAGCGAAACTATGACCTATGACCATCCCGCCCGTCGATGTCAATCAGATTTCCATCACTCGTCACCACACTTTTCGCCGTAGAGCCTCCTTGACCCGAGCAAGAGCCAAGTGCTAAGAGAGGCGAGCTTATGCTGAATATCCAGGATGAGTCTCGAATCAGATTCGGGAGGAGTTCGATGCTGAAAAAAACTTTTCTGGCAGTCGCCATCGCGGCGGCGGCGATAACGCTGTTTACCGCGGCATTCAATGTCATTGGAGCGGCAAGCTCGCCCGGCGCCGCGTTGACGGGGGAGGTCAGCTCTCAGGAAGAAGGCCGTATGGAAGGGGTGCTGGTCAGCGCCAAGCGAGACGGCTCCACGGTCACGATCACCGTGGTGAGCGATGCCCAGGGACGATACCGTTTTCCCAGCTCCAAGCTGGAGCCGGGGCGTTACTCTCTGCACATTCGCGCGGTGGGATACGAGTTGGCACAGGACCTCGCGTCCCAGCTCTCCAACGGCGAGTGGCTAATCAGCATGCCGGGAACCGATGAACAGAAGCAGGGTTTCTTGAGTTGCGTCTCCTGCCACACGGTGGAGCGCATCGCTCGGTCGCGTTACAACGCCGACGAGCTCGTGCAAGTCCTGAAGCGAATGAGAACTTACGCGCAGGGCAGCACGCCGCTGCGTCCGCAGGTGCGGCCCGGCGTGCGCGACCCTTCCCCAGCGCAGCAGCAGCAAATGGCCAAGTTCGCGCAATATCTGAGCACGATTAATCTCAGCAAGGTTGCCAAATGGGAGTATCCGCTGAAGACGCTCTCGCGGCCGAAGGGCAAGGCGACCCGGGTGATCATCACCGAATATGATCTGCCGCGTCCGGAGGCGATGCCGCATGACGCCGCCATCGACGCCGAAGGCATGGTTTGGTATTCCGATTTTGGCTCCCAGTACCTGGGGAAGCTCGACCCCAAGACCGCCAAAGCAGTGGAGTACCCCGTTCCGGTAACCAAACCCGGCGCCCCCGCCGGCGCTCTCGACCTGGGATTTGATCCTGAAGGAAACGTTTGGCTGGGGATGATGTACCAGGGAAGCATCGCGAAATTCGACCGCAAGACGCAGAAATTTCAGACCTGGAGCGCGCCGAAGTTCATGGAGAACAACGAGGCCCGGCTTGCGATGGTCGATCCCAGGCACCTCAACCTTGACGGCAAAGTATGGATCGGCGGCGATGATGAGTATCGGCTCGATTTGAAGACCGGCGAGTGGTACACCGTCGACTATTCGCGGGGGTTGCCGAAGGACGGCCCGCCGGCGGATCGGCTTGGCTCCTACGGCGTCATCTCCGACTCTAAGAACAATTTTTATGGCACGAATTTTAGCGGCCAATATATTATCAAGATAGATGCGAAGACCTTGAATGTTACTCCGTTCCCGACGCCGACCCCCAATTCGGCTCCCCGGCGCGGCCACATGGACCCACAGGACCGGCTGTGGTTCGCGGAATATCGCGGCAACATGATCGGGATGTTCGATACCAAGACGGAGCGAACCCGTGAGTGGGCGGTCCCTACCGCATGGACCAATCCTTATGATGCGATTCTGGACAAGAACGGATACGCCTGGACGGGTGGAATGACCAACGATTATGTCGTGCGGCTGAACACCAAGACGGAAGAATTCATCGAGTACCTACTCCCGCGGACCACCAACATCCGCCGGGTGAACGTCGATAACTCGACGAACCCGCCCACCTTTTGGGTGGGCAACAACCACGGGGCGGCGATCATCAAGATCGAACCGCTGGAATAGCGCTTACTGGTCGTCGAAAGGTTTCTGGATCAGGGAAATCAGGGCCGGATTACTTTTTCACGAATGTCATCAACGAAATAGTTCTCTGAGCCGGAATTTCTGCGATTTTTTTACTCAACCGTACCGAGTCTCATCCAGCGAGAAGCCCCGCTGCCGCGGGCTCCATGTCAGCGCTTTTCGGCGGGAGTGGAAGTCGCCGGTCCCATGCCCCACACCTGGATGACGGCCTCGTCGTCCTTGGCGCCGTCGTAATGGACCTTGCCCGCGTAATGGATGACATAGCTTCCGGCAGGCACCGGGACGGTGCTGTCCGGATCGAACTTCTCGCCGGTCCCCATCCACCAGGTACCGGACAATACGACGAAGAAGCGGTCGTTCGGATGAAAGTGCGGCCGGCTCATGTTACCCGGCAGCCATTTGAGGCGCACGACGTAGGGGCCCGGCTTGCTGGGGTCGCCGAACAGCACGGCCTGCTCGTTCGTTCCGGCGGCGTTCCTGACCCATTTGATGTCGGAGGGGGTTTTAAAATCCACCGCGCTGCGGTCGATCTCGCCGGCGTAGCCCGATGGCGTTGCCATTATCATGCCGAGAACGGCAAGGGAAAACACTCGAGTCAATCCGGTCATGTCGCCTCCTTCTGGTTGGGCTTACCACTCTTGTCCGAATTACGAGGAAACGATGCTCACGCCAAGACGGTAAGGACGCAAAGAATGTTTTTGTTTCCCTTCGTGGGGTCGCTGCAGCGCTGGGTCAAGTCATGAATCCGGGTCAGACCTTTACATCTGGACTCTCTCGGCAGAAACAACTGCGGTCCTACCACCGATCCTTGCCCATCGCCCAACGATCCAGGCTCGCCAGATATTCGCGAAACAAGACCATGCGCATCGCCACGGCGCGGCGCACGCGGTCCTGCCGCTCCTCGGTCGTCGCGTAACGTTTGAGGAATTCTCGCGGCACGCTGCCGTGTCCTTCTTCGTCTTCGGTGATTCTTCGATAGGGTTGTTTGATCCATTCCGGCACGGAGGGTGACTTGAGACACATTTGAATCAGATAGTTGGCGACGGTTTCGCCGGCGAGGGATAGACCGGCGATGCGCTCACAGGTATCGTTGAGCCCTTCCATGGCGTTGAACATGGCGATTTGCGCAGGCAGCGGTTTGTAATCGAACGGCTCCGCACCCAAATCGCGGATGCGCTTGCTCAACAGATCCGCATGGACCATTTCTTCGTGGGCCGATTCCGCCATCGTGGCCTTGACGTCCAATTCAGGCGTGGTCTTGAGCCAGGTGCCGAAGAGATCAGCGGCACGCAGCTCGTTGAACAAGCGACTCTGCATGACGCGAATGCGCTCTTCGTCGGTATTCAACGGAATATAACTGTACGCCGGCGGCTGAAGGTCGAGGCTTCGGCAGAAGTCATGCACCGGGCCGAGCAGTTCTTGCACAAAGGCTTCGCTATTCACCACAATTCTCCGTAAGATTTGTATTTAATCCGTTTAAAACTTCCAGCCCTTTTCCGAAATGTCGATCCCATTGCCTTCGGGATCGTGGACGCGATATTCGGCGAAGGGAATCCGGTCGGGTCGCCGCGCGCCCGGCGCAACGCCGGCTTTTTCCGCCCTGGCCCGCATTTCTTCATTGCTTCGGACATGGAAGCCGAAATGGTTCAACCCCAACGGTTCCTCCGTCCGCTTGTACAGCAAGGCGAGATTAAAATAACCGTCGGAGACAAAAATGGATGAGCGGTCAGTCCGCTCGACCTCCTTCATGTCGAGCACCTTGCAGTAGAACTCGGCGAGGCGTTGCGGATCGGCTGTGTAAAGCGCGATATGACGAATCGGAACCGGGGTCTTTTGATACGATGCGTCAAAAGCCCTTTTGCAAAGGCCGATCGCGTTGCCGTCCGGATCCCGCATTTCGTACTCGATCTCTCCGCCGGATAATTCCACAAGGCATGGATCTCCGTCTCTTGTATGTGCCAGTTTTTTCCGGATCGATTCGATTCGGACCGTTTCAAAACCCATATAACTAAAACCGCTGGAGATGCCGTCAGACATCGGAAGGAAGGCAAGGCTGAAAGTTCCATCGGAAAGAAAGACAGCGCCGCCCGCTTCGCCAATTTTCTCGAGATCAAAAACATTCTGGTAGAACGCAGCCAACTGAGCCGGATTCTCGGCATGGATCGCTAATCGACGTAACTGCGGCATATCTTCAAACACTCCTTTCCGTTAACCTTGGATCAACTTACCATAGGTCGCGACGCACTGTAACTTAGTGAACGCCTCCGCTGATGTACACCAATCCTCCGCTTTCCAGCGACTGGGGCTGAGATCTTATCGGCAACAGCAAAGAAAACACACTCCCCGACCCGACCTCGCTGGTTACCCGAATCGTTCCACCCAGCGCTTCTGCAAGTTTCTTACACAGGCCCAGTCCCAATCCGGTGCCGCCATAGTGACGGGTCGATGATCCGTCGAGCTGGCGAAACTCCTCGAAAATAATCTCTTGATCTTCCTTTTTGATGCCAATGCCGGTGTCCGCGACGGCAATCTCCACGATGTCTTGCCCGCGCTCGTTAAGAACCCTGATGCTCAGTTCGATTTTTCCCTTTTCGGTAAACTTTAGAGCATTGGTTAAAAGCTGCATCAGGATTTGTTGTAGTTTCTGGCCGTCGGTCTCAATGGTATCGATGAGAGACTCCGACTTGACTCCAAACTCGATGGGCCGTTCTCTGATGAGTCTTTGGGTCATGATTTCCAATGCCGACAATATTTCTTTTAGCTTGACCACTTCATAGTTGGTGCTGGCAGTGCCGCTTTCCATTCTCGAGAAGTTAAGCAGATTGTTCATCAATTCCGCCAGCTCCTGACTGTTATGGACCAACCTTTCCAAAATCGCTCGCGCATCGCTGCTAAAATTGTGATCGAGGAGTATTTCGCTATAACCGATGATCGTGCTCACAGGCGTCCTGAGTTCGTGGCAGATGTTGGCGACAAATTGTTTCTTGACGCGATCCGCTTCAATCAATCTCTGATTCGCCGCTTCGGCCCGGTTGCGGGCGTCTACCGATTGTTCATAAAGCCGGCCGTTTTCCAACGAAAGCGCCAACTGATCGGTCAAGGTTCCCAATAAGCGTAGGTCCTCGGCGCTGTATTCTTTGCGCGACCGTTTCGAACCAAACGCGACCAAGCCGCGGACCTCTCCTTCGAAAATCAATGGAATCATCAATTCTGAGTTCAGCTGGTCAAACACTTCGAGCAAAACGCCGCGGCTTTTTCGAAATCTGGGATGGTTTGTCACCTCACCGCGGGATAGCCCGTGGGAGTGGCTGCCGATAGGCTCTTCGGACAAACTCTGAACTCTGCCGGCAATGCCAGCCAGGTCTGTTTCCGCTCCGTCAGTCGCGGCCATCAAAAACTGACTAGAGCCTTGGGGCCGATAGGCGAGCGTTGCAGCTTCAATCCCAATGCGTGCGCATAGCCGTTGAATGAAACCATTCGCAAGGATCGGCGCGCTGGCCAGAGATCGAAGAAATAGACTTACTTCTTTTTGCACTCGCGCAGGATCATAATCCTGTCGGTAGATATATCGATCGATCACCTTTTCAATCCAACCCAGCAAGGGATTGAAAACCAAAACAACCAGCACCGAAAAGAAAAGCGGCACGAGCGGATCGCTTTCATAAACGCCAATCCAGGGGCGTATCAGCAAAACTACGGCCGCATACATCCCCAACAGAAGCGCCATCAAGGCGATCCGACTTAATGCAACTTTTAAAGCATTGCCGAGCTCAAACAGGCTGTATTTTAAGAGTGCATAGGTGACAGAAAGAGGAAAGAAAACCGTTGGGACCAAAGCCAAGTTGTAGGGAATAGCCCAGTCAAGGGAACTCGTCAGGACGGTGCCAAGCGTAGGGAGCAGGAATCCAAGCACACCGCCGACGAAAATCACCCGTAGCCTTGATCGTTCCAAATTTCCCGAGGCTCCCCGAAGCGCCGACCAAATGATCGCCAAAAAGCCTAGTGCGCCAGCGCAAGCATAAAAATAAGCGACCTGGAAAACATGAATCCAGCTTTCGGTCGGGCCAAAAAACATGACGCTGTTCAAGCAACCAAGAACCAACGAAATTCCGTAGATGACGGCGAGATAAACCGGGTGCGATCGCCGCAGCGGTCGACCCGTTTTCAGCAGCAATGCCAGGTGAATCCCAGCGCTTGGCGTCAGCGTCAAACCAAAGATGCGCATTTCCTTTGCCAATGTTCCCGCAGTCATGAAATCGAATGTCGTCTCAAACCAGACGAAGACCGCCAGCACCATGAAACAAAGCGGTAACGCGGCCGGAGAAGATGCGCGAAAAAAGTAAGGCGCAATTCCTATAAGAACAAACGCCATTCCCATCACCACGTAAACGCCAAAGCTTAGAAACCAGTCGTGAAGCAGGAAGTTCATCGATGGAACGGTGAGTTCCAGGATCTGCGAATTGCGGACGATTCGGTAATGAAAATTAGAGCCGGCGGGCGAATTCTTAACGATCTCGTACAGCTCAAGCCGCTGGCGTAGCACTTGACCGTTGACGGCGATCACGCGATCGAGGGACTTGAGCCCGGCTACTGACCCACTCCATTGAGGAAGGAAGTAAGGGCCCACCGTCAAATTCTCGTGCACGAAGAAGCCCGGGAAGGGCTTATGAATCCACTGAACCGAAGAGTTGATCGTCTGCGCGATGAGCCCGACAGCAAGAAAAGCGATCACCGCAAGTAGGACTCGTCGCTGGTAGCTTTGGTGGCCCATACAGTCCTCCCTCTGGAAGAACGCCTTTAGGATCGATCTAAACGCATCGCCTTTATCAAGCCGGCACGAACCCGTCAAGGGAACTCTGTCTCAATTGTCCTATTTTCCAAACCTCGACTCTCTCACGCTCGGCCTTTCTCTATGCGTGCTTCGGCGAGCGAGTCTTACGGCAGCGGCCTGTGGGCCTGTACCTTGAGGGTCACCCACATCGACCCCAAAGGGTGCATACTCCAAGGGTTACGGTCTGTCGTGGAACTCTTTACTTCTTCGCCCCCCCGCCTGCAGCCTTCACTCCCCCGGGCGGAAATGAGCCTCACACTTGAAAGACCCAGTCAGGACAATTGAGGTCTGAATCTCCGAGACAACTGAGATGCGGGATAACTGTAGAATCCCGCGCCATTGGCGGGACCCGATAGGGTAACCGTCTTACGGTGAGGTCAAGGCTAGGGGACGAATAAGCAGGAGAGCCTGCTACTGGGAGGGGGGACAAGGGCTAAATCTTTGCGATGGTCTCACTCGGTAATACAAGCCTGGTCTGACGGCCGAGAATTTCCAGCAATACCGCCACGCGCTCGCTGCCTTTGAGAGACTGCTCAAAAACTGCGTCGAGTCCGGAGAACGGCCCTTCATTGATTCTCACTGTATCGCCGGTCTTCGCGGTGACCGGTTCGATCTGTGCGACTCCATCCGGACACCGTTCCCGCAAACCTTGAATAATGTCGCTTCCGATGTCGGCAATCCGATTACCGAAGGTAAGGAAATCTTTGACTCCCGGTGAATAACGCGCCGCCTTTCCCGAAATAACAATATCCAGCCGACAAAAGAGATAACCCGGAAACAGCGGCACCAACACCCAATGAAATCGAGTCCCGATTCTCCGGCGCGTCCGCATCCAGGGAAGGAAGACTCCTAAATTGAGAGCCGACAATCGTTTCTCAACCTCTTTCTCTCTGTTGGGTTTGGTGCGAATCGCATACCACTTTAGGCCCGGTTCTATCTGGAGAGACTCCTGTCTCATAGAATCAACCTCGCTCCTAAACCCACATCACCAGAAATTTTCGGGGTTCACTTAGTGTAACAGACAAATTGCCTGATGATAACCGGCACTCATCACGTCAGATGAGAATCCACTCCGCTAGGGAAATTCCTTGACTTTCACTCTAAACAGCGGTTCAATACCCCAGTGGGAACAGGGTATACTGAAGAATGAGCTCTGTGGCTTCGTCTAAGTTCAGAGAACAAGAGCGGCTAGCCGACCCAGAAAGACATCACAAAGGAGGTCGCATGCAAGCCTTGATACTCACCGGATACTCCTCTGAATCCGCTTTTAGCGTTTCCTCGTTTTTTAGCCATTTCCTCCGATCAAGGTGATGCACGAATCCACAACCGTGCTCTCGGCACTCATTCTCCGCGATCGAATTCATCGTGCATTACTGTTACTGACCCCGTCTCTGACACGCGGCTCGGTTTGCGTTCTGCTGTACACAACCGTGCGAATCAATTTCGAAAGGGGAGGCCACTGGAATGGACAATAACAAAGATTTTGAAAAGCTCATTAAGAAAGACCGTGACCTTCATCAAGCGCGATCCTGGCGCGGCAATCTGTTGGGGTATCTGGACGAGGTCAAGGCAGATCCTTCCATCGCCAAGCTCGCCCATGCTCGACTGTACGACGTGATTATGAAGGTCGGTGTCCGGGATATCCAGGACAGCGGCGATCCCCATGTCAGGCGTCTTTATAAAGATGAGTCCATCAAAGTCTACGATTTCTTTGCGGATGAGTTCTTCGGAATCGAAAAGACCGTCTCCCAGATCGTGCGCTACTTTCACGCCGCCTCTCTCAAAGGCGAAGACAGCCGCCAGGTCTTGTATCTCATGGGGCCGGTTGGTTCGGGGAAAAGCTCTTTGGTTGAGAAGCTTCACCGCGGCTTGGAAGACAGCGAGCCCTTTTACGCCATCGAAGGGTGCCCGATGTTCGAGGATCCACTCCACCTGATCCCGCGCCACCTGAGAAAGGAATTTGAAAAGATGTTGGGCGTTCACCTCGAGGGTGATCTTTGCCCCGTGTGCCGCTATCGATTAAAGGAAGAGTTTGGCGGCCGATATGAAGAGTTTCCCATCGGCACCGTGGAATTCTCCAAACGAGCGCGGATCGGCATCGGAGTCGTGCCCCCGGTCGACCCCAATAACCAGGACACCTCCGTCCTCATCGGCAGCGAAGATATTTCCAAGTTGGACCTCTACTCCGAAGGCGATCCACGGGTCCTAGAACTTAACGGCGCGCTGAATATCGGCAATCGCGGGATCGTCGAGTTCATCGAGGTCTTTAAGAACGAGATCGAATATCTTCACTGCATGATCACGGCGACACAGGAAAAAGTGGTTCCAGCGCCGGGCCGGCATGGTTTGGTTTACGTCGATACCGTCATCGTCGCCCATTCCAACGAGGCGGAGTGGCAAAAGTTCAAGGCCGACCACACCAACGAGGCGATTCTCGATCGCATCGTCGTCGTTCGGGTGCCCTACAACCTGCGGCTGTCGGAGGAGGTAAAGATCTATCAGAAGATCATCCGCAATTCTGACTTCCGCGCGCACGTGGCGCCGCATACGCTGGAGATCGCCTCCATGTTTGCCATCCTTTCCCGCCTCGAGCCCACCAGCAAATGTGATCTGATGAGCAAGCTCAGGCTCTACAACGGCGAAGAGGTCGTGGAAAAAGGCAGAACCAAAAAAGTCGATGTTCAGGAGTTACGCGAGTCCGCCAAACGCGAAGGCATGAGCGGCATCTCGACGCGTTTCATCATGAAGGCATTGGACAACGCCCTTTCTGACAACACAGCGGGCAATTGCATCAATCCCATCAACGTTCGTGAAGCCTTCATCAATATGGTCAAGGAAGCCGACCTTTCGGACGACACCCGGAAGCAATATTTAGAATTCCTCCAGGACACCCTGCACAAGGAGTACTTGGAAATTCTCGAAAAAGAGATCACCCGAGCGTTTGTTTATTCCTATCAGGAGCAGGCCGAGGTGTTGTTCCAAAACTATCTTGATCATGCCGAAGCCTACGTGAACAAGAGCAAGGTCAAGGATCGCAATACCAGGGAAGAATTGGCTCCGGACGAAGGCTTCATGAAGTCCATCGAGGAGCAGATCGCTATTATCGGCTCAGCGGCCGACGGATTCCGTCAAGAAGTCATTGCCTATCTGTGGGCGGCCAACCGACGGGGAGAAAAGATCGATTACCGGAGCTACGAGCCACTCAAAGAGGCGATTGAAAAGAAGCTGATCACATCCGTGAGAGACTTGAGTCGGGTCATCACCAAATCCAGGATGCGCGATGAGGAGCAGTCGGACAAGTACAACGCGATGGTGAAAAATCTTCTCGACCACGGCTACTGCCCCAGCTGCGTCGACGTGGTCCTCAAGTACGCGGCGAATAATCTCTGGAAAGATTAGCCGGCGAGGATATTTCGCCCTTTGAATCGCTTCAGCCATTGGACATAAGTGGAAACGATCTTTCGACCCTATCATCCTTCATCCGGGCAGCGTAGTGATCGCAGCGCCGGCGACCGCCTGCGCCATCGTCAAAAAGTCCGCGAGGCGATCCGCAACAACATCGCCGACATCATTGCCGAGGAATCGATCATCGGCAAGGACAATAATCGGATCATCAAAGTGCCCATTCGCGGCGTCAAGGAATACCGCTTCGTGTACGGCGAAAACGTCCCTGGCGTCGGCCAAGGAGGCGATGGGGAAGTTCAACCCGGCCAGACCGTCGGCAAGGGCAAAGAGGGTCAGCAAGGGCACCAGGCGGGAGATCAGGCAGGCGTCGACTATTATGAAACCGAGGTGAGTCTGGACGAGCTTGTCGAGGTGATGTTTGAGGATCTTGAATTGCCGGACCTCGAACGAAAGCATCTGCGTCAGATGGAGACCGAACGGCAGCTTCGCCAGAAAGGATACAGAAAGAAGGGCATCCGCGTTCGGTTGGACAAAAAGCGCACTGCGCGCTCGCGGGTAAAACGCAAAAAAGCCTCCCAGCGGGTGGACATCACCGCAGCGCAGGACCGCCGGTTCCCCTTTCACCAGGACGACTTAAGGTATCATCATACCGTCACAGAAACGCGCCGCGAATCGAACGCGGTAGTTCTCTGTATCATGGACACTTCCGGATCCATGGACACGATGAAAAAATACCTGGCGCGGAGCTTCTTCTTCTTGCTCTATCGATTTCTCTGGACGCGCTATCAAAATGTCGAGATCGTCTTCATTGCGCACCATACGGAGGCGCGCGAGGTCACCGAGGAGGAATTCTTTCACAAAGGCGAATCCGGCGGAACGTTTATTTCGTCCGGCTATCTCAAAGCCCTGGAAATCATCAATGAAAGATACCATCCGGCTCTGTGGAACGTCTATGCGTTTCATTGTTCCGACGGCGATAACTTCGAATCCGACAATGCCACAGCGCTCAAAGCCGCTACGGAGCTGGCTCAGGTTTCGAACCTGTTTGGCTACGGCGAGATCAAGCCTTTGGGTTCGGGTTATTACGGCAGCAGCATGATCCAGTTTTTCTCTCAGATCGAAGAGTCCAACTTCCAAACCGTTCAGATTCAACGCAAAGAAGATATCTGGCCTTCTTTTAAAACGTTTCTGGCAAAGGACCGCGTGCGTGACGACGCAGCTTAGCCGCTTCCATTATGGCCGCAAATTACGCCGTTGAAGATCTGCAGGAATGGAATCAGCGGATCGTCGAGCTGGTTCAACGGTTCGGCTTGGATCCCTACACGCAGGAGTTCGAGATCTGTGATTATGAGGAGATGCTCTCCTACATGGTTTATTCCGGGATGCCCTCCCATTACCCACACTGGTCCTACGGTAAGGCCTACGAAAAACTCAAAACGCTTTACGATTATGGCCTGAGCGGGCTGCCCTATGAGATGGTGATCAACTCCGATCCCTGCATCGCCTATCTCATGCGCGACAATACCCTGGCTTTGCAGATTCTGACGATCGCCCACGTTTACGGCCACAACGATTTTTTTAAGAACAATTTCACGTTTCGCACGATCCGGGCGGAATTCACCATCGAGACTTTCAAGGCCCACGCCAACCGGGTGCGTCATTACGTTGAAGATCCGAGCATCGGTCTGGAGAAAGTAGAGCGCATTCTGGATGCTGCCCATGCTCTATCTCTGCAGTGCCGGCGCAATCTTTCCATCCGCAAACAAACGGAAACGGAACAAAGGATAGCCAAGCTCGAAAACTCGAAGCCTTCGACCGACCCGTTTCAATCGATCCATCGGCGTAAAGACTGGGTGTCACCCGACCTGGATAAGGTTCCGCTGTACCCGGAGGAAGATATTCTGCTCTTCATCCGCGACCATAATCCTCAACTAGCCGATTGGGAGAGGGATCTCCTGACGATGGTCCATGAACAAGCCCAGTATTTTATCCCGCAGATTGAAACCAAAATCATGAATGAGGGCTGGGCCAGTTTCTGGCATAAACGCATCCTTGAAGCCTTAGATCTGCCTCAAGGCCTGAGACTGGAATTTTTCGTCCGGCATACACAGGTCCTAAGCCCCACCCCCGGCGGCATCAATCCCTATTACGTCGGGATGAAAGTTTGGGAAGACATAGAAAAACGCTGGACCCATCCGAGTCCGGAGGAAGTAAAAGAATTCGGACCGAAGAAGGAAACCGCCAGCGAAAAACTCATAGAAGTTCGCGAAGTCGAGCGGGACAGTTCTTTTCTCCGCCGCTATCTCACCGAGGAGCTCATCCGTGAACTCAATCTTTTTGAGTATCAGTCTCGTGGCAACGAAAAGGTCGTGAGCCGCGTCGCCGACCAAGAGAACTGGCAGGCGATCAAAGATACATTACTGCAAAACGTCGGCACGGGAACAATTCCGGTCATCAAAGTCGAAGACGCCGACTACAACAACAATCGTAGCCTTTTTCTCAAGCACTACCACGACGGCCGCGATCTCCAAATCGAGTACGCCGAGAAAACCCTTCAGTATCTCCGCCAATTGTGGGGACGCGACGTTGTGCTCGAAACCGTCGTGAACGATAAGAAATCGTTGCTCTGTTATTCTGAAGATAAACTGGCGATTAAGCCCGTTCACTAAAACGCCGCCTTTAGTTTTTCGTTCCTTCCGTCAGTTGCGAAAATGCGGCCCGGGATATAACTCTGAGATATTCCGGAGCCGCGCTCGATGGCCTCTCAAAACGACATAGCCGCGATTCGGACCTGTATCGCCAATCAAATAGACCCGGTCGCCATCGGTGACCGTCGCATTGCGGGTGTCATCGGCGACGCACCCTCCCTATACTCTAAGAGCCCCGCCCTGTGGAACGCGGCATTTCGTCACCTGGGCATGAACGCGATCTATTTGCCCTTCGACGTCGAAGAACGGCGGCTGAAAGACCTGGCAGCGGCCATGCGGGCTTCGGAGCGTGTGCTGGGCGTCAACGTCACGGTTCCGCACAAGCTCAGAATCATGGAATATCTGGACGAACTGGACCCGGGCGCGGCCCGCGTCCAAGCCGTAAACACCATCGTCCGCGCGGAAAACGGCCGATTGATCGGCTACAACACCGATGGGGAAGGTTTTGTAGAAAGCATCTTAAAAACGCAGCCCGGAGAAAAAAATAGTTTTCTTGAATCTTTCGCTGGTATGGACGGGTTGCTCCTCGGCGCCGGCGGTGCCGCTCGCGCCGTCGCTTTCCGCGTTAGCGAACTCTTGAAAGAGCGGGAACTCCTCATATGCAACCGCAACCTCGAGCACGCCCAGGCGTTAGCATCCGAGATTCGTAAGAATGGGCGCCCTGCCCGCGCGGTGGCCGAATCGGAATTATCAACCTGGGCCCCTCAAGTTGGCCTCATTGTCAACAGCACCACTAAAGGCCAAGGAGGTCTGCGCAGGCTCAAAAACGGCGACATCGCAACCCTGGAGCCCTACTCCGCCCTCGCGCCGGCGCATGCGGTTGCCGTGCCCGAGTCGGAGTACGGAAAACCAGATTCCAAAAACAGCGCGGCGAAGGCTTTGCAGGCCGACATTCACGTGAATAATCAGGCTTCTCTGAGCATCGCCTCGTCGATTCCCAAGAGTGTCGGCTTTTATGACTTGATTTATTTCCCCGAGGAAACCGTCTTTCTTC
>VBKE01000120.1 GCA_005879605.1 Deltaproteobacteria bacterium
GAGCAAGTTCAGACGGAAGGGCCCTTCGGCGAGTGGCCGGGCTACTATGCTCACGGCGCAGCCAACGAACCGGTCATTCGCGTCAAGAAACTCTATTATCGCAATGATCCGATTCTCGCCGGAGCGCCACCGATGAGGCCGCCCTTTATTACTTTCGGCGTTCCCATTGGCGCCGCGGCAATCTGGAATTATCTCGACAAGGCCGACGTTCCAGATATCAAGGGAGTGTGGTGTTACGTCGGCGGATCCGCCGCCGCCGGCGGCGCACCGTTCATCATCGTTTCGGTCAAGCAGCGCTATCACGGCCACGCGCAACAAGCCGGCATCGCCGCGCTCGGTTCCCGCGCCGGCAATTATCACGGCCGTTTCGTCATCGTCGTCGACGAAGACATCGACCCCTCGAATTTGGGAGACGTCATCTGGGCGGTCTCCACCCGCTGCGATCCCAAGACCGCCATCAGCATCATCGACGGCTGTTGGAGCACGCCGCTCGATCCCGCCATGCACCCCGACCAGCGCGACGCCGGTAACTTTGTCAACAGCCGAGCAATTCTCAACGCGACTCGTCCCTACGCCTGGAAAGATCGCTTCCCACCCGTCAACGCTTTGAGCCCGGATTTGAGAAAAAAGATCAGCGAGAAGTGGAAAAAGGAGTTGGAGTAAGCTGCTTCTCCAGACCCTGAGGACTCTTCGTTACCCGAGTATCCCCTAGCAAAGTTCCCCTTCCATTCGCCGAGCAAGCTGACGCCCCATGGCCGGTCCACGCCGGAGCATTTCGTTGGTGGTCGCCACAACGTTTCTCCCCTTGACGTCACCCCAGTAGAGGAAGATTTTCCGAATCGCCTGAAAGCAACTTCGCAGTAGCGAGTACAGGCGGGCCGGGGGGGCGAATTCACCGTCGCGGTCCCCCAGAGAATGCGGACCCCCTTTTGTTTACCCGCTTTTATCGCTCGCAGTCTTCAATTGGCAGCCCGTCTAAGGCTTAAGAGGCGGTGGGCACTTGAAAGACCTGTGTAGGAGCCGACTGGACTTATGGTAAATTTATCTGATAGAGAGAGACACCAAAGACGTATGCCAAAAGTCCTGGTCGTTGAAAAAACGGCAAATATCCAGGCACTGCTGAAAAAGCGGTTCTCAGCAGATCACATCTCTCTGGATGCGACGCCCCTCATTGCAGGAGCTAGGGAAAAGTTGAATTCAGGGGGATATGACGTTCTGATCTGGGATGCCGCTGCATCGAAAACGGAACAATCCAAGGGTCTTGAGCTACTTGACCTGCTGACTAAGGACTCAAGCAGAACTTACCTTATTGTTGTGACGGATCAGGACGGACCCCTTCCCATTGATCGCCTCAAAACTTACGCGCACCGAACACTCATGCGGCCGCTGGACGAAGATGAGATCTGCGCGGTCGTCTCCGAAGCTTTGCATCAGCAAATCTCACGGGCCGAGTACGGCCTTCATCGTGAGATACCGGTTCCGTTGGAGTTCGAGGGCATGCTCGGAGCGAGCTTGCCTATGCGTGAGGTTTTTCAACGGATTCTTGAGGCGGCGTCGGAGGACATAGCCGTTTTGATCACCGGTGAGACGGGCACGGGCAAGGACTTGGTGGCGTCTGCGGTCCATAAAAGAAGCAGGCGAAGGAACGGCCCTTACATCGCTGTCAACACCGGCGCGATGCCTTCCGAACTCATCGCCAGCGAACTTTTTGGCCACGAAAGAGGCGCCTACACGGGCGCGACTGAAACCACCAAGGGACGTTTCGAGGAAGCCCACGGTGGGACCATTTTCCTCGACGAAATCAGCGCGATCAGTGAGAAGGTGCAAGTGAGCCTTCTCCGAGTTCTAGAAACCAAGACCTTTCGGAGAGTTGGAGGAGAGAAGGATATTTGTGCCGACGTTCGAGTCATAGCCGCGACCAATGAAAATCTGGAAGAAGCGGTCAAACAGAAAAGATTCAGAGAGGATCTTTTCTATCGTCTTGAGGTTTTCCACATTCATGTGCCGGCTCTTCGGGAACGTCCGGGAGGCATCGCACTCCTGGCCAATCATTTCGTTCCTCATTTCAACGCTATCTACAAGAAAAATGTGCGCGCCGTAGCGCGGGAAACTTGGCGTTGTCTCAGGAGTTACTCTTGGCCGGGAAACGTACGGGAATTGAAAAACGTCATTCAACGCGCGGTCTTGATGGCCAAGGCCGAAGAGTTAACGCCTGATCTTCTTCCACAGAGAATCAGAGCTACTGCGGAAACCCATGCCGCCCGCCAGCATTTTCCAATTCATGCTGGCATGACTCTGGATGCTGTCGAGAGGGAATTCATCCTGATGACCCTTGGCTCAACGAAAGGAAACAAAAAAGAGGCAGCTCAGAGTCTCGGAATCAGTCGCCGTGCGCTTTACGACAAACTCAAAAAGCACGGACTACTTTAGGATCTAAAAGGTTTAAGCCTCCTCCAGAAATTATTCCCACCAGTGGTCTTTGCTCGTTGCGCTTCTAAGTTCATACAGCCTGCCGTGTGAAGTATCTTCACACTCGCCAAACGAAGGTGTGATTTTATGCACACTCATGAACCTCTCGCATTGGACTCCTTCCCAAACACAATTCCCTTAGAATTTTTAGACGTATCTGATCCCGGGTCACCGCTTGCATCGCTGGCATCCTGATTGCCTACCCGAGTTGAGCCAGGGACAGTCGGCCTCCAGAACGACGGCTTCGACCAGCAGAACGATAGGCAATACTTGTTTCGGTAGTTAGATGGTGCGCGGTTTTGACAGAACCTTGCTGGTTTGTTCGGAAAGCTGTGAGGCTGTGAAAAAGTGCCTTACCAGCGCCGGATGCATTGTGACAAAAGTCAGCGATGGCGGCCGGGCTGTTTATAAGATCCGTCGGGGAATCTTTGATGCGGTCGTTCTCGTTTCCACAGGGAAGGAAATGGACTTGGTGGAGACGATTTTGACTGTCAGGGACATCAGGCCCTCGATACAGATGATCGTTATCATCGATCCAGCAAGTACAGAACGAAACTCGATTGCAGCTTCGGTCATTGCGCAAGCCATTCCCAAGGTACCCGTATTTACGCTTGCAGAGTTTCAGACTCATCTGGCTTCAATCGACGGCGAAGAAGAGCAGCCGAAAAAGACACGCTAGTAACTAAGCGAATGAAAGGGGCGGACTTATGAAGACGATTCTACTTGTGGTCCCGTTTCTGGTTTTTTTACTGCGGCCTGACCCAGCGCAAGCCAATTTTTATCAAGGAAAAACAGTCACAATTATCTCGGGAACCACCGCCGGGAGCGCCTATGACACCTACGCACGACTCATCGCCCAACATCTCGGCAAACATGTTCCCGGGAATCCGAACTTCATCGTCCAAAACATGCCGGGCGGCGGTTCTATTGTTGCCGCCAACTTTCTTCATGGAGTTGCCAAGCCCGACGGCTTGACCATCGCGTCGATCAATCCGGCGCTTTATTTCAATCAGCTTGCGGGACGTAAGGAAGTTCAATTTGATTGGGCCAAGTTCAACTGGCTCGGTAGCCCCGATTGGTCGGATCACGTGATTTATATGCGAACCGACACTCCCTACAAGACGATTCATGATGTGCGCACCGCTTCCACCCCTCCGAAATGTACGGCCACGGCAACGGGCACTACCGGTCACTATCTGCCGAAGCTTTTGGAAGAAACCATCGGAACGAAGTTTAATATCATCCTGGGTTATCCGGGCGGACCGGAAATGGATCTGGCCGTGGAGCGCAATGAAGCTCAATGCCGCGCATTTACGACCACCGCCTGGTTCAGTGGCGAGCCTTACCAGAGCTGGCGCAAGAACGGATTCGCCCGTCTTCTCATCCAGACGGGGCGCAAGCGGGATGAACGCTTGCCCGACCTGCCGACCCTTTATGAGCTGATGGACCAGTATAAGACAACCGGAAACGATCGACGTCTGGCTGATGTGGTACTCGCGTCCAATATTTTCGGACGGCCCTATGTGGCTCCGCCCGCCATTCCCGCGGATCAATTCAAAATTCTGCGTGAGGCCTTCGCGAAAACAATGAGTGATCGGGACTTCTTAGCCGAGGCAAAACGAAGGAATCTTGAGATCAAACCCAAAGCGGGTGAAGAGCTAGAGAAATTGGCAAAGGACATTGTCGTGCAGCCTCCGGAAGTCATCGACCGGATGAAGAAGCTGTTGGGCAAATAAGCCGAGGAGAACGCGCCGGCATTACAAAAGCGAGCCTTGCAGCGAGGTTAGAGACAAAAGTTTTCTCACGCCTCTTTTTTCTTCTCCAAGCGGCAATAGACCGGAAAGGAGAACTCATGAGAAGAATGAACGGATTCGGAGTGTTCTTGTGTGCAGCGCTGCTCCTTGCAAACAAACAAAGTCTGTCAGCCCAAGACGAGTCATTCTACCAAGGTAAAACGATCAAGATCGTGGTGGGATTTACTTCCGGCGGTTTTTACGATCGGTGGTCTCGCCTTTTGGGCCGTCACGTGCCGAGATTTATTCCAGGTAACCCGGAGATCATCGTCCAAAACATGCCCGGTGCCGGTGGGCTGATAGCCGCCAACCACATGTATAGCGTCGCGAAGCCTGACGGTTTGACGCTTGGCATGCTTTCCTACGGCCTGTACCTGGATCAACTCGTGGGTCGCAAGGAGGTCCAGTACGACGTGCGGAAATTCAATTGGATCGGCTCTCCGGAAAAGAGCGATGTGCTTTTGTACATGCGTAGTGACGCTCCCTACAAATCCGTGGAAGACATTCGCAAGGCCAGCACGCCGCCCAAATGCGGTTCCACCGGCACTGCCGGGACCGATTATATTCTGGCGCGTCTGCTTGAAGACACTCTCGGGCTGAAAATCAACACCGTCCTGGGTTATCCCGGCGGGAGCGAGATCGATCTCGCGGTGGAAAAGGGAGAGGTGCAATGCCGCGGCATGACCGCAGCCCCATTTTTCGGGCGCGAGCCCTTTATGAGTTGGCGCAAAAGAAACTTTGTCAACGTGCTGCTCTTCGGCGGGCAAAAACGGGATCCGCGGATTCCAGAGGCTCCAACGATCTACGAAATCTTCGACAAAGAAAAGACCCCGGAAGAGGGCCGTCGCGTCGCCGACGTGATTCTGCGCGGCGGCGACTTTGGCAGGCCCTGGGTGGTGCCTCCGGGCACGCCGAAAGAACGGGTAAAAATCCTGCGCGCTGCCCACGCAAAAGCCATGGCCGATCCGCAACTCCTGGACGAAGCCAAGAAGGGCCAGATGGAAGTCGAACCGATGAGCGGGGAAGAGCTGCAGAAATTGGCAGAGACCATAATTAACCAACCCCCTGGTGTCATTGCGCGGGTAAAAAACGTGCTTGGAAACTGACGGCTCGGAAATCTCGGAAGGTCGTTTGTTACATCTTGATTCTGCTGTCCTACAGGTCAAGCGGCAGTGGCCGCTCCAAAATCGGCGCGCGAGCCCATGCATCGATTTCCTGCTTAAACGCTGCAGTCAATATCAGACCGCTTTCCTCTCGCCGGTGATCATCGCCATTTGCAAGAGTTTGAAAGCACAGGGCGCCTCCAGTGCGCTAGATCGAAATTTTTTTGTGAAGGAGGTCTGTGATGAAACTAAAAACAGGTCAGGTTAGAGCCTTAAACAAGACCTTGATGGTTGCTTTTCTAGTCTCTTTCTTGGTTGCCCCGGAAGCAGCTCTGCCGCAGACGCCCTTTTATCACGGCAAGACAGTCACCATCATTCAAGGCCGGGATCCTGGCGGAACAGGTGACTTGCGGGTAAAAGCATTGTTCCCTTTCTTGCAGAAATATATTCCGGGAAACCCGACTATTGTGAGCGAGTATATGCCCGGCGGTGGCAGTCGAAAAGCGGCAAATCACATCTACAGATCAGCACGCCCTGACGGACTCACCATCGGGAACCTGAGCTCCGGCATGGTTTCCCTGGCCATTCTTGGAGAATCGGGAGTCCTGTATGACATCGATAAATTCTTCTATCTTGGGTCCCCGTATAGCACCTATCACGCCGTCTTTGTGAGCAGGAAGCAGGCCGGCTTAAGCAGCATACAAAAACTCCAAGCCGCCTCTGGAATCAAGATTGGGGCCCAATCGGTGGGTTTCTCAACCTACAATGAAGGTCGCCTGTTCGCTTACCTTCTCGGTCTTAAAGAGCCAAAGTTCATCGCTGCCTATGGGGGCGCTGAACTCGATCCGGCTCTGATGCGTGGTGAAATCGACGCGAGAGCCACGGGCCCCGACACTATCCTCCAGCGTAACCTTGACTGGCTCGAAAAGGGTTTGGTGGACATTCACGCGATCATGGAAACTCCCAAGGGCGATAAGCACCCTCATCCGCAGTTCAGCCATCTTCCCGAGATCGAGAGCTTTGCCCGATCGGACAGAGAACGCAAGGTCGTTGCGTTACAGCGTGCTTTTAGAGTTAGCGGCACCCCCTTTGTTCTTCCTCCTGCCACACCTAAGGATCGGGTAGAAATTCTCCAGGATGCCTTTCGGAAAACCTATAAAGATCCCGATTTTTTCCGCGAATACAAAAAACTTACAGCCGACGAGCCTTCGCCTCTTCTGCCCGAAAATCATGAGAGGGCAATCAAAGAAATTCCCCGCGATCCTGAAGCGATCGAGCTTTTCAAGAAGCTCGTCGCTGCCGGGCCTCTGCCGCCGCGGTAAGAGTTACGCGGGAGGATCTGATGTTGATCAGACCATTCCGTTTAGAGATGAAAAAAGCTCATCGACGTTCACGCAGTTGCGGATTTCGAGTCAAATGCGAAACCCACCCGAGGTTAGAAATCATCCCGAAATCGATCGCGCTGTTTCTTGGGACGGCATTTATCTCGCTCGCTCCGCTGGCGGGTTATGGGTTTTCCCAGGCTCCCTTCTATCAAGGCAAGACTGTGACGCTTATTGTGAGCACCGCTCCGGGAGGAACAGGAGACCTTCGGGTTAAAGCCTTGGTCCCCTTTCTCCGCAAACACATCCCGGGAAATCCGACGATCGTGACTGAGTATATGGACGGAGGCGGCGGTCGCAAAGCGGCGAATTATTTGTTCCGCAACGCTCGATCTGACGGCTTACCGTGGGCGCCATGGGCAGTGGTGTCATCGCCCTGCACATCATGGGCGAAAGCGGCGTGCTGTATGATATCGACAAGTTCATTTACCTCGGCGCGCCGGAAACTGTTGGCCACCAAACCATCTACGCCAGAAAGGAACTTGGTTTAAACAACCTGGAAAAGAAATTCTTCAGGAAGCGATGCGCCAGGCTCTGAAAGATCCCGAGTTTCATCGGGAATTCCAAAAACTCGTTGCGATGAACTCGAGCCGCTTATGCCCGAGGAGTTGGCAAAACGATCAGGGGTGTGCCGCGCGATCCTGAAGTGATAGATCTGCTCGAGAATTTTTCCGGGGCAGGTCCGCTTCCACCGAGGTGGAAAAATGATGGTTGTCCCGATTAATCGTCGTGCCCGCTAAGCCGTACCTGATTTTCAGCGGCAGTTCCAAAGGGGGGTTTCCATGAGTTCAAAAAAGAAACTTTCGGTTCTGCTAGTTCTCGTATTTTTACGAAACAGCTTTTTACCCCCATCGGTTTTCCCCCAAACGGACTTTTACAAAGGCAAGACCGTCACCATCATTCAAGGCCGCGATCCGGGCGGCACAGGAGACATGAGGGTCAGGGCTATGACGCCTTTCCTGCAGAAATATATTCCGGGGAATCCGACTGTCGTTAGCGAGTTTATGCCCGGCGGAGGAAGTCGAAAGGCCGCCAATCACATCTACAAATCCGTTCGCCCTGACGGCCTTACCATCGGAAACCTGGGCCTCGGCATGGTTTCTTCTGCTCTGCTTGGAGAAACAGGGGTTTTGTACGATCTCGATAAGTTTTTCTATCTAGGCTCTCCGTTCAGCAGCCACCACGCCATCTTTGTAACACGGAAGGAGGCTGGGCTGAGCAGCATAGAAAAACTCCGAGCTGCCGACGGACTTAGGATCGGAGGTCAATCCGTAGGTTTCTCCACGTACATTGAAGGCCGTTTATTTGCCTACATTCTTGGTCTAAAAGCGCCACGGTTCGTCACCGGCTACGGAGGAGCCGAGCTGGACCCCGCATTAATGCGCGGTGAAATTGACGCACGGGCAACCAGCGCAGACACTGTCATGCAGCGAAACCCTGATTGGATCGAAAAAGGTCTGGTGAACTTTCATGCGATGATTGAAGTTCCCAAAGGGGAAAAACATCCGAATTTCGCCCAAGTGCCGGAGCTTGAGAGCTTTGCCAAATCGGCAAGGGAGCGCAAGCTTATGACGATGCAGCGCGCCTTCAGGGTTGCCGGCCAGCCTTTCGTCCTTCCTCCTGGTACGCCCAAGGATCGTGTCAATATTATGCAGGAGGCGTTTCGCAAGACGTATGTTGATCCCGAATTTCACAAAGAATACAAAAAACTCACCGCCGATGATCCGACGCCACTCATGCCTGAAGCACATGAAAAGACCATCAGAGAGATTCCCCGTGATCCTGAGGTTAGCGAGTTGTTCAAAAAGCTAATGGGCGCGGGCGTGCTGCCGCCCCGTTGAGAGGTGATGGCATGAGAAGAAACTTTTTGGTGGTTTTCAGTCTGGGTGGCCTTCTCATCGTAGTCGCTGAAGTCGCCAATGCCCAAGGTTCTTTTTATCAAGGTAAAACCATCACAGTGATTGCAGGAACTGAGCCGGGCGGGACATTGGATATGAGAATAAAATCACTGACACACTTCATTAGGAAATACATCCCGGGCGAGCCCACGATTGTCACGGAATACATGCCTGGCGCGGGGGGACGAAAGGCTGCCAACTATATTTACCGGGTAGCCCGCCCGGATGGGCTCACTATCGCGTCGCCGGTGGGCGGCTTTTTGATGCTGGCCGTGTTAAAAGAGCCGGGTGTCGAATATGACATCAGTAAATTCATTTATCTCGGCGCGCCCGATGGCGTAGCTCACTATGTATTTCATAGCCGAAAAGAGGCTGGCCTCAGCAGCGTGGAAAAACTTCGCGCTGCAAAGGGAGTAAGGATCGGCGCTCAAGCCGTGGGTCATACCATCTATGTCGTTGGCAGGCTATTCGCCTATATTTTTGCGCTCAAAGAGCCAAAATTCGTCACCGGCTATTCCGGCCCTGAGATCGATCTCGCTTTGCAACGTGGCGAAGTGGATGCCCGGCCAAACCTTGCGGACACCTTGTTGCGGCGTACACCAGAATTCGTCGAAAAGGGGCTCATGGATTTTCACAGCATTCTAGAAGCGCCATTAGGGAAAAAGCATCCGCATTTTTCCTATCTGCCTGAAATCAGCACCTTTGCTCGCTCTGAAAGAACCAAAGGTGTGCTCGAGATGTTTCGCGCCTCGCGGACCATCGGCGGGCCGTATATCTTGCCCCCGGGTACGCCCAAGGATCGCGCGGATATTCTCAAGGAGGCAGTGCGCAAGACTTTTAATGATCCCGCTTACCAGTCCGAGTACAAAAAGCTCGTCGGTGATGATCTCGCTCCAGTAACAGGCCAAGAGATCGAAACGGCTATCAAGGCGCTCAAGCCGGATGTCGAGGTCATCGAGATCTACAAGAAGATCGTAGGTGCCGGCCCTCTCCCGGCACCCTAGGAAGGAAAATCAATATGGAGATTTCGCTGTTCGATGCGGCAGCAAAGGGATTCCTGAATCTCCTTCATCTCAAGGTCTTGCTAGCGATGTTGCTGGGGGTCAGCATCGGCACCTTCACCGCCGTGGCTCCTCAGGGGCTGGGAATGCCGCTTGTCTACGCCATCGCATTACCGATTGTCATAAAGTGGGAACCTATTACTGGCATCGCTCTTCTCATTGGCGCAAGCTCGGTGAGCGCGATTTGCGCGGCTTACTTACCGATCCTCTTTGGCATTCCCGGAGGCTCCGGCTCCCAGGCCACCGTGCTCGACGGCTACCCGATGGGAAAGCGAGGCGAGGGACGCCGCGCACTGGGGGCCTCCTTCATGGCGGGGGGCATGGGATGTCTAATCGGTACTGTGACCCTTGCATTGGCGATACCCGCGACCAGGCCTTTGATCTACCTGATGGGCTCGCCCGAGCTTTTCGTCGTCATGCTCTGGGGGTTGAGCATGGTCGCCGTGCTCGCCGGCCGGCGCCCGATTAAGGGACTCATTGCTGCGGCCTTTGGTCTGCTCCTCGCAACCGTCGGCCAGCAGGCGCAAAGCGGCATCATGCGCTTTGTTTTTGACCAGCCCTATTTGCTGGACGGCATCTCCATAAGCATCATCGCCTTGGCCCTCTTTGGCATTCCCTCGGCGCTGGATTTGGCTCTGACCAAGCTCGGAGTCGAGCAGCAGCCAGTACCGCTCAAGGGAAGTTTATTCGACGGGGTCAAGGACACATTGCGCGAATGGTGGCTCGTGGTGCGCTGCAGTTTTGTCGGCGTGTGGGTCGGGATTGTGCCCGGGCTCGGCTCGCAGGTAGTCGATTGGCTCGCCTATGGGCACGCGGCTCAGAGCTGCAAGGGAGCGAGTCAGAGTTTTGGCAGAGGAGACGTGCGCGGAGTGATCGCGCCCGAGAGCGCCAATGACGCGAAAGATGGCGGCGATCTGGTAACCACATTGTTGTTGGGATTCCCGCAGGGAGTGGTGACAGCGCTTTTCATTGTCGCCTTGTTGGCGTGGGGATATCTGCCTGGTCCGGAAATGGTGAAAAAGAACGTGGACGTGATCTATAGTGTGGTTTGGCTTCAAGGAATTGCCGGAATCACGGGCACCCTGATCGGCTTTTTTCTCGCTGCACAGCTCGCCAAGCTGGCCGAGGTGCGCTACACATTCATGGTTCCCATCATGTTCATATTCATTCTCATGGGCGCCTTCAGCGTCAACCGTGATCCCACAGATCTCTTGGTCGTGGTTGCCTTTGGCATCCTCGGCTATTTCATGAGGCGTTTTGCTTATCCCCGACCGGCTATGATTCTCGGCCTCGTCTTGGGAGACCTGATGGAGAAATATCTCTACCGGTCGGTGGCGAGCTACGGTTTTAGTTGGCTCACACGGCCGGCAGTTGTCGTGCTACTCATTCTCGCATCAACGTCTTTCGTATTCACGCTGCGCGGCAGGCTCAGGGCAAAACAGAAAGCTTCGTCCTCTCCTTTGAGTGGAGCGCTGGCGGGGGCTCAAGATGAGAGCTAATCTAAACCTTTTCTTTCTTGCGGTTTTCTTGGCCGCAGCTTGGATCGGCTGGGGGTGGCCCGACATCGCCAAGATCATGCCGGTCTACGTAGCGGCCATTCCCGGGCTCCTTTTGGTCTTAGTCCAGCTTTACCGAGATGCAACGCAATGGGACCGGCGCCAGAGCGAAGGAAGCGGAGGCATCGAGATGGATGAGGTCTATGATGTCAAGTTGGATAAGAAGGTCGAGCTCCGGCGCACGATAACTTTTTTTGCCTGGTTCATAGGTGGCGCCTTGGGCATCTGGTTGTTGGGCATCGTCGTCAGCCTTCCCATCCTGATCTTCCTCTACGCTCTCGTTGAAGGGAGAGAAAAGTGGACCACCTCACTGATTATGACAGCCTGTACCTATGGGCTGCTCTGGGGTCTCTTCGAGTACATGCTGGAGACGAGGTGGCCCGCGGGAATTCTTTTCGGCTAACAAATACCCTGCGCGACGGTCTTCCACAACGAGGAGGCTGATATGCGATCCGAAAAAATCTGCGGCGCAATCTTTTTCCTGCTGCTGGCTTCGGGTTCGGCGCCCAGCATTGCGTTCTCTCAACTTCCCTATTACCAAAGGAAAACCATCAAAGTCATCCGGGGCGGCGAGCCCGGAGGCACGGGCGACATGCAGGCGAGAGCGCTCATCCCTTTTTTCAGAAAGTATATTCCCGGAGAGCCGGCCATCGTAGTTGAGAACATGCCCGGCGCCGCAGGAAGGAAGGCGGCGAATCATATTTATTCAACTGCAAAACCCGATGGGTTTACGATCGGCGCGGTGGGCGCGGGCCTAGTCGCGGGTCCGATTCTCGGGCTAGCAGGAACGCAGTATGATCTCGACAAGCTCATTTATCTGGGCTCTACGGAGAGCGGCGACCCCTATGTCTTCGTGAGCCGCAAAGAGGCGGGGCTCGACAGCTTGGAAAAACTGCGCGCAGCCACCGGGCTCAGGATCGGCGCGCAGGCCGTCGGCCACCCGATCTTCGTGAGCGGCCGCATGTTCGCTTATTTGCTCGGCCTCAAAGATCCCAAGATGGTCGTCGGCTACGGCGGCCCGGAACTCGACATCGCTCTCGCCAAGGGCGAAGTGGACGCGCGAGCCAACGGTGCGGATACGATCTTACAGCGAAACCGCGAGGCGTTCGAAAAGGGGCTCTTCAATGTTCACGCCAGCATCACGATCCCCAAAGGGAAGTTCGATCCACGTTTGCCCAAAGTCCCGGAGCTCGACACGTTTGCCAGGAACGAAAAAGAGCGACAACTGCTAAACCTGTTTCGCACGTTTCTCTACCCGCGCTGGCCTTATATCTTACCGCTGGGAACACCCGCAGAAGTCGTGAAAATTCTACGCGCGGCCATCGCCAAGGCTTTCAAGGATCCTGAGTTCCACAAGGAATTTAAAAAACTCATGGCTAACGATCCGACCCCTCTCACCGGAGAAGAGATGGAAACCGCTATCCGGGAGTTGCCGCGCGATCCCGAAATCGTCGGGCTCTATAAGAAGATGGCCGATCACGGTCCACTTCCGCCGCGGTAGCTAGAATTGTGTCGAAGAGGTACGAACAAAATTTCTCCCTTTAGCAAAGGGAGATTAAGAGGGATTTCTTCTGGGGATGTGAAACCGAGCGTGTTTGCCGAAATCTCCCCTGGCCCCTCTTTGCCAAAGTTTGCCAAAGAGGGGAAATCGTGATCTTCCCTTTTGAGACAGTGTCGCAATGTCATAGATGAGGCGTTAGCCGAAGGATCTCGCTTTTACAAGAACCTGGAATCGTTAGATTCTTCGCCTGCGGCTCATCTATGAAAGCTTTGTCAAGGGCGGTCATTCACAATTTTTTTCCCGTAAAA
>VBKE01000014.1 GCA_005879605.1 Deltaproteobacteria bacterium
CACCTTGCCCCGCTGGCGCGCCGTGTTCTTAATCACGTACTTGTACAACAACACCTGATCGGCCATCTTGGCCAAGGTCGTAAAGCGCATGTCGATCTCGGTCTGACCGGCGGTGCCGACTTCGTGATGGTGCACTTCGATCTTGATCCCACATTTCTCCATGTTCTTGACCATCTCGGAGCGTAGATCCTGGTACTGGTCCATGGGAGGAACGGGGAAATACCCTTCTTTGTAGCGGATCTTGTAGCCGAGATTCGGTTTGTCGCCGTTGCCGGAGTTCCAAAAACCTTCCTCGGAGTCGATGTAGTAAAATCCATGGTTGTAACTCTGATCAAAACGGACGCTGTCGAAGATGAAAAACTCGATCTCGGGACCCCAGTAGCTGATGTCGGCTATCCCGCTCGATTTGAGATATTTCTCGGCCTTCTGCGCTACGTAGCGTGGGTCTCTTGAGTAGGACTCTCGGGTGACCGCGTCGATGACGTTGCAAATGAGACTGAGCGTGGGGTGTTCGGTGAACGGATCCATCATGGCGGTGTCGGGATCGGGGATTAAAAGCATGTCGGATTCGTTGATCGATTGAAACCCCCGTATGCTGGAGCCGTCAAAGCCGATCCCTTCTTCAAAAAGATCGGCGGTGAGCTCGGCCGCCGGAATCGAAAAGTGCTGCCACAGTCCCGGCACGTCGACAAACTTAAAATCCACGATCTCGACTTTGTTCTTCTTCACTAAATCCAATGCGTCCTTGACGGCCATTGCGGTACTCCTCTCGATTATTTTTTGGAATATAATTCGGAAAAACTCAATCCTGTTATCACATTCTTACATTCGGGCCAGCGCGTGATTCAATTATTTTTTATTCATATGCGCGTTCATTATGTTGGCTCAAGTCCAAGCCTATCGTTTCTTCTTCGTTAGTAACCCTCAGTCCCATGATCGCCTTCAAAATCGAAAGAATCACGACAGTGCCAACGATAGCAAGGATCCAGGTAGCAATCACGGCGACAAACTGAATCCAAAGCTGGCCGGGGTTGCCAAAGAAGAGGCCGTCATTTCCGGCCGGATTCACCGCCTTGGAGGCGAAAAGCCCAGTTGCTAGCGCGCCCACGGTACCGCCCACACCGTGAACCCCCACTACGTCCAGAGAGTCGTCATAGCCAAGTTTGGGCTTTAAGCTACACGCGATGGAGCAAACCACACCGCCGGCGATGCCAATCCAGATTGCAGAGATGGGTCCAACAAAACCGGACGCCGGAGTAATGGCGACGAGTCCGGCGACGGCTCCGCTCGCCGCTCCGAGCACAGTAGGTTTACCACGATAGATCCAATCCATCGCCATCCACGAGAGAGTCGCCGCAGCCGTTGCAGTATTCGTGGCGACAAAAGCACTCGTTGCTAAGCCGTCGGCGGCGAGAGCGCTGCCAGCGTTAAAACCAAACCAACCCACCCAAAGAAGCGATGCGCCGATAACGCTCAAAGGAAGATTATGCGGCGGCATCGCCTCCTGCGGGTAACCGATCCTCTTGCCAAACATCAACGCGGCAACCAGCGCCGACACACCAGAGCTAATATGGACCACGGTGCCCCCGGCGAAGTCCAACGCTCCCATCCCTCCATTGACACCCATCCAACCGCCTTTCCCCCACACCCAGTGAGCTAGAGGATCGTAGATGAAAGTTGCCCAAAGCAAGATAAAAACAATAAATGTGCTGAATTTCACTCTTTCAGCAAAGGTGCCGGTAATCAATGCCGGCGTAATGATTGCAAACATTAATTGATAAATCATAAAAGTCTGATGAGGAATCGTTGCAGCGTAATCTGGGTTGGGGTCCGCACCGACTCCATTTAACCCGAGCCATGCCAGGCTTCCGATTATTCCTCCCTGATCGGGTCCAAAAGCAAGACTGTAGCCCCATAAAACCCATTGAATGCTGATTAAAGCGACGATGATGAAGCTGTGCATAATCGTGCCGAGGACATTCTTACCGCGAACTAATCCGCCGTAGAAGAGAAAAAGCCCCGGAATGGTCATCATCAAGACCAAGGCCGCAGACGTGAGCATCCAGGCGGTATCGCCCTTGTCGATCTTCGGTTGAGGCGCGGCTGCGGCGGAAGCCGGAGCGGCGCCTGTAGATGGAGCAGCAGGAGCAACAGCGGAAGGTGGGCTAGAGCTCTTCTCCTGGGCGAAAGTCAAAATCGGAACCGACACTAGGACCAAGGACAGCGTCCACAACAAAGCGGCGTTTAAGATATTTCTGTGCTCCACGATCAACCCTCCTTGTTCTTTAGGCGATGCTTTTTATTAATCAATTGATCAAGTTACGAGCATGAGAGCAACCGATGTACCAACCGCCGCGATGAATTTATGTCACTGATATATAGGAGTTTTCTAATCTTTGCTGCACAACGACTGGACATTTTATTGCCTATCTAATAGGCAGCTGCACAGATTTTAGGCTGAAATGGCGCTAGAGAATTTAAGAAACTCAGAACAGGCGGGTAGAAACCGGTCGCCTTCGGATCAAAATGGGTCAGATAGTCTGTGGAATTTCCGGCGGCAGCGTGAAATGGACGTTTTCTTCAACAAAACCGAGATGAGCTATTTCGGCTCCTTGTCGTCTGAAGAATTCGGCCGTCTCTTGTACCAACTGTTCCGGTACTGAAGCGCCGGAGGTAATGCCGATTTGACTAATGTCCTGCAGCCAGTTGGATTCAATGTCGTGGTGGTTGTTGATAAGAAAAGCTTGAGCGCCGTGGAGGCGAGCCACTCTGCATAACTGGTTTGAGTTCTCACTGTTGCGCGAACCGATCACCAATACCAAGTCTACTTCCTTGGCGAGCTGTTTGACTGCGTCCTGGCGATTCTGGGTGGCGTAACAGATATCTTCCTTCGCGGGCGTCACCAGTCGAGGAAATCTCGCCTTTAACACCTCAATGATTTCCCGCGTGTCGTCGACGCTCAAAGTGGTCTGCGTGAGAGCAACGACCTTGTCCAGATCGGGAATCCTTAACGCACGGGCTTCCTCAACGTTGGCGACGACGCGAATTCGATCCGGCGCTTCGCCGCTGGTGCCGACGATTTCGTCATGTTTGTCGTGACCGACCAAGATTATCGAGTAACCCTGTGCGGCAAACTTACGTACTTCGCGATGAACTTTTTCCACCAGTGGGCAGGTAGCATCGATGACGAGTTCCAGCCGTTTTTCTTTTGCCTGCTGCCAGACCGCCGGAGAAACGCCATGCGCGCTGAAGATCAGCTTTGCGCCGGCAGGGACTTCATCCAGCGACTGAACAAAACGTACACCCCGGCGAGTGAAGTCTCCGACCACATGCTGGTTGTGAACGATTTCATGGAACACATAGATCGGAGGCCCATGCCGCTGGAGCGCGCGTTCCACCGTTTCAACGGCCATTTCCACGCCAGCACAGAACCCGCGAGGCTTTGCCAATATGACTTTTGCAACTGCCATATCCCTATTGCAAGTCTGGAGGAATCACAGAACTGTGTCAACCCAGAGTCGACCTCGGCTAACGATCCAGCAAAGTCAGGATCAGGTCCGCCGCAACTGTCGCCCCATCCAAAGAAACCGAAGGCCAGTTAGGCTCTTTGGCCAAAAGCCGGTTTAAATAAGCGCGCAGATTTCCCGACAATAATTCCTCTTGCGCGATAAATTCCGCGGTCGCTAAATCACTCAGCGCCCGGACTAAAAACGGGTACTCCGGAAACTCACCGCGATCCGTGTAAAGGACCGGAACTCTATGGGATATGGCGTCGGCAACGATACCATATCCCGGTTTCGTCACGATGACATCCACGGCGCGAAGCAAATCTTCATAGTGCGGTTGCGTATTCGGCACGATGAGAACGTTGCCGTCTCGCTTCTTTGACTTGCCGGTGACAACGAAGAAGAACTCCCGAAGCTGCTTGAACTTGTCCCACGGGAGACGCTGGAGTCCCGAGCCTCCGAAGCTCAGGAGGACAATAGTCGCAGATTCGGGCAATTCGAACTTTGATCTGGCTTCCTTCTTAGTAACAACGGAAGCTCGCGTGATCCAAGGAATCGGCTCCTGGTTGGGGAACACCTCCATCCCGCAAGAGTAGGGGAGAGTCAGCGCGAGGGTCGCCTTACTATAGAAGCTTTCAATTTGGCTGATCAACGGCGAAAAGCCCGAATAGTTCCTGCTGAATGCACGATAGATCCAACTCCAGATGAAGTTGGCGACAGCCACTGAAGGAATCTTTGCCTGGCTGGCAATCTCGAAGCAGGCGGGCGGAATGTCTCCTACAATCAGATTAATGTCATGTTCTCGAATAAATGTCGCCTCTCGGTCGATGATCTGAGAAATACCGTCGTGCAAAGCCTGACATGCCGCCAAAGTCTCATCCAGGTCCATGTCTAAACTGTCCCTTTGAACAATGCCCACGTCTATGGACTGGAGCGAGTGCGTAATCCGAGATAGAGAATCGAAGAATAACCAGTCTGGAGCGATGGTCCGAACGTGAATCTTCAAATCAGGCCTTAGCTCAAGCAAACGGCGGATAACTCTGCTGGAACGGACGGCATGGCCGAAACCATGACCGGTGATGTAATAAAGAATTGAACTCAAGGAGGTTTTCGATATATGTATTCGAGAACCTAGGCTAAGGGCAGAGTTCAGAGTTGTCAAGAATTTGGGCGCGCCATTGATTTATAGATTTCTGAGCGCGACCCTTTAAAACAGGAGGGGTTTGAGAATGACCGGTACTATCAAGAAGATTATCATCCAAAAAGGTTATGGCTTTATCACTCCCGATGATGGAAGTGACGATGTCTTCTTTCACCGCGGCAGTCTGGCGCCGCGAACACAAATTGAAGACTTCAATGAAGGTGATACGGTTCAGTTCCAAACGAGAAAGGGTGAGAAGGGTCCGGTTGCCTTCGACATGAAGGTACGTTGAGCCAAGCCGTTCTCGGCATCCTTGAGGAAAAGCGATGGATAAGTTCCAATCTCTCTCCGCTAACCGTCTACTGTTCGATCTCGCGGCACGACTGGGTTCGTTGGAAGGTTATTTATATGCCGAGGCAAAGGTCGAGAAAAGTTATCTTCCGAATTGGTTGCAGAACGTCGAGCGCGAGTTCGACTGTCTCCCAGCGCAACTCCAGAATGAAATTCGGCCAGACTATCTCGAGGTTCTGAAAAAAGTCCAAGCCTTGCTCCGCAAACTTTACGGCGACTCGGACGCAAACACTCAGAAGATCACCGCCATAATATCGAGCGCGACAAAGTAAGGAGTCAATGGTGACTAAAAACAACCGTTTGGCGAGTCTCAAAAAGGACTTCATCGCAGCGCTCAGGATTATTTTCCACGAAGGTTTGAGCGACGCTTTTGCTCATCTCAGCGCGCGAGTTGATGGCGGCAAAAAGATGCTATTCATGCCACGCAAGAGTCCGGCGCTGGTCAAAGCCAGCGAGCTCTTTGTCGTCGAATTTGACAAGCCGGTGGCGCAATCCGCCGTTCACCAGGCAGTATACAAGGTCCGAGATGACGTGGAAGCGGTGATACATTTTCATTCCTCAGCCGTTATTCTTTTAAGCGTCGTCGGCCAGACGGTTCAGCCGATGCACAACTACAGCGCAATCTTCTACGAGGGCGTGCCTATGTTTGAAGGAACGGGACAAGTAGAGTCTCCCGAGCGGGCAGGCGAGATCGCGCAGATTCTGGGGCGCTCCAAGGCGATTATTCTACGCGGCCACGGGGCTGTAGTCACGGGCCGATCCATTCCCGAAGTCTGCGTCCTCGCCCTTTACCTGGAAGAGTCCGCTCGCCTACAAGTAGAAGCTATGAAATTAGGAACCCCCAAGTTTGTGACACCGCAGGAAGCTGAACGCATCGCCAAGAGAACCTTCAAGCCGGCATCGACGGAGCGTGCGTGGGAGCACTTCAAAGCCAAAGCACGGGCATAAACTTCTTGGTCAGCTCTGAATTTAACTCTTGGCATCTGATTGCCAAGCCATAACTGCGCCGGTTCACCACGGCACAACCTGCAGTACTCATTCGATGTGATGGCTAAGTGGAGTTTGTCCTATACGGCAAATGTGTTAGCGTGAAATTGGTGAATTCGCTCGATTGAAGAAACTAAGTGATGGACGCGCAACATACAAACCGCCTCATCCACGAGACGAGCCCATATCTGCTCCAGCACGCTCACAATCCGGTGGATTGGTACCCATGGGGTGACGAAGCCTTCCAGAAAGCAAGGAGCGAAAATAGACCCATCCTTCTTAGCATCGGGTACTCGGCCTGTCACTGGTGCCATGTCATGGAGCGTGAATCCTTCGAAGACGAAAAGATCGCTGCTCTGATGAATGAACTTTTCGTCAGCATCAAGGTGGATCGCGAAGAGCGCCCCGACCTTGATGAGATTTACATGAACGCCGTGCAGATGCTCACCGGCCGGGGCGGGTGGCCCATGACGGTCTTTCTTACGCCGGAGGGCAAACCTTTTTACGGGGGTACGTATTTTCCGCCGGAGGACCGGCAGGGAATGCCCGGGTTTCAGAGGATCCTCGTCGGCGTCGCTCAAGCCTATCGTGAAAGGCCCCAAGACGTCGAGAAGAGCGTGGGACAGATTCTCACGGCGTTGGAACGAATGTCTCAGTCCAGCGACAGCCAACGTAATTTCTCTCCAGACATCATTGGAGAAACCGCCGAACAAATCGCGCGCGCCTACGATTCCGAGCACGGTGGATTGGGTCGAGCACCGAAATTTCCGAATGCAGGCGTTTACGAGCTTTTCCTCCGCCACTATCAACACTCTAAAAATCAACCCTTCCTCGATAGGGTCACCTATACTCTTACGAAAATGGCCGACGGGGGAATTTACGACCACCTGGGCGGCGGTTTTCATCGCTATTCAGTCGATGAAAAATGGCTCGTGCCTCATTTCGAAAAGATGCTCTACGACAATGCTCAGCTCGTCCGCATCTATGCTCAAGTCTATTGCTTGACCGGGAACCCTCACTTCAAACGCGTGACGGAAGAAACCGCCGATTATCTGCTGCGCGAGATGCTTCATAGCGAGGGCGGATTCTACTCGACTCAAGACGCGGACAGCGAAGGCGAAGAGGGAAAATTTTTCGTCTGGACACCCGACGAGATTTCCAGAATTATCGGTGATGAAGCAGGCGAGATTTTTTGCCGCATTTACGATGTCACTGAATACGGGAATTTTGAGGAAAAGAACATTCTCCACCCGATCTTGACGCTTGATCAGGCAAGTAAGCTCTTTAGACGAGAGATCGGGACTATTGAAGGCCTGATCGCCGATGCTAAGAGGAAACTGTTTGAGGTTCGAGAAAAAAGAATCAAACCCTTCCGGGACGAAAAGATCGTCCTTTCCTGGAACGGCCTGATGCTTTCCGGATTGGCCGAGGCCATCAAGATATCGCCGCAACCAAGATACATCGAAGCCGTGAACCGTACCGTCGACTTCATATTTACGAAAATGTTTCGCGACGGACACCTGCTGCATGTGTACAAAGACGGAGTGACTAAGCATCTCGGCTACTTCGATGACTATGCTTTTGTGGCCGTGGGCCTGCTCGATCTCTACGAGACAACTTTCGACCGCGCTAACTTGGCGCGAGCGGTTCAGCTCGCCCAGACAATGCTAGACGAGTTCTGGGATAACACCAACGGCTCCTTTTTCTACACAGGAAAGTCCCATGAGCGGCTCATCAGCCGAGCGAAGCCCGTCTTCGACGGCTCGGTTCCTTCAGGAAACGCCATGGCCACTCAGTTCCTGCTGCGCCTTTACCATTTGACCGGAACAGAGGATTACCTGAAACGAGCGGAAAAGGTCCTCCATTCCTACTACGATGCCATGGAAAGCCAACCGTTTGGCTTTGCCCACATGCTTTGCGCTTTGGATCTTTATTTGAACAAACCGAAAGAAATTGTCGTGGTGGGAAAGCGAGACGATCCAGCTACGGCGGAGCTCATCAAAGAAATCCATTCTCTTTATCTGCCGAACAAGACGCTGCAGCTAGCCGACCCGGGCGAGCCACTCGAGAAAATCGCACCGCTATTAGAAGGCAAAAGGCAAGTGGACGACAAGCCGACGGTTTACGTCTGCCACAACTTCATCTGCTCCCAGCCGGTTACCAACCGGGAGGCTCTTAGGCCGCTACTGGAAAGTTGAGGCCATTCGACATGAATTCAAGCCCGTCCGGCAATTCGAGGCTATTACAACGGCTGCTTTCCCGTTATGGTGTGGATGATACGCTCAAGGTCTGGAAACGTGTAGTATTCAATTTCGATTTTTCCTTTCGTCGATCTCGCCTTTGGAATTAGCCGTACTCTCGTTCCGAGTGAACGCTGCAATTCCTCGACAATTGACCGGAGATCTGGGTCGATAAGAGGAACTTGCCGCCGCCGTCTTCTTCCGGTCATCAGATGGCGAACCAGCTTCTCCGTTTCACGCGTGGAAAGTCCCTTGGCGATGACTTCACGACACGCCGATAGGATCAACGGCTCCGTCTGCAAACCCAATAACGCCCTCGCTTGACCCGCCGGGAGACTGCCCGACGCCACTTCCCGTTGAACTTCGGCCGGCAAGGACAGGAGGCGAATAGAATTGGTAATTGCCGGACGACTCTTGCCGACTTTTTCCGCCATCTCTTCCTGGCTCCAGTGGAATTCTTCCTGTAGCCGTCGATAGCCGTTGGCCGCTTCGATAGGATTCAAGTCCTCGCGCTGAAGATTTTCGACGAGAGCTAGCTGCAGCGCTTCCTGATCGCTGGCTTCTCGAATCACCACAGGCACCCGGCTTAGCCCTGCTTTCATCGCCGCGCGCCAGCGCCGCTCACCGGCAATCAATTCAAACTGATCATCTTTCGGCCGCACCACCAAAGGCTGAACGATCCCTTGGCTGCGAATCGACGAGGCGAGCTCCTCGATTTTCGCTTCGTCAAATGAACGCCGCGGTTGAAAGGGACTTGGCTTTATCCTCTCGACGCCGATCTCGAGCTGGGCGCTTTCCAGCCTCGGCTCGGGAGCAGCGGGAATCAGCGCGCTAAGACCTCTACCCAATCCCTTTTTCTGCGTTGAAATTGTTCTCTCCACGATTGATCAGCTCCTTAGCTAAATCGCGATAATCCTGGGCTCCGGCGGAATTCGCATCATAGAGACACACCGGTTTCCCATAACTGGGACTCTCGCTAAGACGAACATTTCTGCGGATAATGGTGCGATACAATTTATCGGGAAAATGAGCGCGAATCTCCTCGAGCACCTGGTGCGAAATGCGGTTTCTGCTGTCGAACATCGTAACGACGATGCCTTCAAGATGCAGCGCGGGATTGAGCCCTTTCTGCACCAAACTCAAAGTTTCTAAAAGAGCGGTCAATCCTTCTAGGGCGTAATACTCGCTCTGAATCGGCACCAAAAGCGAGTCGGCGGCTGTTAAGGCATTCACTGTGAGAAGTCCCAGCGACGGCGGGCAGTCGAGCAGCACGTAATCAAACTTATCATTCACGGAAATAAGTGCATCCTTTAATCGATACTCCCTTCTTTCAGCATTAACGAGCTCCACCTCCGCCCCGACAAGATCTTTGGATGCCGGAACAAGTAACAACTCGGGGACTTCCGTCTGACACAACACATCGTCTAGGAAACGAGTTCCGGCAAGCACATCATACAGGCTTGACGCGAGCTGCAATCGGTCGATTCCCAAACCCGTCGTACTGTTTCCCTGGGGATCGGTATCGACCAAGAGGGTTTTCTTTCCGTCGATAGCCAGCGCCGCGGCCAAGTTAATCGTGGTCGTGGTTTTGCCAACACCCCCTTTTTGGTTCGCTACAACTATAACCATTTACTCTAATTTACATTAAAAATCACACACTTATGATAAGCGTCGGATATTTTTAATTTAATATCATAGCTGCGCGCTGAATGGAAGCAGAATTATCGTTTCACGTGAAACCAACGATTACTGTGAGTTTGTTCTTTTTAGGTAAACCGACAAAAGAGACATTGCCGCCGGCGTGATTCCAGATATTCTTGACGCCTGACCGAGAGATCTCGGTTGTATTCTCGACAACTTTTCACGCACCTCTCGAGAAAGCCCTTGAATCTTGAAATAGTCCATGTCATTCGGCAATTTCAGCTGCTCCATTTTCTGGAACCTTCGAACCATTTCGCTTTGGCGATTCACATAGCCTTCGTATTTGATCTGGATTTCTGCCTCAGCCTCAACGTGGGCAGAGAATTTCGGCATGCCAGGCACAAGCTTGTGGAGCTGGTCCAGTGAAATTTCTGGACGCCGTAGAAGCAGCGCAAGAGAGGTTTGATTCCGCAATGGAGATGAGCCGAATGATTCCAGCCGGGAGTTAATTTCCGACGTTGATGCCAATTGCGTTCTCTCCAGAAATGTCACCAATTCGGATATTGCGTGCCTCTTATCAACCAGCCGGTGATAAGAATCAGGCGTTGCCAGGCCGATTTTATAACCAATTTCAGTGAGTCTTAAATCCGCATTGTCTTCGCGAAGAAGAAGTCTATATTCGGCCCTTGAGGTAAACATTCTGTATGGCTCACTGTCTGTACCTTTCGTTACTAAGTCGTCCACGAGAACGCCCATATAAGCCTGATCGCGCGAAAAAACGAGTGGATCTTCGTCCCGAAGACTCAGTACAGCATTGATTCCAGCCAGGATGCCTTGCGCGCCAGCTTCCTCATAACCAGTCGTACCGTTTATCTGGCCGGCATGGTAAAGGCCTCGCACCAGCTTTGTTTCTAGGGATGGATACAGCTGAGTCGGTTCAACATAGTCATACTCAATGGCATATCCTGGCCTCATAATTTCCGCATCTTCTAATCCGACGATTGAATGAACCATCTCTATCTGCACGTCGAGCGGAAGGCTGGTCGAAAGGCCGTTTGGATATACTTCAATGGTATCGAGCCCCTCAGGTTCCAGAAAGATTTGATGTCTTTCTTTGTCACCAAAACGCACGATTTTATCTTCGATTGACGGACAGTAACGAGGACCGCGGCTCTTAATAACCCCGGAATACATTGGCGAACGGTGAATCCCAGCACGGATGATCTCATGAGTCTTTGCGTTCGTATATGTGATGTGGCAAGGAACTTGTCGCTGCGTGATCCGCTCATTTGAAAAAGAAAATGGTATTGGGGACTCGTCCCCAATTTGTATCTGGAGCTTGGAATAATCGATAGACCGGCTGTCCAGACGAGGACATGTTCCAGTTTTGAGTCTGCCGATATTGAATCCCAGATCCGCCAGTGATTCGCTAAGCCCATGAGCAGCAAAATCGCCCGCTCTTCCCGCGGAAAAATTCCGGTCACCGACATGGATCAATCCATTTAGAAATGTACCGGTCGTCAGGATAATGCGTCGGCCATCGAATCGTTCGCCTATCTGTGTCTCAACGCCTTTGACCTCACCGTCTCTAATAATCAACTTTTCTACGCTTCCTTGACGCAAGGTCAAACCCGGGCAAGTTTCCAAAACCCTTTTCATGCGCTGGCGGTAAAGGGATTTATCTGCTTGTGCCCGAGACGCTCGAACCGCCGGCCCTTTTTTTGTATTCAACGTCCGAAACTGTATGCCCGTCTCGTCGATGGCTCGCCCCATTTCTCCGCCGAGGGCATCGATTTCCTTGACAAGGTGACCCTTGCCAATCCCGCCAATAGCGGGATTGCAAGACATTTGGCCGATGTGATCCAGATTCAAGGTCAGCATTAATGTTTTGCACCCCATCCGCGCGGCCGCGAGGCACGCCTCGATGCCGGCATGCCCAGCCCCGACAACAATTACGTCATAAATATTTTTTCCATTCATAGTTTCACGTGAAACACTCTCCGTTGTAAGCCAAAAAAGTTCTATAATGTTAACTATAATTCATTATTTACCAATACAAAATTTACTGAAAATACGTTCTAAAATATCTTCATTATTGACAATGCCAATAACCTCTTCAAACGCATCACGCGCATCGTTAAGGTCCACAGCGACACATTCTGGCGGCCGTCTGTCGATGAGACTAGCAATGGCTGAACCCAAAGCTTCATCGCCGCGTAGCAATGCATTCTTGTGCCTTATGTTGGTGAGTACGGCTGGCGGTTCAGTGTCCGTACCCAGGAGTAATTCTCTCAAGGCAGTCTCTAGGTCTCTTAGACCATACCCCTGTGTCGCCGATATCGAAAGAATCTGTTTCGTGGCGGTGGTCTTTCGTATCTGATTCGTACCGAATTTTTGTCCCAGATCATTTTTGTTTATCACAACGAGGCTCTTCTTGCTCTCGACCTCGGTTAAGCAAAATAGATCTTCATCCGTCAGCGGTAGCGAACCGTCGAGAACAACAATAGCGGCGTCTGCCTTTTCCAAATGTTGAAGCGAAAGATCCACGCCGATTTTCTCCACTTGATCTGTGGTGTTTCGAATACCCGCTGTGTCCCAGAGCACGACTGGCAATCCTTCGATATTTATCGATTCTTCAATCACGTCTCTCGTCGTCCCAGGGAGGGGCGTAACGATCACGCGGTCGTGTCCAAGCAAAGCGTTCAACAGGCTAGATTTACCGACATTAGGTCGTCCACATATACATACCCTTGCGCCGTCGCGGAAGAGCCTCCCACGCTCATAAGTATTTAGAATATCACGAGTTTTATTCACGAGGGCACCAGCCTTGTCGATCAGCTGATCGCGTTGGAGCAGCTCAATTTCCTCTTCGGGAAAATCGATCGCAGCCTCGACTTGAACTAAAATATCGAGCAACTCTTCCCGGAGTTCGTTGACCCATTTGGAGAGTTCACCATTGGCCTGATTCAGAGCCAGTTCAACCGCCTTGTCTGTGCGAGCACGGATTAAATCCTGAACTGCTTCGGCTTGAGTGAGGTCGAGCCGCCCGTTGAGAAATGCACGTTTGGTAAATTCACCTGGGTCGGCGTAGCGCGCGCCTTGAGCAAGAATGAGCCCCAACACCTGACGCACGAGAAAAACCCCGCCATGGCAATGAAACTCGACTACGTCTTCACCCGTGTAGCTACGCGGCTTGCGCATTACCGCGAGCAGTATGTCGTCAAGATTCTTTCTCGTTCTCGGATCCTGAATCGTGCCGTAATAGAGAGTATGAGATTTTAGCTTGCCATTCTTTTCTCCCTTGCGAACGAAGATTCGGCTTGCGATTCGCTCCGCGTTTGGACCGCTAACACGGACAATCGCCACTCCGCCTTCGCCGATAGGCGTCGCAATAGCGGCAATTGTGTCCTCTTCGTACATAAAAACCGCGGTAATCTTAGCAACTTCCAAGTTTAACGCAATAACAAACGGGCTTGCTTTGTCGGAGTCGAATCGGCAGTGACAAGAAAGTAGACTTTTTGCGCAACTCTTCGACTAATTTACTTCCCGTACAGACAGAAACCCCAATTGATAGAGAACTGGCAGGATATTCTACGACATTAAGCCCGGCGCAGATGTTGAGCCGGGCTTAAGGATCGAGAAACGCTCAACGCTTCTTTCGTTGGATCGTCAGCGTTGCGCTTTTCGTGACGCCGGCGAATGAGGCGCTGATGGTCACTGCTGTTTTGGTCGTCGCAGCTGTATTTGTTACTCGAGATTAACGATGATGCCGCCTGTTGGGGCCGGCGACGAGAGATTCACCGTGCCTAGAGAACCTGAGCCCCCGGTGACCGTTGAAGGATCAGCGTGAGTGACGAGAGCGCTACGGACTGCGTAAAGCACTGGGCCGGATAGTCAACTCTTCGACGCCGGAAAAGACGAATCGTTCTAACGCATCCCGATTGAGTTCTACACCCAAGCCCGGGTTGTCCGGTGGCACCATGAATCCATTTTTTACTTCCAAAGGCTCCTGCAACAACTCGGCTCTAAGCGGATTGTAAGTGTAGTCGAGCTCCATCACGCCACACTGTTTCAAAGCCGCGGACAGATGAAGACTGGCAGCGAGGGCAACGCCGTCGCCCCAAGTGTGAAATGACAGCGCGATACTATGCTTGGCCGCGAGGACGGCGATCTTTCTGATCTCACTGATCCCGCCGGCACGGGCGACATCGGGCTGCAGGAAATCCACCGCATCTCTGACGACGAAATTTTCGAACGCGTAATAAGTGTGCAAATTTTCACCGACCGCGATGGGTACTTTGCCCTTTTCACGAAGAGCTGCGTGACCTGCGATATCTTCAACAAAGAGCGGTTCTTCGAGCCAGAACACACCGCAGCCCGAAAAAGCCTCCGCTGCTTTGAGTGCAACATCGATGGTATATCCTTGGTTCGCGTCGGTCATGATGGTGAAGTCGTTGCCGAGCTCCGCGCGCACGGCACGAACGATTCGAATGTCTTGGGCCAAGTCGAAACCAACTTTGATTTTTACGCCATGAAAGGCCCGCTCGGCGAACGCGCGAGCCCTCTTCGCCACTTTCGAAGGTTCCTCGGGATAAAGAGCCGTCGCGTACACCGGAACCTTATCGCGACACTTGCCGCCCAGCAATTCATAAACCGGCACTCCGCGCACCTTGCCGAGAATGTCCCAAAGCGCGATGTCGATGCCGCTCAACGCAACGACGCCAACGCCCCGGGTGCCGAACTCTTTATGCCCGCCTCTGACGTAAGCCTTCTCCCAAATCTCATCGATCTCAATGGGATCCACGCCGACCAGCAGGGGCTTCAAAACTTTCGCGACGATCACTTCCACAAGGTCGCCGTTTCCAGAGCAGGAGCCGAGCCCCGTAACTCCTTCGTCGGTATCAACCTGAACCAACGTGGTGGAACGACAATTCCTGACCCCCGACCGGCTGAACACTTGCCCTTCGGGCGGTATCTCGGCGCGCAGGCGAATCGTCTTGACGTCGGTGATCTTCACTGGTGCTTACGTCAACTCCCAGAATTTTCCTTCTATGGCCGCCCCGTCCACGACGACGAATTCGTTTTCTTCCTCCGTCCTCTTGTTGCCTTCGGCATCGACGCGCACGACCTTCGGCTTGTTGTCCTTCTTCGCGCTCACGCGGAACAACGCCAGCGGCTTATCGCCCGTGCTTTGGAAATAGTAATAATGATTCTCGGGCAGCATGATGCCTTCGCCTTTATTGAGAACAATCGGCTGATGCTCTTTATTATAGAAGGTCGCCCGACCGTCCATCACGACGAAAATATGGTCCTCGCCGGGATGCGTGTGAAGTTTGTTCTTCCGGCCTGGGATATAGTAGTTGAGTCCGACCGACATGTGTTCCGTACTAGCAAGCGGAATGTGACTTCTGCCTCCTGTGATTTGTGGTGTCTTGAGTTTAAATGTCGAAGCTTCCATTTTTAGCTGTCCTCCTTTTGTGTCCGATATATCGCAGACACTGAAACTTGAAAAGAGGTAGAAGGCTAGTCTATTTTGGGTTGACTTTCGCAATACACACATCGATAAGGAGAAAACAGAATGGGACAAATCGGTCTTGCTTTTGTCAATCCGGCTCCTTTGACCAAACCGAATCATGTCGTGAACTTCGCCAAGAGATGCGAGGAGATGGGGCTTCATTCACTGTGGACCATCGATCGCATCGCCTATGACAACCTCGAACCGCTGACCCTACTGGCCAGCGCGGCCGCAGTCACACAGAAACTCCGTCTGGGAACTTCCGTACTTCTGGGAAATACCCGCCATCCCTCGCACCTCGCAAAAATTATCGCCACTATAGATTTCATTTCGAACGGTCGAGTGACGCTCGGCATAGGCTTCGGCAGCCGTGAAAGCGATTATAAAGCGGTCGAGATCCCGTTCGAAAAAAGAGGCAGCAGGGCGGTGGAACAGATCCAGCTAATCAAGCGTCTTTGGACCGAAGAGAACGTCACCCACAAGGGGCAATTCTTCCAGGTAGAAAATCTCACCGTCGGGCCGCGACCCATTTAAAAACCTCATCCGTTCATCTGGACCGGCGGCAGCGCCGAGGTTGCGCTCAAAAGGGCTGGCACCTGGGCCAATGGCTTCATATGCGGCAGCTCCGCGATACCGGAGTTTTCGGTGATATGGGAAAAGGTCGCCGGTTACGCAAGAGCAGCCGGCCGCAATCCCAACGAGATCGAAAAAGCAGGGCTGACTTTTATGGCGATCAACGACAACAAAGCAAAAGCGGTGGAAACTCTCGCCGCCTACGTGACCCGTTATTACGGCCGCGTTAGGGGCGATCTTGAGAGCACTGCTCTCGTCGGCTCCGGGGCTCAGTGCGCGGAGCGCATCAATTCATACTTCAGCAAAGGACTCGACACGCTAATCATCGGTTTGGCCGACCCTGATCCAAGACAGTTGGATCTCTTCGGGGAAGTATTAGCCCAAATCAAACCGTAGCCGAATTCTGAAACGGAAAAACAGAAAAGCCCCGGAAATGTTCCGGGGCTTTTCCCGGTAAATTGCTCTCCTTCCACACGAGGAGATGGTTTTTAAACCTGATTTACTGCTTGCCCATCCCCTTCGACCACTCGAAGTTCGGATCTTTATATGCTTGCTCCGGCATGAGAGAAGTCAGCCCGCGTTTGGCCAACTCATCTTCGAACTTTCGCCGAACCCACGGATCTTCGTTGACGTACTCGATCTGATCTTTGGCGCGGTCCTCGACTTTCTCGGCGTGGCCGTGGAACTGCATGGGCGGGTGCAAGGCTAGGTATCGCGCCGGCTCACCGCCGACATTGAAATGCTGGTGAAACCACCTGTTGGGCGGCACGAAGCAGCTCGCTTCATGCCATGGCACGGCGACTTTTTCTTTTCCTTCTTCCCACAGAATCGAATAGCCTTCCCCTACGGGAATAACAATCACGCGCCCCGGGCCATGGCGATGCGCCTTCTTGTACAAGCGCGCATCGAAGACCGACATATGGCAGGTCATTTCCGAGTCGGGGAACTGCATGTAAACGCTCCGGCCGCCGGCACCGCGGCGAACATTGGCATCGAGCTTGTCCCAGGCTCGCATGTCCGGGAAAAAGTTGCCGTACCAAAAGGCTCGCCGGCCCCAAGAATTGTCCAGCGTGTTCTGCTGAACCATCTTGGCCTCGGAATAAAAATCCATCTCATTCTGAATGTCTGGACCCTCGTAGCTATTACCGAAGATAAAGTTTGGGTCGCGCACACCTGACAGAGTTAACGGCATATAGCTATAGTGAAGCAGGCGCACGGGTTTGTCGCCCTGCATGTTGCTGAGCCGATGAACGTAGTTATGTGGGATCAGAAACATGCTGTGTTTCTGCCACTCGAAGCTCTTTTTCGGCCTCTTCTCTCCCGACCAAATGGTGGTTAAGCCGCGGCCTTCGACCACGTAGATTATCTCATCCAACGCGAACTTGACCGGCGGCAAGGTCTTGGCCGGCGGAATTTCCGTGACCCGCGCTGATGTAACTCCTTCTTGACCTACCAGCTGGATGAAAGCCGAATTGCACTGACGCTCCTCCCACCAACCGAGCTGTAACGTTCGGAGGTCCTCGATGTAGTAGCCTTTGTGAATCGGAATACCCTGAGCTTCCATCCATTCATCGTAGGTATAGTGCTTACTCCACATCTTCCGTTCTATTTGCATCGCCTTGGACATTTCCAATCCTCCCTCCTGTCTACTTGATCATCTGACTTCCAGACATATCATCCCCAACGAAACTCGCAAAGAACTGGCCTCCTAGACTACCGACAAAAACAAAAGCCTCGCATCAGAGCGGGGGCTTTGTAATCAACTCGGGGAAAAAATCAATCGGCATGGGTCGTCGGGAACATGAGCGACTTGACGGTTACCGGAATAACTTCAGTGATTCCGAGGCACTCGCCAATATCGATGTAGTCCAAGTCGCCCACCTCGATGCCATCGACCGCGATGACGTCACGGGCGACCTTGAATTCATCTTTCAAAATGCCGCCCAGGGATTTCGCCACATCGAGGTCCAACGTCAAATAGAGCGGGCATCTCGGATCGTCGGCTTCGCTGAGGACTTCGGCGATGCCTTCAGCAATCCGCCTCACCGACTGATAATCCGGCACGCCGTTAACAGATAGCGACAACGCTAAGCCCGACGTAAAGCGCGGCAAGTCGAACTTTGCCAGCGCCTGTTTGAGCGCATCGCGCGGCGACTCACCATTGCGAATCGCGGCTTGGATGACCTTTAGACCGTGGACCGGCAGCGCCTTTAAATTGGAAATGTAGCTCGTGTTGCCGCTCGCTTGAATGGTGTATTCGCCGGCGCCAATAACCGTGGCGCGTATCCCTTCAATAGGCTCTCTTAAAACGTCCTTTGGAAGCCGTTGTAAATAGGCGCGCATGTTCTTGCCGAGTACCGGACCGATATCTCCATAGGCTTTGGGGTCGCGGTCGTAGACATGCTCCGAGACGCCGCCGGAGAACACGATATGCTGGATCTGGTCGAGGCCGCGATAATTGACAAATGGCGGGGTCACCATAAGCTGCTTGGCCATGGGGGAAGTCGGCCCTTGCTCGATAACTTCGAACAGGATCTTCGCCATGTAAGCACCGAAATCCTCTTTCATCTTGTCGGTGATCCTTTGGCCGAGCTCCACTGGATGACCAAGCTCTTTCATCATGATCCGACCGGCGTTTTCAATCCGCGTAATCGTCTCTTTCTCGTCGAACGCGATGAGCCGCGCGCCGACGTTGATTGCGGCAGTTTGCGTGACGACCCCGTCTTCAATGAGCGAGAACTTGGTGGTTCCGCCGCCCATGTCTACGTTCAGGACCATCTTATGCTCGCGCTTGGACAGATCTACAGCGCCACAGCCGTAGGCAGCGAGCAAAGCCTCGTGGTTGTGACCCGCCGCTGCGCAAATGAATTTGCCGGAGTATTTCGCGAAGAATTCAACAATGGGCTGAGCGTTTTCCTTCTTGAGCGCCTCGCCGGTGATGATCACCGCGCCCGTGTCGACGTCTTCCGCCGTCAAGCCGGCCTCTTTATAGGCATCCTGAATAAATTGATTGACCTGGTCCGTATCGATCTTCGTCGCCGTCAGGTACGGAGTCAGCTTAATCGGGGAACGATAGAGCACCTCCCGATTGGTGACTTTGAACTTGCCCGAGAGCGATGCGCCCTGGCGCCGCAGCGTGATATGCGAAAAAATCAGATGGGAGGTGGAAGAGCCGATATCAATGCCCACGCTCTTGAGCGAGAACATCTCCAGTCCTTCGATGTCCGTGACAATCTCACCTTCCTTTATTTCGAAGTTTTCCGGATGGTCGTGATCGTAAATGTCGTCGTGCATGAAACTGCCTCCCGTTCAGCTGATTTTCTCGATTTCTTCCTTTGCCCAATAACAGGAATCCCCGCACTCGCGTGCAGGGATTCCGTATTCCAACTATTCGGTGGAGCGTGATTTATTGTTTCCCCATGGCCTTGGACCATTCGTACTCGGGGTTGCTGTAACACTCCGCGGGCATGAGGCTCTTGATGCCCCGTTTAGCCAATTCCTCTTCGAACTTTTGACGGATGAATGGATCCTCGTTTGGATATTCGATCTGATCCTTAGCGCGGTCTTCGATCTTCTCCGCATGGCCATGGAACTGCATCGGCGGATGGAGCGCCAGATATCGCGCCATGTCGCCGCCAGCATTGAAATGCTGGTGAAACCACTTGTTGGGCGGCGTGACCATACTGCACTCGTGCCACGGGCAAACGATCTTCTCTTTGCCCTCTTCCCACATAATTGAATATCCTTCGCCCGCCGGAATGATGATGGCGCGGCCAGGGCCGTGCCGGTGCGCTTTCTTGTAAGTCTTCGGCGCGAAGACCGACATATGCGCGGTCAGTTCTGAATTCGGAAACTGAATGAAGACGCTCTTGCCGCCGGCGCCGCGCCGCTCGTTGGCATCCAGCTTGTTCCAGGCGCGCATATCGGGAAAGAAGTTGCCATACCAGAAGCCGCGCAAGCCCAGGCCCTCGTCGAAATCTTTCGCTTGAATCAGCTTCGCTTCCGAGTAAAAGTCCCCGTCGGTGGCGCCGTTCTTGGCCTCGAAAGGATTGTTGAAATAAAGCTCCGGGTCGGGCAGAGCGGACATGGCCATGGGCATATAGCTGTAGTGGAGAAGCCGCACGGGCTTGTCGCCCTGCATGTTGCTAAAGACATGATAGTGATTGCGCGGAACGAGAAACAACGCGTGCTCTTGCCATTCGAAGCTCTTCTTTGCCTTTCCTTCGCCGGCCCAAACGGTCGTGAGACCGCGCCCGGACAGTACATAGACCAATTCGTCCAGAGCAAATTTCACGGGTGGTAAGGACTTGCCAGGGGCAATCTCCGTCAACCGCGCCGAGGTAACGCCTTCCTGACCAAAGAGCTGGATGAATGCCGCCTTGCACTGGCGCTCTTCCCACCACTCCACATCAATCGTCCGCAAATCCTCGATGTAATAGCCCGTGTGGATGGGAATACCTACGGACTTCATCCAACGATCATAGGTGAATTCCTTACTCCACATGGTGACGACGGGTTCTTGCTTTGCGGTTTCGGCCATAAACGGTCCTCCTTATTTCTCTTTATCTTCTCACTTCTTTGCCGGCGACTTCAAGCCGAGCGTTAGCCCAGCGAAGAGCGGCTTCGGTGGAGTTGAAGTCCTTGTCTTCGTAATTCAGCTCACCGATCCTCTTTTCCGCATCATCCTTGGCCTGACGTGCGCGTCCCGTATCGATCTCGGACGCGAACTCGGCCGCAGGCGCCAGCACGGTCATGACATTATCCAGCACTTCAGCATAACCACCGCTGACCGCCAAAAAATGCTTGCTCGCTCCTTGCTTATAGCTCATTTCGCCGGGCTCCAGCAGAGTTAAAAAGGCGATATGATTCGGCAGCACACCAAACTCACCCAATGCGCCGGGAGCGGTGACTTCGTCGACTTCTTCATCGACAACGAGCCGGCTGGGGGTTATCACCCTGAGTCTAAGCTGATCAGCCATGATTTTAACGATAGCGGATAGTTCTGTCTTGAACCGCTTGAACGTTTTGAACCGTTTGAACCATCCGTCACTGCTCGTTCAACCTGTTCAAGCGGTTCAAACCGGTAACACCAGCTACCCTTTTACTGCGCCGCCATTTTTTTCGCCTTCTCCACCGCTTGCTCAATAGTACCGACCATATAGAAAGCCTGCTCCGGGATTTCGTCATGTTTACCGTCGACGACTTCTTTGAATCCCCTGATCGTGTCCTTCAGTTCGACATAGGCGCCTGGCGTGCCGGTAAAGGCCTCGGCCACATGGAATGGCTGCGACAAGAAGCGCTGGATTTTTCGCGCCCGCGCCACGGTCAGCCTGTCGTCTTCGGACAGTTCGTCCATCCCGAGAATCGCGATGATGTCTTGCAAATCTTTGTAGCGTTGGAGAATCACCTGCACGCTTCGGGCGACTTCATAGTGCTCCGTGCCCACAACGTGCGGATCCAAAATACGCGAAGTGGAGTCCAGCGGGTCGACGGCCGGATAGATGCCCAGCTCTGCAATCTGGCGCGAAAGAACCGTGGTCGCGTCGAGATGGGCGAACGTCGTCGCCGGCGCGGGATCGGTCAAGTCGTCGGCCGGAACGTAGATCGCCTGAACCGAGGTGATGGAACCCTTACGCGTTGAGGTAATCCGCTCCTGAAGCTCGCCCAAGTCGGTGGAGAGCGTCGGCTGATAACCAACGGCGGAAGGCATGCGGCCTAGCAAGGTCGAGACCTCTGAGTTGGCTTGAGTGAAACGAAAGATGTTGTCGATGAAGAGCAGCACGTCCCGACCTTCGTCGTCGCGGAAGTATTCCGCCAGTGTCAATGCCGTCAGTGCGACTCGAGCGCGTGCGCCGGGGGGCTCGTTCATCTGGCCGTAGACCAGGGCGGCCTTGTTGATAACCCCGGATTCCTTCATTTCGAGCCAGAGATCGTTACCCTCACGGGTGCGTTCGCCGACGCCGCCGAAGACGGAGTAACCGCCGTGCTTCATGGCAACGTTATTGATCAGCTCCATGAGAATGACGGTCTTGCCGACGCCGGCGCCGCCGAACAAGCCGATCTTCCCGCCGCGGGCATAAGGAGCCAGGAGATCAACGACTTTGATCCCCGTTTCGAAAGCCTGGACTTTCGTCTCCTGATCGACGAATTCCGGCGTGGGACGGTGAATGGGGTAGGATTTCTTGGCGTTGACCGGACCTTGTTCATCTACGGGCTCCCCGATGACGTTGAGAACGCGTCCCAACGTTTCTTCTCCGACCGGTACCGTGATACCCGCGCCGGTGTCCATCGCGTCCGTGCCGCGAACCAAGCCCTCCGTGGTGTCCATCGCAACGCAACGGACGGTATTTTCACCCAAGTGCTGCGCCACTTCGATAACGAGATTCCACTGCACGTCGCTGATCGCGGGATTGCTGACCTTGAGCGCATTGTAAATTGGCGGCAACGAGCTGTCGGAAAATTCGACGTCGACGACCGCTCCCAAAACCTGGGTGATCTTCCCCATATTCATCTTAACTTCTCCTCCGTTCAATTCCTCACTTCAAAGCTTCCGCCGTGCCGACGATCTCCATTAGCTCGCGCGTGATCGAAGCCTGACGCGCCCGGTTCATCTGCAACGTAAGCGTCTCCATCATCTTTGAGGCATTGCTGGTCGCCGAATCCATGGCGGTCATGCGGGCGCCATGTTCGCTGGCGGTAGCCTCCAGCAAAGCACGGAGAATCGCGACTTCGGCAACCTTGGGAAGCAGGCTCGCAAGCAATGCCTCAACGCTCGGCTCATAGAGGTATTCGGTGAGCTGTGTTGGATCTTCCGTTTCCGCAATGGCTACGGGCAGAAGCTTTTCCAACGTCGGCACCTGTGAAAGAGCCGACCGGAAGCGGCTATAAAGGATGTAAACCGCGTCTGTTTCGCTTTTAACAAAACGGTCAATGACCTTGTCGGCAATCTCGGCGGCCAATTCCTCGGCGGGAGTAGCGAGAACATTGAGGTGGCGGTCCGCGATCTGCGCTCGCCGCCGCCGAAAATAATCCGCGCCCTTGCGCCCGATCAAGACGAGATGGATCTCTTTGCCGGCGCCTTCCCGGCGAATGAACGCTTCAGCAGCACGGATCAGATTGGCGTTATAGCCGCCACAAAGGCCCCGATCCGAAGTAAACAGCAAAAGATGGATCTTCTTTTCGTCACGAGCCTTGAGCAGCGGATGAGCTTCTTGGGAAACCCTTGCCGCAACGTTGCGCAACAACTCGACCATCTTGTCCGCGTACGGACGAGCCTGCACCGCGGCTTCTTGCGCGCGGCGCAGCTTCGCCGCCGAGACCATCTTCATGGCCTTGGTGATCTGCTGCGTGTTGCGGATCGAGCTGATCCGCTTGCGGATCGCTTTGAGGGTCGCCATTATTTTTCTGAGATTTCGGTTGCTAGTGTTCCGCTTGCTCGTGAGACGTTGTCATCCTGAACGAAGTGACACAACTCATACAGCACACGGTCGCTACTCGTTCTTCACTCGAAACTACGCTTTGAATGTTCCCTTAAATTCTTCCAGTGCCTTATTCATCTTGGCGCGGAGATCGTTATCCAGTTCGCGCTTCTTGAGAATGTCGGCGAAAATTTCTGGATGCTTTGACTCAACGAAAGAGTAAAGTTCCTGCTCGTATTTCTTCAGCGCCGTCACCGGCAATTCATCGACGAAGCCGTTGGTGCCGGCGTAAATGATCAAAATTTGTCTTTCCACCGACAGGGGCTCGTACTGTCCTTGTTTTAACAGCTCGACGAGACGCGCGCCGCGATTGAGCTGGCGCTGCGTCGCTTGGTCCAAGTCAGAGCCGAACTGCGCAAAAGCCGCCATTTCACGGTACTGAGCAAGCTCGAGTCGAAGGGTTCCTGCGACTTGCTTCATCGCCTTGATCTGCGCATTACCGCCGACCCGAGAGACCGAAATCCCGACGTTAATCGCCGGCCTGACGCCCGAATAGAAAAGATCGCTCTCAAGAAAGATTTGACCGTCGGTAATGGAAATAACGTTGGTCGGAATGTATGCCGAAACGTCGCCCGCTTGGGTTTCGATAATCGGTAAAGCCGTCAGCGAACCGCCGCCGCGCGCATCGCTCATCTTCGCTGCCCGTTCGAGCAGCCGGGAATGGAGATAAAAGACATCGCCGGGGAACGCTTCGCGTCCGGGCGGCCGGCGGAGCAGCAGAGAAAGCTGGCGATAAGCCACGGCGTGCTTAGAAAGATCGTCGTAAATCAGCAGCGCATGGCCGCCGTTCTTGCGGATATCCTCGCCCATAGTGCAGCCGCTATAAGGGGCAATGTATTGCAATGGCGCGGATTCGGAGGCCGTGGCCGCTACCACGGTGGTGTAGTCCATGGCGCCTGATTCCCGGAGCTTATCGACGACTTGGGCGACCGTCGAACGCTTCTGACCGATCGCGACGTAAATGCAAACGACATTGCCGCCCTTTTGGTTGATGATAGTATCAATGGCCACCGCGGTTTTACCCGTCTGGCGGTCACCGATGATGAGCTCGCGCTGTCCGCGACCAATGGGAATCATGCCGTCGATCGCCTTCAAGCCGGTCTGCAATGGCTCTTTAACGGGCTGGCGCGCGACGATACCCGGCGCTTTGATCTCAATGCGCCGGCGCTCTTTGGTTTCGATGGGGCCGCGGCCGTCGATGGGCTCACCCAAGGCATTCACGACGCGACCGATGAGCGCCTTGCCCACCGGCACTTCGGCGATGCGACCGGTGCGCTTCACCGTATCGCCCTCTTTGATCATGTGGGTTTCACCGAAAAGGGCGGCGCCGACGTTATCCTCTTCGAGGTTCAGCGCGACGCCGAAAATCCCGTGGGGAAATTCCAGCAACTCGCCGGCGGCAACTTTGTCCAAACCGTAAACGCGCGCAATACCGTCGCCGGTGGAAAGGACGGTGCCGATTTCCTGGATCTCGACCGTTTTCTCGTAGTCCCGAATCTGCTCTTTGATGATTCGGCTAATCTCCGCTGTCCCTATTTCCATGGTTCGCTCCTTAGTATCCGCGCGCGATGCGCTGTTTCATCTTTTCCAGTTGTGTCCGCACACTGCCGTCATAGATCGTGCCTTCCAATTCGACTAACAGGCCGCCGATGAGGCCGGGATCAGTTTCTTGCTGCAGCACCACTTCTCTGCTGGATATGCCGCCCAGTAGCTCGCGCAGGCGATTCAGCATTCCTGCCTCCAGCGGCCGCGCGCCGACTACTTTCGCCTCGACACGGCCCTCGACTTCATTTAAAAGACGGCGATAACAGGCGACGATGGACGGCAGGTAAGTGAGGCGGTCCCGGTCTAAAAGAAGCGACAGGAAATGACCTGTAAGCGGGGAAAGCTGTTGAACCTCCACAATCTGAACGAGAACATTCTTGCGACTATCCAAACCGAAGGTCGGATTGGTCAAAACCCCCTGGAGCTCGGAGCTGCTGTACGCGGTGTAAAATTGCTCGATCTCCTGGCCGACCTTCTCTTCCTGGCCGGCCTCGCGAGCCAGTTGAAAGATTGCCCTGGTATATCTCCGGCTTAAACTGCCTTCGATCATCGAACCTGTCCGATACTCTCAATGAAGTCTTCGACCAAACGACTTTGATCGGCTGGAGAAAGATGGCGTTGGACCATCTCGCGCGCGCTGGCCTCGGCCTGGCTGGCCATCTCTTCACGGATCTTTTGCCGCGCCGTTCTGAACTCTTGATCAGCAAGAAACCGCGCGTCTTCCTTGATCTTAGCCGCCAGAGTTTCCGCCTCCCTGATGAGCTTAGTCTTTTCTCTTTCGCCCTCATCCCGCAGCGCCGCTTGGATCGACTGGACCTCTTGAACCAGGCGCGCCAACCGTCCCTTGTAATCCTGGACCATCGCCTCCGCCTGCTGTTTTTTTGCGGCAGCCTCGTTGAGGGTCGCGAGGATCTCTTCGCGCCGCGCTTGGAGAAAATTACGGACGAGCGGAAGCGCGTAACGAACGAGGATGAAAGCAAAGATGAGAAAATTTCCGAGCGGAAACCAGATTTGATTGATGGAGGGCGCAGGGTGTTCCGCTTCCGCAGCCGATGCCCACGCCTGCGCAACGCCGAGCAGTTCAGCAAGGCTCACGCCACGTGCCTCCCGAGGATTTTCTCGACCATTTCCTGGGCTACGGTTCTGGCTTCAGCCGCGGCGAGTTGCCGTTCTCTCTGCATTTGGCTCTCCACTTCGCGCCGCACCCCTTCCAGCATGCTCATCGCCCCTTCGCGCGCCTGGGTCAAAAGTTTTTCGCGTTGTTGGCGCCCCTCTTGCAAAATCGCCTCTCTGGCGGCGTGACCAGCAGCCTGTGCTTGCGCGATCTTCTCTTCGTATTGGGCCCGCAATCGCGCGCCTTCCTGCTCCAGGTCAGAGGAATCGTGTTGCGCGCCGGTGGTTCTGCGTTCCCGTTCATCGAGCAGGTTTAAATAGGGGCCGAAGAGAACCTTGCTAAGGATGATCCAAAGGACCAGAAACAGAACGATTTGATAAGCGATGGAGTAGTCTAAGGAGATCATTTACTAAGTTCCAAGCGCCGTGGCACTTGCGTCGTGTCTCAATCCACTCGGGCAATGGGCAACCCATGACCCGATAAAAAACCTACCTTCACCGATCGGTCTATATATATATAAACGCAGGATAGAGGGACGGAATGAACGGCGAACCGAAGTCTATTTTTCGGAATCGGCCTGCAGTTTCGGCGCTTGGGCCGCCGCAGCTTTATCAGCACTGACGCCCTGTGAATTCGCGACTCCACTTTTTTGTTTTGTCACTCCCATGGAGCAGTCACCGTCAAACATCACGCCCTCTGTGATGATTAATCGGGGGGTATCGATGTTGCCGTATAGCCGGGCCGGCGCAATGAGCTCGATCTTCTCTTTGGCCATCACATTACCTTCGACCCGGCCCTGAATGACGACAACTTGGGCCGAGATTTTAGCTCGGACTTCGGCTCCTTCTCCAATGGTCAGCTTGCCGTGGCACTGGATTTCACCCTCCACGCTACCATCGATCCTGGCAGCCCCTTGAAAGCTCAGTTGGCCGGACACCCGGCTTCCCTTATGGAGAGCCGCCACGAGTCTCGATTCAACGGGACGCGGCGGCTCTTTCACCGGTACGGGTTCAGACGGAACAGGCTGAGCAGCTGCAGCGACCTGACGCGGCTCAGGAGCAGCGGGTCGCTCTTCTTCAGGGCCCTTTTTTCCACCAGGGTTTCGATCAAACCATGCCATTGAAATTGGATCCCCCTATTTGGGCAGATTTTGCTATAGCATCCAGGAATCTCATTGTCAAAAGACAGAAGCCGACCGGCCGCTTAGATCTCATATCGAGTTGAGAAAAGTAGATTCCTTATTAGTTTTCTCCAAAACCCGACACCGTCAATACCCCTCGCTATCGACCTCTTCCTATCGCTTTGATACGGGCGGCATATCTATTTGCATACAAAATCTCGCAGACAGCCTGCTCGGGTGCAAGAACATTTTCTTCTAAAGTTGTGCTTGACCGCCCGCAAGGCTTTGTTTAGCTTATGGCCTAGCGCAGCCATGACTTATTCGCAATCGGTGCGGGCTGATGATGGTGGACAAAATTTCGACGATTTCGGTGAGGTCCCAGGTTTTGAGATCCACGATCTCGAAAGTCTGGATTATTCTTACCGGATCATGGTCGCGGACCTTCGGCCTGATCTCTTTCCCACTGAAGAGGCGATCGCCAACGTTCTCAAGACGATGAGCTACGAGGACCCGAGCTTTACATCCATCCCACTTCATAAATTTTTCGACCTTTCGTTTATACAGGAACTTAAGTCCGAATCTCGATGAGAGGAGCCAGTATGCGGCAGGTTGTGATCGCTCTCGTGTCCTGCACTATCCTTTGCAGCGGAAAGGCACTGGCGGAGCCGGTTCGCGCCGCCTATCCCTCCGCTAACGTTCAATTTCTCCCCGCCTTCGTCTCGCTGGAAAAAGATTTCTACAAACGCGAAGGGCTGGACGCGGAGCTTATTTCGGTGCGCTCGGCCGTTACTGCCGTTCAGGCCCTCGTCGGCAACCAGATCCATTTTATTTTCTCCGTTGGTCCGCAGATGCCGGCGATTTGGGAGGGAACAGATATCATCCTTCTCGCTCAGCAAGTGGGCCGGCCGACTTTCTCTCTGGTCGTGCGGCCCGAGATCCAGAAAGTCTCAGATCTCAAAGGAAAAAAGTTGGGGGTGAGCTTTGGCGGCTCTACCTCGGCCGGCATGAAGGCGCTGTTGGAACTTAACAAGATCAATCCGGACAAGGACGTAGAGTACGTCAATATCCCGGGCAACACGCCAAAGATCGCCGCCATGAAGCAAGGGATCGTCGTGGCGGGCCTGCTGGCGCCGCCCGCGGATTATATTGCCGTGCAATCGGGTCTCAAACGCCTGCTGAGTTTGGCCGATGTCTTCAAGGACACATCCTTTACCGGACTGGCGGCCACAGGTAAGACCGTCAGAGAGAATCCGCAATTTGCAAAAAGAATGGTGCGCGCCATCGTGCGCGGCGTCTATCACACTCGCGACAACCCGGAGGACGCGATCCAAGTCATGATGAAACATCTGCGCATGGAGCGCGAAGCAGCGGTGGACGCCTATCAATTGATCCGTGAATCGCTGAACCCCATCCCAACCGAAAAGGGCGTCGAGCTGATGGCACAGTGGCAAGCGATCGCTCTCAATACCAAGCCAAAGCGCAAACCTTCGGAATACATGGATTTGAGATTCGTCAACGAAGTGGTAGCAGAACTCGGACAAAAATGAGGAGAAGAGAGTGAAGAGAATAATTCTAATAGGTGCATCGCTCGCCGCGGCGTTGTTTGCAATGAGCGCGCCGGCCCAGGAAAAAAAGGGTCTAGTGTATGCGACCTTGAAAACCAGCATGGGCGACATCGTCATTCAATTATTTGACGACAAGGCGCCTAAGACGGTCGCTAACTTCGTTGGCTTGGCGAACGGGACTAAAGAGTGGACCGATCCCAAGACACGAGAGAAGACAAAACGGCCTCTCTACAACGGCACGATCTTTCATCGCGTCATTCCCGGCTTTATGATCCAAGGAGGCGATCCGTTAGGAAACGGCACCGGCGGTCCCGGCTATCAATTCGAGGATGAATTCCATCCCGATCTCAAACATTCCAAGCCCGGCATTCTCTCCATGGCCAACGCCGGACCCAACACCAATGGCAGTCAATTCTTCATCACCCTAGCCGCAACACCCTGGCTCGATGGCAAACACAGCGTCTTCGGCGAAGTTATCAAAGGGCAAACCGTGGTCGATGCGATCGGTAACGTCCCGCGTCATCTTCCTAATAACCGGCCCATGAAAGACGTGGTGCTGCAGGAAGTGACGATCTCGCGCGGCAGCTACTGAGCTCCTCATCAACTTCGCCGACACGGAGAGCTGATATGAGACTAGACTCTTTTAATGCAAGGATCCTTTTCGTCCTCGGTCTTCTATTCACATTTGCCGTCGACAAATCCGCCTACCCTGCCGATGTCACGGCTGTCTATGGCGTCATCGCCACCGACCCGGTCTATCTATGGGTGGCCCAGGAAAAAGGGTTCTTCAAAAAGAACGGTGTAGACGTCAATCTGACTCACATCCCGACGAATCAAGCGGTCCAAGCGCTGATCGGCGGGAAAGTGCAATTCGTCACGGCCGGCCCGCAGATACTCGAAGCCGCGCTGGCCGGCTCCGATACGGTTTACATCATGGGGCCGATCAATAGCTTCGTCCTTTCGCTTTACAGCAAACCGGAAATTAACGGAATCAGAGGACTCGCAGGAAAAACCATCGGCGCCACGAACAAGGGGACTCCGAGCGATATCGCGGGTCACATGGTGCTGATACAAAACGGCTTGAAGCCCGACCTCGACGTGAAATTCGCTTACCTGAAAGAACTCCCCGCCCTAGTAGCGGCCCTCAAAGAGGGAGTCATCGATGCTGCGCTCATCGCGGCCCCCAGCACACTTACGGCGAGAGGGTTTGGGCTTAAAGAGTTGCTCAACATCACGGCACTCAAAATTCCTTTTGTGCAGCATTCGGTGGCGACAACCCGCTCCTATATCAGCGCCAATCCCGATGTCGTGCGCCGCTTCGTGCGCGCCGCAGCGGAAGCTTTAGACTACACGCGAAAAAACCGCGCCGAAGTTTTGCCAGTCATGTCCAAATACACGAAGATTACCGATACCGCACTATTGAACGAGGGTTTGGACGCCTACGAGAAGGCCTGGGAAAGGATTCCCATCCCGTCCCAGCCCGCTATAGAAGCCGTGCTGGCCGCATCGGAAAATCCCAAAGCCAAAGGGGCGAAGTGGGACCAGTTCGTCGATGATCGTTTTGTCAAGGAGCTCGTAACCTCAGGCGTGTTGAAATAACTTGCTTATTTATTCCAAATCGTAGGGAAGGCCCAACTGCTCGCTTACCGCCCGCAAGCCGTCAAGCACGGAGCTGTGCAGCGGAATTCCCCGCGCGGCTCTTTCCTGTGTGGTTTCAAATTCAATTTCACCTGCCACGAAGACTCGTTGCTGTCCTTCCATCGGCGCCGTGGACTTCAACTCGCGGATAAGTCTGTCCATATCTGCCTTGAAATCCGCCACTGGGCGAAACGCATCGATCCGAATCGCGCCGAAGAAATGGCCGCGCGGCTCTTGGTTGGAATTGAGCGCCGTGATCGTGCCCGTCAACACACCGCAGAGAATCTCCACGACGATGGCCAGCCCATAGCCCTTGTGGCTTCCTCCTTCCCGAGTTCCGCCGAGAGGCAGAAGTCGTCGGGCTTTCTGCGCGACTTTGGGGTCCGTCGTCGGCTCGGCATTCTCATCAAGCGCCCAACCGAGCGGGATCGCGTCGCCATGGCGCACCGCGACTTCAAGCTTGCCAGCGGCCGCCGTTGTCGTCGCCATGTCCAGAACAAATGGAAGCTCTTTATCGGCGGGAACGGCAAAACATATGGGATTGGTGCCGAACTTTGCCTCGAGCCCGAAAGTCGGCACGACTTGCCGGCTCGCATTGGTCATGGCGATTCCGATCATGTCATGCGGCAAAGCCCTCATCGCGTAGTAGGCTGACATTCCGAAATGCCGGCTGTTGCGAGCGCCCACCATCGCGACGCCCGAACTCTTGGCCTTTTGAATCGCAAGCTCCATAGCGCGATGGCCAATGACCATTCCTATACCGGTGTCTCCATCTATGAGCGCTGTCGAGCCGTTCTCGGACACGACACGAATATTGGGCGTAGGATTCATGCTGCCTTCCTGCAGCCACTTCACGTACCAAGCGTTCGGGTTGAAGCGAATCACGCCGTGGGTGTCCACGCCGCGCAGATCGGCCGCGACGAGCACTTTCGCGGCGATCTCTGCGTCGTTTTCTGGAACTCCAAGTTTCTGAAACGCCTGGCTGACGAAGCGGGTGAGCTTTTGATGATCGACACGCGTGTCGCCTTTTGTGCGATGTTCCACGGAAACCTCCTGACTTTATTTTCGCTCATCTGATGCGCCTGTCCCGCCCCTTGTTCTCTACTATGGTCGCTCTCTTATTTCCATTGTTTTATCCTTTCGGATATTTGTCCCAGCCGTATTGCCACTCCCGCCACATTGGAAGTAATTGATCCAACAAATGCTTCCGCTTCTCTTCGTGCTCGCGATTGGCAAGCCATCTTACCTGTAGAATATCGCAAAGAGCGTCCGCCCCTAGGCCGGGACGAGATGAATCGTCAAAATATCCACTGCGGTATGCATCGGCGAACAGCTTAAAAATGTCACCTTTGTAGGGATCTCGCCCGATGTGGCCGCGAATCTCCTTCAGGTGCTGATCAAGATATTCAACGAGTGTGTCAATGATTTCGTTCTGAGTCATCTGTTCACCTCCCGTCTTTCTGTGCGACGTTCTACTTGGATTGATGTTTGTTAATCCAAATAATCAATATGACAAACGCAACGAAAAGAGCTCCGACAATCAAAAGACTGATATCAACCGATCCTCCAGTAAACATTTTTCCTCCAGTCCGCATGGTTTTGTGCACCGAGCCGGCGAGGCCAATTTGGCGCAAGCCTCTGTGGCTCGGAGCAATGACAAATTGTGAATTTAGCTGTAAGACAAAAAGCTAAATGCGAAGAACCGAAGGCGGAGCGCGAATAGAGAAGGTGCCGACAGGAAGATGCCGAGAGAAGTGTTGATTGCGACCGGTACCGAGGAAGGAGGCAATCTGAACCTCAACGTAGTCCAGAATGCCAATTGCTAAAAATCTCTCCTGACTCTGATTATCGTTGCCTTTGAAGACTCGACTATAAGCGACGCTCTGAATGACATCGCTGACCGAGATTAAGCTGCTTTCGTGAACAGGAAGCGTATCTGCGGGAACATTTTTTGGAACCGATGCCGAAAGAAAACTGGCGAGAACATAAGTATATAAGATCAGCAAGAGAAGTCGATTGTGGCGCGTGGGAAGAAATAACACTGCACCTTCTCTATTTCAGCTGATTTTCGATGTCAAACTTAAAAGCAGCGCGACTCCAAGATACCTCTGTCGCGACCGCTCGTACAAAAGAACACGCCAGCACGTGAAACGAAATGCCTAACGCGCTCACAGCCCGGGGTCTAGCTCAGAGAACGATCCAGCGAAGCTCGTGAAACACGAAACTGAAGATATCACCCCAATTCGGCTTTCGTCAGGCTTAACCGCTTGTGCGTTTAGATCAACGGCAATTTCGCGGAATTGTTCGAGAGCGCCTTCGAGATCTTCGACGATTCCTGAGCGAGGATATCGGGATTAGGGTGATTGTTGGATGCTTCGAGGGTTTCATTTTGAAGCCAGAAGATGTCGAGGCTGGCTTTGCCGCGGTTGATGAGTTGCTCCCAGGTTTAGGAGAAAATGTTCGCGTCCCCTTTTCTCCTACCCCAGCGGTATGATCAATCCAAAACGCTCCAAGGATATCCAAGAAGTTCTCGCGAAAAACGGCCTATCTCAATCCGGCATAGTTACCGAAATAATTATCCACAAAAACTGTGGATAACCTGTTAACAACTCAGCCAGTTACACCAATGTTAAGTCTAAATAAAGCAGCCCCGAGCAGACTGCCTAAATAATGGCTCTATAAATCATTTAGAAAACAATAAGTTTTGGCCTTTTCTATTTTAAGGTCTCTTTGTTCATACGAACCCTTGTTATGAAGCCGAGCTTCCCGTTTTATTATTCACGTAAGGACCGTTGGCGGTCTCTTTGCCCGCCGAGTAAGGTCGATTTGTCGCGAATTGCCACCTGGTGTCCATGACATTACGTCGGCTCGACGAGCTTAAGCTTTTTCCGCTGAAACAGCGCGATTTTTTGACCTTTAGTCTCCCGGCGATCTCAGACTTAGAGGCTTTCGTCTCTAAGCCAAGAAGATGTTGCCACTTGGCCCGTCAGTAATCGCCTTTCCCGTGGATTTGGCGCTATGCGTTCATTGCCCGTCATTTCCGTCGCGCTCGCGTATGCTTGATTTTCTGCTCCAGCCACAGATTGACCAGAGCGTCAGAGGAAACCCCTTTTGCGTTCCAGCGAATGGATTTTCTCCGACAGATCCTTTCGACCGGGTAGTAGGACGCTTCAGGTTCGAGCACCACGTCGAATTTCACCTTCTTCGTCTTCTTCCAAAAATCACTTAAGCCGTGCTCATCCCAGAACTCGCCGATTTCCGCGTACGACCGCGCTTTGGAAATTGAACTTCTATCTTCTGTCATATCTATCCGGTGAGAGAACGTACGTGAAGAATCTCGTTTGCGGTGAGCTCCTCAAGGGCCGACTCCGGCACCGTAGTTACGGCTATCGTTTCGCCAAGGGCGTTGAAGATTTCTATCGAGTAACCTACCTCTCCGCCATTTGCTGGATGTATCTCCACAATGGTTGCTAAATCACCCCGACGCAGATTGTTCTCTGGAATATCCTTCGCCAGTGCTACTTGTTGGAATTCCTTAAATATCATGGAGCCTCTCCTTTATCAGGGTAGAAGGTTATGACTTTCGTAATTCCGGTTCTTAACCATACATCCAAACTGCTTTTACTTTCAAAGTGGTCTTATTAGGTCCGGTTAATGAGTCTCATATCCCGTAGAGCTCACCGTAAAATGTTTGGATAGCCACTGCATCCGGTCAAGATCTGCCTGCGAATGTCTCTCTCTAGACGTCGCGGATTGTCGAGAGTGTACCGTTTCAAAAACTCCTACTTATCACCCACAGATCGTTTGACGAGCACGTATCGGGTCAGTTTCTCTGGAGCAATCTCACCATCCGCAGGCAATTTCTCTAGTTTCTAGACGTAAAAATCAAAGCCCGCAATCTGGCCAGACTTAATTGAAGAAAAAATCAATCTAATCCGGCACGGAAAATAATGCTTTACCTTCGCGAACAAGAGTACTTCCGAAATCCTACTCCTGAGACAAGTAAAAATCCTTGGGTTGCAACGTTGCGCGCTGGCTCGGACCCGTGGCCGAAAACAAATGATTTTGGGACAGAATCAGTAATACTCATAGGTTTTATGTAGTTAGTTAACTAATTATACTTATCTATCATCGAGTACGTAAAGACAAAACTTGACAAATAGACTTCAGTGACTACTGTTAAGGAAGCTAGGTATAGGGTTTCCTTCCACGGTTACCTGAAATTCTTCAAGTAAGCCCCCCATACTCAACCCTCTCACCAGTCCAACCAAGGAGGTTGAAATGTATACTCGCAACGTCAGTTTGAAGCTCAAGGCCAATTGCGCGCCCGAGTTTACCCGCACTCTTGAGAAGGAGATTATTCCCGTGCTCCGGAAACAAAAGGGATTTAAGGATGAGATCACCCTCGTCGCCCCAGAACGGAATGAGGCCGTAGCCATTAGTTTCTGGGATAAGAAAGAGGACGCGGAGGCTTACAACCGCGAGAAGTATCCTGAGATCTTGAAGACCCTGGCGAAGGTGGTTGAAGGCACTCCCAGAGTGGAGTTGTTTGAGGTCGCAAACTCGACTTCGCACCAGATCGCCGCTAAAGCGGCCTAAGCAGAGAGACCTGCGGTTCGGAGAGGGGATATCCCCTCTCCGGGTTGTAAAAAACAGGAGGCTCTTATGAACGGCATATTTTGGATTGTATTGGGCGGAATGACCGGTTGGTTGACAGGAACATTGATGGGGAAAGAGGGGTACGGGAAAAGATCACTAGGCGGTTATACTAGAAGCTTAGATATTTTCTTCGGGGTCGTCGGTGCCTCTATCGGCGGTTATCTATCTTTCTGGGCCGTCATCGGGGAGGGTAGCTCTTTTAGCGGTTATGCGGCCGCAGCCCTTGGCTCCATTGCTCTTGTGGGATTTGTCCGGCAAATCTCCGCAGGATACTCACCTTTTAGGGGTGGGAAGCGATTCATTTCGTTTTGAATGAGTGCAGATTCGCTTTATAGGAGATGGCAAAAGGTTCTTCGGAACCCATAAAGGAGAAAGAAGTGAATACTTTTTGGTTCTTTGCGATTCCATCGATGCTGGTCATCGTAGGGATGATATTGAATAATTTTCAAGTTGTATTTGATCGACCTCAATATTCATTAGAGGAAGATCCGGCTAAAAAACTTGCAGCCGAACGGCGTTTCTTCGATCTCCTGAGAGTTCGATTCTTGAAACGGCAGAAAAGGGTCGGTCAATATTCTTGGCTGGTTCTGGTGGCCTTTGTTGCGTTCTCCTGGTGGCTGTATTTGGATACAATCAATAAAACAACAGCTTCTAAACAAATAACTGCAATTCAAACCCTGCCAGTAGTTGAAAGTGAAGACAAGGTCTTATCTTTGACTCTTAGCGATGGGAATAATATTCAATACCTGATCAAACCACCAACCTTGACTCTAACGCTTAGCGACGAGACTAATACTCAGTACATTAAATTACCAAAGGCGGAGAGACCGAACGCGGCAGTTCAAGGCTGGCGGCTATCAAGTTTAGGAACAGCTTTGAGCCTTGGGGATGTTGGAGTGCCTCTTGGCATCGCTCTGAATATCTCGAAATAAGGGCGATATGCAAAGGTAAGCTCACCCGTGGATCAGCAAGTATTATCCCAATGGCGTCCATGAAAGGAAAAGCGACGAGCTTCTTTACTAGCACTCATTTGCCAGCTCCCTGTGGAATTGTACTCGCGGGCGGCGATGGCAAACGCCTTCAGCCATTTATCGATCGATTAGGGGGAGGTGGTCTTCCCAAGCAGTACATGAATTTCATCGGCACTCGCTCAATGCTGGAGCACACCTTCCAACGGGCAGAGACGCTGATCTCTCCGGACCATCTCTTCACCGTGGTCAACCAAGACCATCTGAGATTTCCCGATGTCAAACGGCAGCTTTCTAGCCGCCCACACGGAAACGTGGTCGTGCAGCCTGAAAACAAGGAGACTGGGCCTGGTCTACTCCTGCCACTAATTCATCTATACAAGCGCTATCCCGATTCCACGGTGGTTGTTTTTCCCTCAGACCATTTCATCGAGGACGCACGCCTTTTTATGGTGCATGTGGAGCTGGCATTCCTTGCGGTTGAGCGGGACCCTTCCGGTCTCATCCTGTTAGGAATGGAGCCGAGCGGAGCAGAGCCGGAGTACGGCTATATTCTGCCAGGCCGACGGGTGGAAAGCCTGCATCCGTCGGGCGTTTGCGAAGTCTCAAAGTTCATTGAGAAGCCGGAGCGTCCTTCCGCGAACGCGCTGATCCTAAAGGGAGGGTTGTGGAACACCATGGTCATGGTTTTCAAGGCCGAGATGCTGCTGGATTTAGTGCGCAGGGCTGCTCCGACGCTCTCCCGCTTTTTTGACCGGATCTCGAGAGCCGTAGGGACTGACGCTGAGACGGATGTGGCGGAAGAAGCTTACAGACAAATGGAGCCCGTGAATTTTTCGCAAGGGCTGCTGGAGCCTCTTTCGCTGCAGCGCCCATCGCCCTTATTGGTTCTGCCAGTGCGGGGAGTACATTGGAGCGACTGGGGATCCGAGCGCCGTATCATGAGCGCGCTCCAAAAGACTAGGCACGTGGGACAACTGAATGTCACAGCACATTCATCTGACTAAAACAGGACACTGCACATGCACCAACGAGACGAGTAATACCACCAAGTTCATCGACCATGCTATGAACTTTTCTTTGGAGACATATTCCCACCTAAGTCACTTGCGATTTCGCGGAATGGTTCGAGGGCGCCCCTCGACACGGTCCACGGCTTCGCCCGGGCCTGGCTCGGGGTCTCCCGAGCGAAGCCAGTCGAGGGACGACGATTTCCTGGGTGAGAACGCTAGGATCGGAGAAGGTTGTCGGACTCTTCGAGGCTTTCGCCTTTAAGCCGGTAGATGCTGAGGACGGATTTGTCCCGATCCAAAAAGTGCCTGTCCCTTCTTTATTCCCTATGATTCAGACGCCGCAGCTCACGGAGTAATAGGTGGTGGCGCGATCGCCGACGAGATCACCAGAGCAAATCCGATGATCACAGAAGCCATAACGATCGCGATCGCAAGGTTTCCCTTCTTTAATTCATCCCACTCATCCACAGGCGTGAGCCACGTGAAAATCCCTAGTAAGATCCAGAGGGAAACAGCCATCGTAAAAATGCCTACGGCGCCCCATCCGATTAGTGTCAGATAATCGATAAGAATACTCATCGGTCCGTTCTCCTTTTTAAAATTGCCCTGCAGCCTATTTTGTACATGGACCGCCGTCAAGTTCTTTCAAACGGAGCAGGGCTGGATTGAACGACGGCGTAGTGTATTTCGGGTCTCCGCTGAAGTCACTTCTAGAGCGTCTCAAGGTCGGAACTGTTTGAATCCAGGTTGTATTCGTTCACTCCGCACTATAAAGCATTGGGCGGAATGAAGAAGGGAGAAGTCAAATGACTATCGGAGTAGTATCGATCGGCATGCTGCTGTTGGCACTCTGGCTTATCGTGACTGGTCTGTCATCTCTCATACGTCTTCCAATACCCTCGCAAGTTATGGGAGTCCTGGCGCTACTGGCAGGGATCCTGTTGTTGGTCGGACGGTAAACGGATCGTGAAAAACGCCGGAGCCTGAATTGACACTTCTTCGCTCTGGACTCTCTGTCCTAAGTCCCGCGGAACTGTTCGAGGGCGCGTCGAGGTCTTCGACGATCTCCTGGGGAGAACGTCGGGGTCGGAAGGTTGTCGGACTCTTCCAGGCTTTCGTCTCTGAGCCCGAAGATGTCGAGGCTGGCCTTATCACACTGATGGTTCCTTTGATTTCCAATTATTTTGCTCTCTGACGTTACATCCGACCCAGCTCCTGCAGGACGCGGTTCACGAAGCGACGCTCGAAAAACTTGTCATAGGGCACCGGGGCCGTCATAAACCCTACTTTCTGGAGGAAATTCGCGGTGTAATTGTACGCCGCCTCCGAAATATCGCCGTTCACGCCAAACACCAATCGCGGGTCCGCCAGATCGTAGGCCTTGCTCAAAATCTCCGGGCTCTCGTCCTTGATGACCTTGACGGCGATGGCCATAAAGCCCGCCTTGTTGGCCGCTATGAACCGGCTGGCCTCGGTGAGCGCCCTGGTAAGTTTGTAAATGGTCTCGGGATTCTTCGCGATGTATTCTTCTCTGGCCATGGAGAAGTTGTTAGGGAGCTCCGGTACGACCTTTGGGACCTCTGCCAGCGAGATGATCTGAGGGTATTGCGCGAGCTTCGCCACCTCATCGAGCGTTGCCATCGTCGCGTCAACCTTACCGGCAACCACTGATCTGAAGCGATCCGCAGGAGAGCCCACCGACACATACTGCACCTTATCCGGGTCGACACCGCTCCGCTCCAATACGATGCGGGGGACATGGTACGAATAGCCGCCAATGCCCGAGACACCCACACTCTTCCCTACCAAACCCTGCAGTGTGGTGGCGCTCTCCCTCCGCGCGACGATGTGAAAGGGGGAGATAGGGTTGGGAACTAACCAAGCCCTAATCTTAGCTCCCTTCGAAGCGCTCACCATGACGGCGGTGCCCCCTATGATGATGGCCGCATCTAACTCACCGGCTAGCAGGGCTTTAGTGTGGTTGGGGTCCCCGGCAATCTCAACAATCTCCACGTCAAGACCCTGCTTCTTAAAGAGACCTCTTTCTAAAGCCACGTAGGGCGCCAGCACATGTAAGGCGGGTGGACTGAGAGAAGAGCCCAACTTGACTTTCACGGCCTGGGCACCGGCAGGGTCGGCTGCCAACAGAGACGCGAAAAGAAACAGCCACGTCACTCCGGTCCTCGAATAAATTTTGTTTGGCATCGTCGTTCCTCCTCTCCTCTGTTTTGCCCAGTGTCACGCCTTCGCCACCTCTCCGGTGCACGGTGTTTAACTGTGGTTAGAGGTGCTAGCTAAGCTCGTAGAGAATTATCCATCCCTACATTGGATCTTACCTTGGTTAATCCTTTTCAGTCTCGGGTTCATTACGACCCAAATCTGCGGCGATTTCGCGAAATTGTTCAAGTGCGGCTTCGAGATCTTCGACGATCTCCTGGGCGAGCACGTCGGGATCGGGAAGGTTGTCGGATTCTTTCAGATAGTCAAGACGTAAAATCAAAAGCCCGTAATCGGCCGGGGAGAAACCTCGATGACCTCCGGCTTCCAACTTGTCTCTTCCTCCTTCGGGATTTAGTTTCTTTCTTTTTCCACGAGAAACGTTACTGTAATAGCCCGTAGTAGCGCACCAATTGCTCGCCCTTGTTGGGGATATGGGCTGTGATGGCTAAAATCCAGTCCAAGACAGGGAAGACCGCAAGCTTTTCTTGAGCGCTTTGGGTTGCCGAGGAGCAGCTATCGGGCCCGGCCGCGCATGGAGGCCGGATGCCCCGGCAGCTGCAGCCGTTTGCCCGTGTCCGTCACCCGCGTGCCATCCACCTTCAGGATCGACACGTCCTGGTCGAGGAAGTTGCCGACGTAGAGATACTTGCCGTCCGGGCTGAAGACCGCGCCTTCGGGAAGCCCTCGCACTTCGACCTCGCCGACCTTCGTGACCTTCTTGCCGTCGATCTTGAGCATGGCGACGCGGCCATTGCGGTTGTAGAACCAGGCGTTCTTCGGCCCATCGTTCCCGCTCAGGAGCATTGCCACGGCGATCTCGCCCGTAGGGCTGATCGTGAGCCCTTCTGGCGCGTCGCCAACGACCACGCGATCGATAACGCGCGGCGGGTCGGCCTCGAGGTCGATCACGCTGACCGTGTCGATGTGCCCGTCTGACCGGCCTGAGTTGCCGTTATCAGCCGTCAGGGCGAGCTTCCCGTTAGGCGTCACGTCAATGTTGTAGGGCCACAGCCCGACCGGCATGTCGTACTTGGCGTAGGTGACCTTCTGGCCTTCAACGCTTAGCACCGCGACCTTGTGGGCGGGAAACTTGACCGCGAGCGCGCGCTTGCCGTCCGGCGTGAAGACGACATGGGCGACCGTGTCGCCGATGGGAACCGTGTCCACGAGCTTGACTTCGTTTCCCTGAATCGGCGCGTTGATCGAGAGCCCCGACGGCTGCTTGCCCACCTCGACCGTGGCGATGTGCTTGGGCGGGCTCGCTTTCAGGTCGATCACGTAGAGTTTGTTGTCAGGCGCAGGCTTCCACGCCGTCCCCTCCTGCACCCAGTTGAGCGAGTTGGCGACGATGGCGAGCCGCTCATCCGGCGTGATCGCCAGGTTCACCGGGGGACCGACGATGGAGTTCATGAGGGGCAGGCTGACGAGGATCTTCGGCGCTTCCCGATTGGAGATGTCAACGATCGAGATCGTGTCCTTCCCCGGAGGGCCGAAGACGACCTGCCCGGCGTCATTGAAGCTGTACTTGTCGTCGTTCCCAATGATCATCAGCTGCGCGCTGGCTGCGTACGGGAACGCCGAAAACACCAGGACGAGCAGAAATGCGGTGAGTCGAACCGGGTGGTTCATGGCTATCGGCAGGGAAGTTGGTTTGGGCAACACTAGCAGGGGAGGCATTCGTCGTCAAGCCCGCCGAACGCACTGGCCCGAATGGCCTTGTCAATTCCGATATGCGACAAATTTTGAAAATTACGGGCTGCCAGCTTATTGCTTAATTCCGTTATTGTGACCCCAGGATTGAACTGAGCGGCGCGTCAGTGCAATCCGCCGAAGTGCAATCAAGTAGAGTAAATAGCCGCTACGGAATTAGTTCCAAGTTCATTGACCATGCTATGAACTTTTTTCTGGAGACATATTCCCACCTAAGTCATTTGCGATTTCACGGAATTGTTCGAGAGCGGCTTCGAGATCGTCAACGATTTCCTGGGCGAGTACGTCGGGATCAGGGAGATTGTCGGACTCTTCGAGGCTCTCGTCTCTGAGCCAGAAGATATCGAGGCTGGCTTTATCGCGGTTGATGAGCTCGTCGTAATCGTACGCGCGCCAGCGGCCGTCGGGTTTCTTGTCGGACCAGGTCGGCGTCCGCTGATGGCGGTTCTCGGGGTTGTAGCACTGGACGAACTCGTCTAGGTCTTCGCGCTTCAATGGGTTGGTCTTGAGCGTGAAGTGCTTGTTGGTTCGAAGATCATAAATCCAGAGCTTCTTGGTCCATGGCGTTTCACTCGCCGGCTTCTTGTCGAAGAATAGGACGTTGGCTTTACTCCTTGCGCGTAGAACAAACCGGTTGGTAGACGGAGCAAGGTATGAACCTCGCACTCGTGTAGCAGCTTCCGGCGGACCGTCTCCCCCGCGCCACCTTCGAAGAGGACGTTGTCCGGGACAACGATCGCCGCCCGGCCGTTTTGCTTCAGCAGGGTTTTGACGTGCTGAAGGAAGTTGAGCTGCTTGTTGGAAGTCGTGGCCCAGAAGTTATCGCGCTCGATGATTTCCGTTTCCCGCGCCACTTTCCCGTCATCGGCTACAATCGTCGTGCTGCTCTTTTTGCCGAAAGGCGGATTGGTCATCACGATCTCGTATCGGTCGCCCGGATCACCCGCCAAAGAATCCGCAACTACCAATGGAAGCTCATCGCCGCCGATGCCGTGCAGCATCATATTCATGGCGCACAAACGAGCCGTGCTTTGAACCAGCTCGCACCCGCGGAACGTCGTTTCTTTCAGCTTTCGCTTCTCATCCCTCGTCATGTTCGGATAATGCCGGATGACGTACTCATTCGCCGCGAGGAAGAATCCGCCCGTGCCGCATGCTGGATCACAGATTGTCTCATTAGGCTTGGGCGCTATGACATCGACGATGCCCGCGATCAAAGGACGCGGCGTGAAGTATTGCCCGGCTCCCGTCTTTACATCCTGCGCGTTCTTCTCCAGCAAGCCCTCGTAGGCGTCGCCCTTCACATCCGCGCTCATCACCGACCAGTTTTCCTTGTCGATCAGATCGACAATCAGCCGCCGCAACTTCGCCGGGTCCTGAAACTTATTCTGGGATTTATTGAAGATCAGCCCGAGCAGGCCCTTTTCGTTGCCGAGCTTCTCTAAGACGTGGCGGTAATGATCGAATAATTCATCACCGTCTTTCTTTACGAGACTAGCCCAGCTAAATTCCGCAGGAACGGAGCTAGGTTGGTTATGGGGTGGTTTGGTCCGCTCATCTGCCATCTTGAGAAACAACAAGTACGTCAGTTGTTCAACGTAATCGCCGTAGCTCATCCCATCGTCGCGGAGGACGTTACAGTAGTTCCAAAGCTTTTGAACGATTGCCGAGGAAGTCATTTTTCTACTCGTTCAGTACAACCCATGTGCTTGGATTCACGGAATGAATGAACTCCGACACCTTGAGTATACGCGTTCGCAACGGACTGGTTCCGCAAATGTGAAACTTTACGCCCGTAACAAACGTGCGTGCGTGATTTCCTTTCTCTGAACCGGACGAATCTCGGAAGCATCTAAAGTCGCTATCGCCAATGTCTCTCCATCGAGAGCTACAAACTCTACTTCAAACGCTTCGCCCTTCTTATGGACATGGATAACGGTTCCGACATCGCCGGTTTTCAACCCCTGTTCAGGAACTTCTTCTCTCAAAACTACTCTGTCATGTTCTTTGATCATACACTTCTCCTATATAGAGGTGTGGTTTATCTCGCTCTCGCGAATCGCCCTCAGGAGAAGCACTAAATTCGATCTATCCAGTAACGCGGCCGGCGATGCAGGTGCGCTACAGCTACGACAACAAGGGTTTCGCCGTCAACGCCGTAGATCAACCCGTAGGGAAACCGCGCCAAGCGACAGCGGCGAAACTTACTTTCACGAGCGGCGGTGTTTGGCCATGACGGACTCATAGGAGACGGTTGGGATCTTGCCTGCTTTGTAAGCCGCCCACCGTTTGCGCGCCTCCTTCGCCCACACCCGGTCGATTTCCGGGTCCGGCTTGTCCAAATCAGTGAGAATTGCGTTCACCAAGCGTAATTTCTCAACGTCCGCTAGTTCACGAATTTCTTCAGCTATCTTTTCTACACTCTTGCCCATTTCGAACCTCCCTTAAGTTGACTCTCAACAGTGCCTACACCAACTATCACCAATCCTGAGTTCTTTGTGCGATAAGTGAAACACTCCCGACCCTTCTCACGCCCTTCTCCAACGTCGGCCAAGTCGCTTCTTCTGGCACGATGCTCGCGTGATTGTACGGCTTCTTCGTTCGCTCATCCGCCATCTTGAGAAACAGCAAATACGTCAACTGCTCAGAGCCCCTGTCCGCGTGCTTGCCTGCGTGTACACGCAAGCAGGTAGCTCATCCCGCCTGCCTGTGCGTGCCCGCACGCAGACAGGTCATCGCGGAGGACGTTACAGTACTTCCAAAGTTTCTGAACGATTGCCGAAGACGTCATGGAGTCTATTAGTACCTCGTGTCTATAAAATATCCTCTACGACCAGAGCATCTATATCCATGTTTATCTTTGTGAGGGCGGAGCTGGGAATCACGCTTTTTGCGATAGAATTTCTTCCCGCAATAATAGCACTCGTATACATAGGTTGGCCCAAAGCGAGACGACCTTGAAACTTTTGTCCGCGGCCCTTTAGCTATTCGGAATCCTGTAGTACTACGCTGGATTGGCGGCGCAGATACCGGCCCAGAGGGCGAGAGTTCAACCACATACCTAGGAACAAAAGACACGTTAGACGCTCCTGCTCCTTCTATTTTATCGACCCGATATGATCTAGCCTCGCCGGTATTATGTCGAACCGCATGCAGAAGCAAATGACCATCACGAGTTCGCCGCAAGGAATAGGGTTCTATCACGCGAGTACTTCCCTGGTACGCAAGATTAACACACAAGCGGTTTGATGCGGCAAAGCGAATAATTTCAAGTGGGACCGGAGAACTCCATGATTGGGCCATAGCGGATGGTCGCCAGGTTTGATCCACCCCGGTGCTGATCTCGGGGAACGCTGGTCGTTCGACTCTCTCAACGGTTCCCAGTAGCCACTCGAATACTCCAGGTAGTTCATTCCAAAACTGTTCAAAGGGGGGCAAGGCGGGCAACTGGTGGCCCAGCATATTGCCCCACTCAGCTTCTAGTTCTCGACGGTTCGCATGATCCGTAAAATCTTGCATGGTCGGGACAGATATCCCTTTGAAGCTGCACTTTTGATTCAATGTACTTATCACAATTTGACGGTCAGGCCGGAAGTTGTCATGGCGATACAGGTGAACCACGTCGTAGAGGTCACGTGGCCTTAGACGTTCTTTCAATGCCCTAGTCTTTTCTGCAAAGAGTTCCTCGAAAGAATAGCACAAAATCTCAATACCATCCGACGGATTGTCCGTATAAGGATGGTGGACTTTACGCATCACCGGCTGGAGAACGAGCACCTCATCGGCTGTTAGATCAAACCTTACCCGTGGTAGATCTCCACCCATTTCCATCGGTCCCCGGAAAGCTATTCGTCCCTCAACAGAAGTCCCTCCTCGTGGATTTTGATTAACGTCGAAACGAATCAATTCTCTTGGAATCTCGATACCTGTCGCCTCATAAATCCACGTGGCAATCTCTGAGAAAGCTCCAATAAGAAATTCTTTGGTCAACTGGTTTGGATCTGTAGTGGTGAAATCCAAGTCCTCGGAGAAACGGTAGGTCTCAAAGAAACACTTCTTCAGACAGGTGCCACCTTTGAAGATCCAGCTTCCGCCGAGTTCGGAATGCTGAGCTATCCCTGCTAGCAGCCAACCGAGGATGTAGTCTTTCTCAACAACGTTAGGTGCTAAGCCGAGTTCGTTCGAAAAGTTTAATATCTCTCGTTTGCCGATCATTTCGGTTCTACGGTGACCCAACTATTCGGAACCCATAACCGCCATTTGGTGACTAGTTTATCCGCCGGTAAATCATGGTCGATCTTGGCGTTGCCCTTGGTCATCCTCGACTGACATTCCTGAATAACGTACGTCTCCTCAGGAGCGAACCGTTCCGCTAGAAAGCCGAGCCGCTTAAACACCGCGCCGTTGTCGAGCTGTTTTGCATATTCGATTAGAAGCTTTGTGTCTTTTTTTTCTGACTTAAGATAGCTGACAAATACGTCGACGGTGGAGCGGATACCTCCGCCCAGCTTTGGATCGTTTAGCATGTCGAGCACCGTCCGCGTAGGGTCAGATACTGATACTTTCACCTGTCCTCTCCAAACAGGTTTCAAACCAAACATCGCTCTTTCCAGAATCGTGCGCAGTAAAAAGTTCGTTCCTTTTATATTCGGCGATCTATCTCTCGGTTTTTGTCTAGTCATCACTACGATAGTGCGAAAGATCTGCTCTGTTAGACCCCAGTACTCCGCCGCGCTCCAGCCGCCGATGTAGCAAGGTGCAAACAACCGTTCAGCAATTATCCAAGGATCTTCAAGCGGGCCGTCGGCGGTTGGTGATTCTAGAGGGACGGGGACGTAAATACCGCGATGTACTCGGGAGACCCACCCGGTTTTTCTCCATCGCGCTAACATCTTTGCGGAATCAGTCGGAGAAACCTTAAGTATTTCAGCGGCCTCACCGACTGAAATCGTGCCCTTCGTCCGCTGAATCAGCGCCGCTAGCCTTTCCCTATCAAGTTTTCCAAGCCCTGAGATCGTTTCCATAGTATATCTCCTACCTCATAATTCATCGAATCGATGAATTGTAGCATATAGACTATAGTTACC
>VBKE01000435.1 GCA_005879605.1 Deltaproteobacteria bacterium
TGCGCGGTCGAGGACGCCACTACACCGAGCCCCGGTATGTGGCGAGCTATCTGTTGCGGCGGCACTGTCTGATGGGTTTACGGGAGATTGGCGAGCAGGTAGGGCTGCATTACAGCGCGGTGGGTAATGCAGTCCGTCAGCTGACGGATCGACCGACGGGGTCACAAGCCAAGTCGTTGAGACGGATGGAGGCTAAATTTAAGAATCCATAGACCTGACCGTTTGACCCGACACAGGAGCGGGAATACCCGATGGGATGAATGTTTTCGAGTTGTTTACGACCAGCAAACCAACGGGGACCGGGCTTGGACTAGCTATAGTACGGGACATCATCTCAGGTCACGGGGGAACGATCTCGCATGCCAGTGAGCTCGACAAAGGTACAACTTTCGAACTTAGATTCCCGCTCTTGAGGAGTTTGCATTAATCTTACGATGACGATCTAAACCGTGCGCCTACGCGCCTACGGGTTTGACGCCGTCGCGCCGCAAGCCGCGAAGCAAGGTCTACGTCCCGTCCCTTAGGTCTCATCGCAATCAAGCGGATGTTTGGCTGCGAGGTGCACACCCGCCACCGCCCGTCCCGACGGATCCGCGGCTGTGGCAAACGCCGGATCCCACGCGATTGCCGCTGCTGAAGAACAGGCGATCGACGGTCCGCCGGGCACGGTTCGGGGGCAGCAATCATCCGGGAAAGCCCGCTCAAACATCCGGCGATACAGCAGCGCTTCCTTGGTGCCCGGGGTATTGATCGAATAGCGCTCTGCCGCCCGCGCCAGTTCGGCATCGCTGACTGTGATCTCCGCGTGCGCCTTCAGCGAATCGATCCAGCCGTACCCGACACCATCGCTGAACTGCTCCTTCTGTCGCCACAGAATACGGTCCGGCAGAGAGCCGACAAAGGCTTCGCGCAACACTGCCTTCTCGATCCTGCCCGGTCGTGCGCGCTTATGCTCGGCGTCCATCGACATCGCCACATCAAGGAATTCTAGATCGAGAAACGGCACGCGCGCTTCCACGCCCCACGCTGCCATCGCCTTGTTGGCGCGGTTGCAGTCATAGAGATGTAGCGCATCGATCTTGCGCACGGTCTCATCGTGGAAGGCCCGGGCCGACGGCGCCTTGTGAAAGTAGAGATATCCCCCGAAGATTTCGTCGGAACCCTCGCCCGAAAGCACCATCTTCACGCCCATCGCCTTGATGCGCCGCGCCATCAGGTACATCGGCGTCGAGGCGCGGATAGAGGTGACGTCGTAGGTCTCGATGTGGCGGATCACGTCGGGCAACGCGTCGATGCCTTCCTGCACCGTGAACTTGAACTCGTGATGGCTGGTGCCCAGCGCCTCGGCGACGACGCGCGCCGCGGTCAGGTCGGGTGAGCCTTCCAACCCGATCGCGAAGGAATGCAGGCGGGGCCACCAGGCTTCTTCTCGATCGTCCGACTCCACGCGATGTTTAGCGAAGCGCGCCGCACAGGCTGCGACCAGTGAGGAGTCCAGGCCGCCCGAAAGCAGGACGCCATAGGGCACGTCGGACATCAGCTGGCGATGCACCGCGGATTCGAAGGCGGCGCGCAGCTTTGCTGGAGCTACTTCGACGCCGCGGGTCTTTTCGTAGTCCCGCCATGCTCGCGTCCAGTACCGAACCGGCGTCCCAACGCGACTGTCCAGATAATGGCCCGGAGGAAATACTTCGATGTCGCGGCAGATTCCAATCAGCGCCTTCAGCTCCGAAGCCACGTACAGACGCCGCTTCTCGTCGTGGCCCATGTACAGAGGGCAGACACCGATCGGATCTCGAGCGATCAGGTAGCGTTGCGCGTCCCGGTCCCAGAGTGCAAAGGCGAAGATGCCATTTAGCCGGCTGAGGAAGTCGAGCCCGTGCTGGCGGTAGAGTGCGTTTATCACCTCGCAGTCGGAATCGGTTTGGAAATCATAGCGATCACCGCCCTCACGGCGAAGCTCGCGGTGGTTGTAGATCTCGCCGTTCACCGCCAGTACCAGCCCACCGTCGGCTGAACGCAGCGGCTGTGCACCGGACGAGACGCCAACGATGGCGAGGCGCTCGTGCACCAGCACGGCGTGGTCATCGACATACACGCCGCTCCAGTCCGGGCCGCGATGGCGCTGGCGCGCACTCTGGGCCAGCGCCTGCTCGCGAAGCGCACGCAGGTCGGCACCGCGAGCGATATCAAGAATTCCAAGGATCGAACACATAGCAGGGAAAGACCTTAGGAGTAGCAAAAATTTCCACGATGCAGAAAAAATGGCTCAAAGGCTTCAAACCACCCGTCTATGTCTCTGCTCCCCTACCGAGATCAGTGCGGTTGGTGAGCTATAGGGCGAACCTGGTGGTTGCATTTCGCCTCATGCGGCATATACACCCTGAATAGGTTGGTTATAGCGCTGCGTGGCTATTTGGAATCCTTCTTCCCTTTGCTGGAAGACTTTACTTTTTTACCACCTTCCTCAAGGCCGCGTGGTAGTTGATCATCTTGATCCTTCTTTTTTTGCAATCCTGATGGAAGCTCGCCTTTTTTCTCGCTGTACTGTTCTAAACCGTAGGGAAGTTCGCCCGCCTGGCGACCATGTTTCCCCTTCTCCTCTGCCTCAACTTTTTGCTTGCTCTTTGCTTTACCTTTTCCGTTGCCTTGCGAGTAGGCGGCAGAAGTCGGGAGAGTTATTGCACAGGCACCTAAAAGTAGTGCTAATCTGCTCAGGGAAGTGAATATGTTTTTCATAATGTGTCCTCCATTCTCCTTTTTGTTTTTGTCACAGCCCTGCTGTTGGTGCGGGTACCAAAGCAGCATTCATGCCAGGGTGTGATTGTGACAATATGAACCCTTAAGGGGAGCGGTCTGGCAGCTGGCTGAGTGCCAATTTATGAGCAAGGAAATTCTTACTGAGTAAATTTTTCTAGCTGGTAGATCGCGATTCTTGGGGGCCGAGCCTGCGATGACTCATGTTGGCTCTTTTTATCACGAACTTTCTAAAGGTCAGTTTGTCCACTTCGGTTTGTCAATTT
>VBKE01000436.1 GCA_005879605.1 Deltaproteobacteria bacterium
CTACCGCAGGCAAAAACCATGTCGGATTTACGAACATCACAGTAAACCTCCTCTCAGAAATGCATTTTCACTCGTTTTCTTTCATGGAAAATCTTCACTCGGTTGAGCAGGGCTTCACGCCTTCGCTTTGTGCGTTCCACGCCGCTTATTCGTTGAAGTAGCCCGTCGATGCAGCCCAGTTAGTGTGGTATTTTTGGCACGCACCTTGATCGTAACTCTGAGCAGCTAGACAGCTGCACCCTTCTATGAGACTACCGACTACAAGCAGGGCTGCCAAAAATGATGTTGCGATCTTCATTCTATTATCTGCGCGAAGCACTCAGATCTTTCGCACGATCAACGACAACGTCACATAAACAACTGTGAAAATGAGAATCACCGCGCCCATGGTTTATCTCCTTGCATCTGAAGTTGAAGTCTCTTGACTGTTAGATATCACCGCCTTCCGGGCCAACCTGCGGTCTCTACTCTGTTTGACAAGGGCGCGCTGGAAAAAATTCCCTGCAAAAAGACAATTCCTAAAATCCAATCGCGGCGGAATTTTTTGGGAAGTTTCAAGAAGTAAAGGGATGGATTTGCGGATTTTTTCTTTAGAATATCGGCGAGGTCTTGGGCGTTTAAATCTCGGCTTTTGTTGAAAGGAAACTTCAGAAAAGTTTTCGAAACGTTCCTGTCACATTAGCCTAGGGGAAGGTCAAAAAATCCTGAGCATACGTCGCACCCACGGCGTTGTCTCCTTCCACCGCATCCACCTCTTACGCCTCAGTCTTACCCACCATGGAGATCTCTGGAACCCCACGGTACCAGGGCCTGCTGCAAGGCCTAGACCTAGGAAGCCATAAGCGAGAATCATCTCCATAAAGGGGGTGTAATGTAATTTCATTTCTCGAACTCCTTCTTCGTTTATGTTTTCCAATGCCTGAAAGAATGTCTTTCGTCATCTCACTGTGTATTACCGTGCTATCGAAGTTATATTCCCAAGAGCCAGGTTTATTGACTTGCCAGAGTCAGCCTAATAGAGTGCGCTGCAGAAAAAGCCGCAACATCAAGTGAAAAAACAGCGACTTGTCCCTTTTACCTCTGGCCACGGGAATAAAACGGACACAGGAGCAGTCTTAATTTTGAGGGAAAAAGACAGACTGGCGCGTTTTGAGCAAACCATCTTGCCGCATCTGGATGCTGCATACAATTTAGCTCGGTGGCTGACGCGCAATGAGCATGATGCAGAAGATATGGTTCAGGAGGCGTACTTGCGCGCTTTTAAGTTTTTTAATGCTTTCCGCGGCGTGGATGGTCGAGCTTGGCTGCTCACCATTGTGCGCAACACTTGTTATACCTGGCTTCAGCAAAATCGTGCGCATGAGATAACAACCATGTTCGACGAAGAAATACACAGTGTTGATAGCGATGCTTCAAATCCAGCGACTCTTGCGCTGCAGAGCGCTGACCAACAAATCCTCAGAGAGGCTTTGGATGAATTACCGGTCGAGTTTCGTGAAGTGGTGGTCTTACGCGACCTGGAGGGCTTCTCTTATAAAGAAATCGCTGACATCGTCAACATTCCGACGGGCACTGTGATGTCGCGCCTAGCACGCGCTCGAGAGCGGCTCAAGCAGCTTCTGTGCAATCGAGGGGACCTAGCATGAACTGTAAAGATGCGCAAAATCTAATCAATGGCTACGTAGACGGCGAATTGGATCTGGTTAGAAATCTAGAGATCGAGCACCACCTTCAAGAGTGTGCGCTTTGCTCGCAGGGCTACAAGAACCATCAGGTGCTGCGAAATGGAATAAAAACCGGCCCTTTCTATTTTAAGGCTCCGGTGGACCTCCAGAGGAGGATTCAGTTGTCGCTACGTAAGGCAGCCAAGGCCGAAGCGGGTCCTCGAGTGCTGCCTAAGTGGTGGCTCACCATCGCAGCTCCTATGGCTGCCGCCGCGATTGTGGTCTTGGCTCTGGTTCCGTTTCTGCGGGGTCCTTCCGCTGATGACCTTTTGGCCGGTGAAGTCATATCGAGCCATGTGCGTTCTCTCATGGCGACCCATCTGGCGGATGTTCCCTCTTCTGACCAGCATACGGTGAAACCTTGGTTCGCCGGCAAACTGAACTTCTCACCCCCGGTGGAAGACTTGGCCAGGCAGGGATTTCCCTTAATTGGTGGCCGTCTGGACTATGTGGACAATAGACCAGTAGCCGCGTTGGTCTACCAGCGGCAGAAGCATTTCATTAATCTGTTTATATGGCCCTCAGGGTCTGACTCAGATGTTGGGACGAAAACAGTGTCGCGCCAGGGCTATAATCTGTTTTACTGGACCAAATCCGGCATGACATATTGGGCAGCATCCGATCTGAACAGCGCCGAGCTACAGGAGTTCGTCCAGCTGGTACAAAATCAAACCTCGCCAAAATCGTGACATTTGCTGAAGCCGGGCCAACCCTACCCGCCCCGCTTAACTCGATCATAACCGCCCTGCGGGATAACCCGGTAGGCCAGCCCGCTGTTGATCCCCATATGGACGGACACTGGATGAAACATGCCTACGAACTCCTCGTTCAGTTCTTCTATCTCACGAACGCCTGAGCGCGTTGAGACAGTTCACTAAAGAACCTTTCAGCGTACTGTGCATTATAGGAAGATATTCCACCCGAAAAATTGCAATAACGCGGCACGCGGAACTGCTAGGCTTACTTTGCTCGCAGGCTTACAGATACCAGCGTAGGAGGGCGGCGGCGGTCAGTGTTGTTAATGTAATGACCAACATGACCTGCCACATTCTGAGCTGACTCATACGATTTCCCTTTAAGAAAACCATCTGGCTACTTAATGGATCCATAAAAATCTCTTTCGCCTACCGTCATTCAATCTCTAAGGTTCAGTTCCTTCGAGTGCGACGTGGATGTCGCACTAAAGCACCAGGCAAAATCAAACAGGAGAGATAACGCAATTCCTCAAAGCCAGACATCTTCGGGCGGAAGCGCCGCCGCCCCGCACAGGAAAAGAGACACCGGCCACAAAGAAGACCACTACGTGGCGCAGAATATATGCCTCGAGTTGCATCGAAACCGCCTTTCTCCGGCTCAGTGTCGGAAGCCCGACTCGGTTTTATTCGGCGCTCCGCGGGTTGGCGTCTCCAGTCAGCAGCTCGCCATCCATGCCCAGCGCCGCGTGAAACTTGCAAAAAAAGCGCACCATTCCAGACGGCGGGAAGGTGACTTCAACCACCACTTTTCCCTTCGGCGGTATATTCATATCCAGGTTTTGCTCCGGGATGGTGAAGCTATGCAGCGTGGCCGACTCGTTCTCGATCTCCAGCTTCAGCTTTTGTCCGGGCGTCCCCCGGAGGAAAGCGGGCTCGAAGTAGTATTCATCGGCTACCAAATGCAGCTCCGCTAGCCTAGTCGCGTCTTTAACCTTGGGTTGTTCCGCCGCCAACGCGATAACAAAATGATTAAGGCTGATCGAGACCGTCGGACGCGGCTGCACGGCGATCTTGCGCGGGGTGTTGCCAACAGGGATGGTGGCCGTTACCTTCTGGCTGCCAAGGTCTACGACCGATACGTCATTGGAGCCTTCGTCCGTTACGTAAGCAGTGCGTCCATCGGTACTGATTGCGATCCAATGAGGTAACTTACCAACAGTGACGCTGGCGCTAACGGTCTTGTTGCTGGGGTTTAGAATCTCTAGATGTCCGGGGCCCTGGCTGACGACCAGGCCCGATTTTCCGTTGGGCGTGAATAGTGGATAGTGGGGCGATGCTCCAACGGGGATCTCCCCCGCGACCCGCTTGGTCGCTGTGTCGAGCACCTGCACGGCGTCTGCACCTGCCACTGTGAAGTAGAGCAACTTGCCGTCCGGGCTGACGTCGAGCGCGCGAGGTGTCTTGTCCAAAGGCACGCGCCCTATCTCGATCTTGTTGACTAGATCCAGAATAACGAGGGCCGTGGCACCTTGCTGTTGTGACCCAACGTAGGCTGTGCGTCCGTCTGGGCTGATGGCGCTGTTGTGAGGCTGCGCCACGGGAACCCTTCCAACAATACGGTCCGTGGCGGTATCTATGATCATTGATTGGTTGGCGCCAAAGCCCGATACCAGCACTTTGCTTCCATCAGGTGCAATCGCCAGGCCGTGCGGCGTCGGACCGACCTCTATACTCCCCACCACGCGATCTGTCGCAGTGTCGATGACGCTTACCGTTGAAGCTCCATCGCTGCTCACGTAAACCTTACGTCCGTCGCGGGTAACAACCAGACCATGTGGACCGGAGGGGATCGGAATGGTGCGGAGCACGCGGTTAGTGCCGGTGTCGACCACGGCGACGGCGTTGTCCTTGAATAGGCCTATATAGGCCTTGGCCGGCTGAGTGGGAGCCGCAGGCGACATCATCTGGGTGCAGGCAGCCAGCGCGAGTAGGGTAACCCCCAGTAAGGCGCCCAGGCACCGAAAGCCCTTACGGATCTGTATATTATGCGTTGTCATCTTGTAGTTCCTCCTTATAAAAGCTCTTCTGTATATCTGTATGACTCTTTCAATTGAATAAATATTCCCGTGGGAAGTGGCTCGCCCCTTAAAGCTCTCCTTAGAGCTCTGCTGGCGAACGCGAACTATCGATATCGCGGAGGAGGCTGACTAATCCTCTTGTGACGTTTCGGCAATACTCAAACGGCACAGACAAGGCTGCTTGGACATCGTCGAAAAGCCCTGGATTGATGACTACTGTCGCCGCAGCGGTGACGATGATCCTCCCGCTGAAAATTTCAAGCAGACAAGGCAATCTGCACGGGCTCCGTTTGATGAATTTTTTGTTTTTACTGTGCGCTGAAATTTTCGGCCTCCATATTTAAACTACACGCCGTTGACCCCAAGAGTCACACCCCCGTCAGAGATTCTATACAAGAGCTTCTGCTATCCCGCTGCCTGCAAGACCCCAAAGCCACACCAAAGTCAGCCCCGGGAATCTCTCAAGGCTTGAAGAAGAAGGACAAGTCCAACCAAGGCGAATGCTCCCGCTGCAATCTTTTGGAGAAGGACGGCGTGAATGATTTTTTTGGCCCGGTTACCAACGAGTATTGCGAGGGCTGTCACTGCCCAAAGAGCCAAGGTTGCTGCCAGAAAGACGGTCACGGGTTTTTTATGTTCTGCAGCAACTGTAGCACTGGCTAATTGTGTAAGATCGCCCCACTCGGCAATGAAAATAACGACGAAAGAACTCCAAATAGTTCGCAGAAAATTAGATCTTTGGGGTTCCAAATGGAGATTTTCCTCCTCGTGGTCCTTTCTCCGCCACATCAGAAGCGCGAACAGCATAAACAAAACAGCAGCACCAACGCTCACCCATTGCTTTGGTAGTAAGCCCAAAGCACTTCCGAAACTGACGGCAACGACGCTTTGAATGACGAATGCCGTGGCTACACCGATAAAAACCGCCAAAGGGTGTTTTCGAGTCGCTAAAAGCAGGGTTGCAAAAGCTGTTTTGTCGGGTAGCTCGGCAACAAAGATCAGAACAAACGTCGATAGAAAGAGTTTCCAATCAGTCATACAAAGAAGCACCCGTGTCGGTGAAAACTAATTGAATTTCAAACCTGCAATGCTCCCAGGGTCGAGCAGTGCTAGTTGGCGCGCAGCTGGATCAGCTGTTCGAAAAAAAGCCGCAGCGGCGGCAGGTGCGCAAACAGGGCTTGGAACGTATAGTGGTCCATCGCCAAGACATTGACTCGGGTCACGGTGCGGACCGTCGCCGACCGTGGCATCTGCCTGACCAGTGCCATCTCTCCGAAGCATTCGCCACGCCCGAGTCGGGCGAGCGGCACATCGCTTTGACCTGGAAC
>VBKE01000446.1 GCA_005879605.1 Deltaproteobacteria bacterium
ATCCTTTGCCGAGTTCACTCTCTACATCAACTCGTCCTCCGATTACTTCGGTGTACCGTTTTACTATATAAAGTCCTAACCCTATGCCGCCATAGTTTTTCGCATCTGAACCGCCTAGCTGGCGAAACCTATCAAAGATCATAGTCAGGGAGTCTTTAGGAATGCCAATCCCAGTATCTGCGACTGCAAACTTAACTTCCTTCTGTTCAGCAAAGTAGTGGGCTGAGATCTTAATGTAGCCTGTAGGCGTGTACTTTATGGCATTGTTAATTAGATTCTGAAGAATGAGCTTTAGCTTGTGACTGTCGGTCCTTATGATCGGAAGATCCGGGGGATAATCCCAGATCAATGACAACTCCTTTCGAAGCGGGTTCTCATGGCTATCCCTCATTTCAGCGAGAAAAGCGTCCAAATTAATCTCCTGTCTGTCAACCTTGATGCTCCCCGACTCCATTGCGGTTGTATCCAAGAGGCTATTGACCATGACTAATTGATCATTGGTGCAGCCTATCGCCTTCTCAAGGATTTTCTTTTGCTCGGGGTTAATGTCGCCTAGCACTCCGTCCTTGATCAACGAAACACATCCCAGTGCCACACTGAGCGGCGTCCTCAGCTCATGGGATATGACACCTAGAGATTCATCCTTCTCCTTGTTTGCCTGTTCCAGCTCTGCCGCCTGCCTTTTCGTGCACTCATAAAGCTGAGAATTGTAAGTCGCTATAGCCGCCTGGCTTGCGAGCGTAGAAAGAAACTGGATTTCTTGTTTGTCGAACTCACGTTCTTCTTTTGTGAAAAAGGTGAGACTCCCCAAAGCCTCCTCTCTTACGACCAGCGGAACGCGAAGATAAGAAACTAGCCCCTCTTTTTGGAGAAACTCAAAGGTGGGCGATGGGATATTTGCTTGAGCCTTTCGGACCACGACGGGCGCATTTGTCACAGAGGCATCATCGAGGTCGCTTTCGATGTTTGGGATCGACTTCCAGTTAGACTCGCTAATATTCCAACAAGCGATCGGCTCAAATATTCCGCTTCCTTTGTTTAATAGGGTGATTGTAGCAGCTGAATAGGGTAAAAGGGTTTTGATTTTCTCTAAAAGAACATCCAAAACGACGCGAAGGTCTAAAGTAGAGGTTAAAGCTAAGTTAATTTCGTATAAAATGCCCTGCCTTTGCTCTGATATCGCTTTCTCTTGCTTGACCTGTTCTGCCAAATAGCCCAAGAGCAGGAAGTTGCCGATGATAAACGGGATCTTTCGAAAGAGCTCAAAATCATAGATCGAAAGACTCCCGGCTTGGTACGCAGCGAAAACTACGAAAACAAAACTCATCAATAGGCATCCGCAAACAATCTTGATGAAGCTTTCCCCGATGGCTGCAATGAACAGCCCGAAGAACAAAATCAGAAACAGGTCCCATGGGCTCTCCTTACTTAGAGCGATTCCAACGACAACGAAGAGAGTATCAGTCATTGTCAGAACATACGTAAATATCGTCTGGCTGAAGACCGAAGGGGGGAGATTGTAGAACACCAGTACTGAAGCCAGTAATAGTGCGATTATGATTAGTTTCCACGGGCTCTCTGCGAGCGGGTTGCTGCCGGAAAATAAAAGATAAGAAGTCCCCAGCGCGACTACCCACTGCAGGTTTATAAAGTTTTTCTTAGTTGCCTTTGTCGAAATAGTAAGTTCCCTGGTGAGATCAATGGAATTCCAGGAGAGACTTCGTAGGGCTGTTAGGAGATACATCCGCACCTCATCTCAGACGGTCCAACACAGTGTTCGGCTGGGATATTGAACTAAACTTGTTGGTTCACGTCGGCATTGGCGCCGTGCGCTGATAGATTCACATCGCGGCATATTTCGTCATCGATTGACCACTTGTGCCGGCGCATTGCTGAATTGTTCAGGAGTTTGCTGCCGGTGAGCCCAGCTGGCTGCCAAGAGTAAGAGCGTAACAGCCAAGACGGCAATTCTCTCAACAAATTTTGCCACGAGTGCTTGACGAGACTGCATGTGCATTACCACCGGTAGGCAGTGTACGGATTGTAGGTGGTGGGATTGTTGGAATGTGGATCGTAGCCCGAGCCATTTCTGTTCTGATATTGCTCAAGGTAACGATTGGGATCGCCGGTCGCTTGCTTGCCGGTGTGGGGGTTCACGTTTCCCGGATAAGACCAGTTATTGTACGGATTGCCGTCAGGGTTGCTTCCATAGTGTCCTTGCGCCTGAGTTCCGTCCTTGCGCGTGTACGGATTGACCCATACCTGGGCCATTGCCAGCGTAAGCCAACCGAGGACAAAAGCGATAGTGAGAAAAAGTGTCTTCTTCATCAAACCCTCCTCTGAGTTTGGAGCTGGCGTGATAGGAGAGCAACCAGGGTGCCATTAGCCCTTGTCAATCAGATTCATCATTTAGCCGGAACAAAGGATGACGCGGAATGGTACTCTTGCCGAGCTTTGTCATTGAGGATGATTGTTAAGGGTGATGAGACTCGGCGTTTTTGACCTTAAGGCTCCCACGGCTCCTCCGTACCGCCTCGCTTCCAGCACTCTCGCCGCTTTACAATATCCATAGCCAAGCGGTAAATTCGGCCCAGCGGTTTAGTCCAACACGTTTTATCCTTGGTGCCACGTGAGGGATTCCGTCGAAGCTCTATCTCTCAAAGAAAGCGGGGATAAATCGCTATACGTTAGGCCCGAGTTTCACCGGAGTGGAGAGGAGGTATGCCCCGGCTGAAGCAACGGTGGTCATCGGCAAAAAAGCGTTGAATTTCCTATACGCCAACGGAAGGAGGAAGCACTATGAACGCAAAAGCTTTATTCACTGGTTTCTTCGTGCTTGCTGGATTGTTTGGGACTGCTGCGCCGGCATTTTCGCAGCAATCTCCACCACCGTCCGAGCAAGTAAAAAAGATCGAAGCGCTGGTCGACAAGGCTGCTGCGCTAGTCAACAGTAAAGGGAAGGCAGCCTTCGCCGAGTTCAGAAAAGAGAGGAGCGAGTGGTGGTTTGGTGAGACATATTTATTCGCCTACGATATGAATCTCAACGTATTGCTCGTCGCCGCTTTTCCACAGAACGAGGGGAAAAATCAAAAGGGCAAGACAGATTCCAACGGCA
>VBKE01000447.1 GCA_005879605.1 Deltaproteobacteria bacterium
TTTTAATACTTTGCAATGTCCATGATCTTCGGGCGGCCACCCTGCCCGCAAAGATTGCGGTTGGTTTTGCCGCCATGAACGCCAGGGTCACGCCACTTTGGGCGGCAAAGGAACAGGGATTTTTTGCCAAAAACGATATTGATGGAGAGCCCATCTTTGTTCGCGGAGCACCTACACTGAATGCTGCTTTGCTGTCCGGCGATCTTCAAGCCGGCTATACGGGTGGAACCGCGGTCATGGGCGCCGCCGTCGGCGGGGCCGATCTCAAGATCCTCGCCGTTCTTACCAATAAAGTGACCTACGATTTGGTTGGGCGACGAGGCATCAAGAGTCTTGAAGATCTCCGCGGCAAGCAAATCGGCGTCACCAGCATCGGGGGGACCAACTGGATGGGAACCATTTTGGGTCTGGAAAGATTAGGATTGGAACCGACTCGCGACAAAATAAATTTTATTGTCGCTGGAGATGACTCTGTTCGTACGCAAGGAATTTTAGCCGGGGCCATCGACGCAACCGCGGTCGATGGAGTCTATAGTATAGCGCGCTTAAGATTCCGATTACGAGCGCGTCGATTGTCGTTCCGAACGCGTTTATCCAGAAGAACCCGCGGGGTGTAGAGAGCCTCTTGAAAGCCGTCCTGGAGGGAATCATTTGGGGAATCTCGCCGCTGAATAAGAGCAAAGTCATCGACCTCATCAGCAAGCGTCTTCGGATTACCGCTCAGGAGGCAGAGGAGGGATATAAAGACATGCTTCTTGGGCTGGAACGCAAGCCCTTCCCTACGGTAGACGGGCTTAAGAACATACAGCGATTAATGAAGAGCCGAAATCCGCGAATGGCTGAGCTCAAAGTGGAGACGCTAATCGATGATAGGTTTATGCGTAAGCTCGATGAAAGCGGATTTATCGACAGGCTCTACAGCACGTATGGGATCAAATAAAAAAAGTTTCAGCGAGCAAAATGATTGCCGGATAAGAGGGCCGCGTGAAATCGGGACGGCGATCTATTTCACCTATCAGCGAGATTCTCCAACATAGGCCCCTCACTGACGTGAGAAGTATTGCCATTAAAAAAAGTATCGAAAGTCTGCGTAGTCCGGTGGAAATTTGTTGCTGGCACGTTTGCCCCGGTGGTAGAGTCTAAAGGGACAGCCGAGCCAAGGCATCGTCGTAAAGAATCCAAACCTGCTTAAGGCTAGGCGGCAGCTTCCGACGAGTTTTCTTAGCGGTAAAAATCTCTTCCAACCTTCGCACTGCGTCAGCCCTGGTAATACCCCGAAACGCGAGAAATTCGTTATCGTAGATCACGAGCCAGTACGGCGGGTAGGCATCTCTCAGATGCTTTTCGATTACGCGCCGCGCGTAAGCGTAAGGCTGCTGGCTTGGCGACCGGTCAACCCAGACGTGGGTAACCAGTGGGTTCTCAGTATCCGGTGAAGGTGGATAAGGCACGAAGTCTCCGATGCCGTGCGGGCTTTTAGTGGAAGGCTTCGGGAAAATGGCCGTAACCTCGACATCACACAGGTAGACCTTACGCTCGTCGTATACAGAGAAATCGGCTCGCTTGGTAGCAGGCAGATGCCTAGCAGCCCACACGAGCGTGGGACTTTCTGTCTCATTGTAAAGGGCAGCAAAGCGGCCAATGATCCAGCCTTCTTTCAGTTGTGTCAACCGGGCGGTCGAAGGAGACCCAGAGTATAGTCGATTTATGAAATTTTGGCTGCCGCCCATGGCGTCAATTTGACGCTCTGCGTTTGCGTAGATATCCTTAATCTTCCGCAGCATCTTCGTTCTTTCTGCAAGTTTGAGGCTTGGTGAGAGGATCTTTGGTCTCCGACTCTCTGGCAAAAACATCTACGCGTTCACCGGCTCCGGGCATAAAATGAACCGGGAGTCTTTTCACGCGGCTATTCAGGACCTCGCGCGGGTTATAGCGTTCTTAGCTCGCGGGTCCGCCGCCGAGATCTTTCTAGTAAATTCCCTAAGCGGCAGCTTCATTTGAAAGCAAGTCCGGCAATAAGGGCCAGCATCGGGGCGACGCCGGAGAAGCCCTCGAGACGTGAAAGCGAGGCATTCATCGCAAAATGATAGTCCACAAGAGATGCACGAGTGTTGGAGTGGCGCCTTCGGATGGTTAGGGCAAAATCCAGCCGATCGAAGGTTAGAAAAGTAGGCCGCTTGGAGTGCTTCCATTGTCGTAACGCACTCGATGCACTCAGTCGTTGGGACAAGGCTCAAGAAAGAGAAACCCTCACGTGCCCTACATTCATCGCAGATAGGCCTTGCGCATAGCACGCAAAAGCGAGACGCTGGTAGCCCAATATGGCGGAAACAATCCTCGCCAGACATTCTAGCAGGCACTTCGAAAAACAAACCGAAGTAACCACAGGTCGTACAGTACGATTGGCTATTAGCGTAAATGGATTTACACCGTGAACATTGCATTTTCGAGTTTTCTCAACCGGAGAGTATCAGCGCTACGGCCGATATTTTGGAGGCAGGGCACTTTTCGTCCATTTCTCATCATCTCATTTATTGACGGCAGGCCGAGTGATTGTGACGATCGTTCAAGCCCGAATAGACCGGCTGTTTTAAGGACGGTCATTCGTGCGACATTCTCGGCACGACGACACGATACCACGGCGCCGCTCACTATCACAAAGAGACGCGTAATCAGTCCTCTTTAAGTCCCCTAAGTTTGGTTTTGTGAAGACGACCTTGACGTACTTAGCGTTCCCCGTCTTTAAGAATCAAGCAATGCGTGAAATATCGAGCCCGAATTCTCCTGCCTTTGGACGTGCTTCAAAGAAAGCAACACGGCAGTCTTCTTCGGCAACCCAGTGCTTGATCATCTGGCGTAGGTGACCAGGCATCATGTATCCAAAGATGACGCCAGTTAAAAGCTCTTTAGGATATTCCAATGAGCGGCAAGCCTGGCCAGGCCGAATGATCCGATACTCCTGTTCGTATGTCCAATGTCTCGATTTTGTTAGAATAACGCGCTCCATCTGCTTTTCTAAGTCCTCACTTGCAACGCAAGCGATTGTCCTAAAACCTACTTCCACAGCCCGACTGCTTCCCTTCGTCGACAAAGCTATTGTCATACAACGCGCTGCACGGCGCTACTTGGTAGGGTCAATGACTTGATCGGTTTCGCACATACCGATGCTTTGACTTACATAATGTCCGCAAGTCTGATCGCGATCCGTCTGCAGGTTGTGGCGACCCGGTCGCAAATTACACGGCGGCCAAACACATCTAAGATATGGGGCTACAGGTGCCTTTCATTCAGCGCCCACTAGTAGACGAATGGAGCCTCAAACGGTTCCTCGTTGTAAACTCAATGTTGCGGCAGCTTTTTGGCTACAAGCCGAAAGTAGCCGACGATTCCTTTCCTAACCAACTTTACCGCCAGCTCCCACGCCTTCTGTTCGGATCGAGGAACATTGGTCATAACGCCAGTGCGAGTCAGTCGAATTAGCTTCCGGCATAAGTTAGTAAGTTCCGTAGAAAGGTCTTCTTTGCAGTAAGCTTCGAATGACTGAGAGGATAGGATCTCCGTCCAGGCGTCCAGGCCAACAAGATAGGACTTCCAGTGATCGGCAAGCTCGTCCAGGTCGCGTCTTTCTGTTGCGTACCGAGGCCGACGTTTTACGTACGCTTCTTCCAGCGCGATTCGCCCTCCCGCCTTTAGTGATTTGGACCATTTTTTACGCGCTTTGACCCCAAAGGATGTCAAATCGCCGCCGGGGAAGCGCTACACGCATAATGTCTCCACACTGGAACGTCACGAGATTATCCAAAGCCACCAGCTTAGTCAGCCGACGTGCCTCCCTGTACCTCTCCACACTTAAATCCACGCCGTGGACCCGGCAACCGAAAAAGTAAGCCAGGCATCTGGCCGATCCTCCCAACCCGCAGCCGAGATCGAGCACGTCTGTAGCCGGCCCGATCCCGGCCTTGTGAGCCAAGTCCTTCACGAACCTCAATCCACCGATATGGTTTTGATCGGTGATCTCAGTGAAAGGATCCTCTGCAAGATTCATCTCAGTTATGCCGACGAGAGTACCTCTCTGGTCAATGATTCTCTTGAGAATGGATTGCCCTTGTAGAGGATGTGTGCGGTACAAGTCCTGGAGCTCGCGGTTTCTGTCAACGCCAGCTGTTATTGCATCACCGCGACCCATACTTTTTTCTCTAAGTAACTAACCGTCTCATACCGTACACGGCAACCGCTTCACGGCAGCTTGATCCGGTTAAGTTTCGTTGCTGAAAATTTCGATGTTAGCTCCGGAGATATGGCCCGATTGCCGTTCGTCGGCGAGGAAAAGAATCGCCCGAGAGATATCATCCGGGCCGGTTTTGGTCTTCAAAAAAGGCGCGGCCTGCTTGAGCATAAGCGTGTCTACCGCGCCCGGCGCGATACTGTTGACCCGAATGCCATAGGGTTTTCCTTCCACTGCCAGGATGTCACTAAGACCGAGTACTCCATACTTAGATACTACATAGGCGCTTAGTCCCTTGAACTTTTCCGGCCCACGCACTCCCGCGAGCGAGGTCATGTTGACGATAGCACCACCTTTTCCGTGGGCCATCATCTGGCAGAAGGCTTCCCGGCAACACAAAAAAGCTCCACGCAGGTTTATGCTGATCACCTTTTCCCAGGTCTCCAAGTCCATCTTTGCAAAGTCACGCACCTCAACCACAGCGGCATTGTTGACTAGAATATCCAGCGGCCCAAGGCTAATCTTGGTGGTCTCAAAAAGGTGCTTCACCTGGATTTCGTCACTCACATCCGTAGGCACGGTCAACGCTCTATCGTGTCCCACTCGATGGTTTATCTCTTCTGCCACAGCCCGTAGTTGAGCTTCACTTCGGCTGGCCAGCACCACCCGGGCTCCTTCCTGGGCAAACAAACGGGCTGTGGCTGCGCCGATTCCTCGGCCCGCGCCGGTTACAACGGCTACCTTATTCTCTAGAGCGCCTGGCATCTCGCTATTACATCGTAGTAATAACCAACGTATTCATCTACCATCCTGTCGAGGCTAAATCGCGCTTTCACTTGCCGGCGGCATTCCGTGCGATCAATTTCTCCAAGCCGCCGGACCGCATGCGCAGCGCCGTCCAGATCCATGAACGGCAGCAAGAAGCCCGTCTTTCGGTCGGTGACAATCTCTGGTACTGCTCCACGACGCCAGGCAATCACCGGAGTCCCGGCGGCCAGACTCTCCACAAGCACCAAGCCAAAGGGTTCCGCCCACCTGCTGGAAAAGAGCAGTCCCTCCGCTCGTCCCATAAGGCGGTACAGTTCATCCCGCCCCAGAACGCCTCTATAAATCAGGTCGGTGTCTTCTTTCAGAGCTGGTGCGATCTTTTCTTCAAAAAAACCCCTATCGTAAATCCCTCCCGCCATGACGAGTTTTTTCCCGGCCCGCCGCGCGATTTCAATCGCCAAATCTGGCCCCTTCTCCGGTGACATTCGGCCTGCAAATACTAAAAAGCCCTCGTCACCCGTGCCAGCGGGTATGCTGGCGGCATCTATGCCATTGTAAATCACCCGGTCGAAATGAAAGCCGGCCGCATAGGTCTCCGCACATGCCTTCGAAACGGTGACCGCCCGGCTGCTCCCTGTCTTTTCATAAGTTGCCCGGAGAATGGCGTTAATATGTCGGTCCAACGATGGTAGATGAACTGTATGCACCGCGGGCACAGCCGAAAGCGGGCTAAGCGCGAAAGCCGGCCAGTCAAAAGCGTGAGCGTGTGCGATATCAAAAGGATGGTCGGCCTTGTTTATATCGAGAAAAGTTTGCAAGAAAAGCTCACCTTGTCGGAAAAAAGCTTGTTCCAACCCCGCCTCTCCAGCGGCACGGGACTGGAAATCTGCCGGGCTCAACTCCCCCGGCTCAACGGGCACCTCCACCACGCTTAATTGTTTCGCCAGCTTGCCTTCAATCGCTTCTTCAAAGCGCGACCCGCTGGCTGCGAAAAGCGTCACGCGATGGCCTCGCCCGGCCAGCCCCAGTGCTAAGTCGTGCAGCAGTGCCTGCGCCCCTCCCAAAAAAGGTGGTCCTATCGGTGTTACCAACGGCGCAACCAAAGCGATTCTCAGGGTACGTGGCATTGCTGGATGAATTTTAGGCTCGCGCCGTCTGGATAACAAACCGGAGTGTAGAACTCAGCATTCTATCCGTCAGGCTTTCTTGCTTTCTTTCTTGAGAGTGATGAGTTTGATGTCGGTCAATAAAATCTTTCGCAGCAATACTTCAGCGGTCACTCAACTGTCAAGTTATTGTAAATCAAATCCCAACTCCGACTAGTGCAAGGCTCGCCGTTGATGTATAGGTTGTACGGCACAAATCCAAAAACCATGACCGCGGAGCGTTATTATGAACATCGACCTCCACTCTCATTTTTTCCCTATCGAGGCGCTGCAGAATCCAGGCAAGTATCAGGATAAAGCGCCCAAGATCGTCCTGGATAAAGGAAGGCTAACCGTCACTTCCGGAGGAGGAATGCGCGGGAATTTGGCCCCGAGCGCACACGACGCCGCGGCGCGAATCCAAGCACTCGATGAAATGAAGATCGACCTGCAGGCGATCTCGCCATCGCCGATTTTGCTATTTTACTGGGACGAGCCTGCCGCTGCCGCTTACTTCTCCCGCATTCAGAACGAGGCGATCCAGGCGGTGGTCAAAGAACACCCGGATCGGTTCGTCGGCTTCGGCAGCGTGCCCCTGCAGAGCGTCCAGGAAGCTATTTCGATTGCGCAAGAAGCAAAAACACTCGGCCTCAAAGGTTTGGAAATCGGTACCAGCGTGAGCGACAAACCGCTCGACGATCCCGTCTTCGAATCTTTCTACGAGACCGCCGAGGCTCTCGATCTGTTATTGTTCGTTCATCCCACCGAAGACGGAATTGAAACCGATGATCCTTTGACGGGCATGCTGGGGAACGTTTTGCAGTTTCCCTATCGGACTACGCAGATGGTCGAGCGCATGATTCTTAAAGGCATGTTTGACAAGTATAAAAATCTGCGGCTCTGTCTCTCTCATGGCGGAGGATTACTCGCTTTCAACATCTGGCGTCTCGATCACGCTTACAAACTTAGACCTGAGTTTAGAAAAAATA
>VBKE01000448.1 GCA_005879605.1 Deltaproteobacteria bacterium
GACTTTCAGCCTGGCAAGAAGTCATGTAGTGACTTTCTACTGATTTTTCACCTCCGCTTCATTTTTTTCTTTGATTAAAAATTAGTCTCCGCGTGCCTTGACAAGGTGTGAGGGGCGGAAGTATTGTCCGGCCCTATGCGTGGGGGCAGACATAACTCGCCCCTGGTTACACCGGGCGGGTTCTCGCTGATAGAGATTACGGTTGCTTTGGCCGTTATGAGCATTGTGGCGGCGATTGCCCTGCCTGCTTGGAATCGGCTACTGCCTAACTATCAACTCGACAGCTCGGCGCGTCAGGTTCAGTCTGAACTCCACAACATCAAGATGCGGGCCGCCGCGAAGAACATCGGCTTTCAATTACAATACTCAGACGGCGCTTCTAGTTATACCATTCAGAGAGATTCGAAGGCTTTGGTGATAAAGCCGTTGCCGCAGGGAATCGTCATCACCAAAGCGGGCACGGTTTCTTTCTCACCGAGGGGAACCGCTGGAGCGAATCGGGTTCGACTCCGCCACCCTGAGGGACTTTGCAAACAGGTAATCGTCAGCGCAACGGGAAGGGTCCGCGTTTGTAAACCTAATGATTGCAGCGGGGATTGCTGAAATTATGGCCAAGTTATCGAATTTGCTCAGACGCCAAAGCGGACTTACCTTTAACGAGGTCTTGGTCGCCATGAATATCATTGTCGTTGCCATAATGGGTTATTCCCTGAGCACCGCTGGAGTCATTCGAGGACAGACTGCCAACGACAACTTTACTGTCGCTCTCCATCTGGCGCAAGACAAGATGGAACAGCTCAAAGCGCATGTGAATCTGGTCAATGACAATCGCTGCCGGTCAGCGGGCGATCACGGGCTGTCCGCCACCGGATCCCCCGGAGGAATCTTCGAACGTTGTTGGAAGATCGCGGACTCTTCCCTCAGCGCGAGCCTGAAGCAGGTCGATGTCACGCTCTCCTGGCGCGATTACGCCAACCACCAAATCACTATGGCGACCCTGGTCTTTGTCGGCGAACATTAATGATGCGAATTGTTCGAAATGATCGCGGTGCGACTTTGACCGAGCAATTGGTAGCGCTCTTACTTGGGTCGGTGATGATCACCGGGCTCTACGGGTTCTATCGCTCCGAGTTGTTTCACCACATCTCACAGGAGATCAAAATCGCAACCCTGGAAGATGCTCGGGGAGCGTTGGAGATCATGGTCTGGGATCTGAAAAACGCCGGGTCATGGGGCACAGGCAGCGCGCCACCGGAGCGGGGCGGCGTAGATGATCCTGACAACGACGCGGATACTGTCTGTAACCGGTTCTATGCCGCCACGGCGACTATGATTCATGTTCAGATGGATTTGAATGGCAACGGCAACTGCGCGGATACGGACCCGCGGGAAAGTATCCGCTACGAACTTACCGGTCCGACTTCCAGTTGCCCCGGCACAAACATCATTCGGCGCAACGGTGATTGCCTTGTCTCCAACGTGGCGATCCCGACGGCGGGTAAACTCTTTAGCTATTACGACGGCGCCGGCGCGGATCTCGGCAACGCTCCTTCGTTGCAGGCGATCAAGCGGATCCGGATCGCCTTTGCAGTCCAGGTGAAGAATCCGGACCCGAAGATAGGCGGAAACTTAACATCCACGCTTTCGACGGGCGTGGAACTTCGCAATTGAGGCAGGAAACCATGCGCACCGGTCACATGCGGTTCGACGACCAACGGGGTATGGTTCTCTATAGCTCCCTGCTGATTTTATCTCTCTTGGTGGCTGTGGGTGTGGGCGCGAGAGTTATGTTGCAAAGCGACTTCAAGCTCTTGGCCAATATGAGGGCAAGCATGGAGGCTTTTTACGTAGCGGAAGCGGGAATTGAATGGAGCAAAGACGAAATTAGAAAAAATTTCAGCCATCCGCCGATTCTTCCGAGCCGCGCGCAAAGCTTTTCGTCGGGCAACTTTTCGGTTTCCTTTCTCTCGCCCACGGCAGTCACGTCGCTGGTCGCCAGAATCGTCGTGCGCTCGACCGGCGCAGTGGGCAGCTCCTCGCAAGTCGTGCAAGCCCAAGTAACCAAGACCTACGATCTCGCGGACGGTGCGATCAGCCTTCGAGGGAGCGCTAATCGCGTCAATTTCGCGGGAAATCCGTTGCTTATATCTGGCGTGGACTATGATCCTGCGACCGGGCAGGCTGTCGCTGGCTCGAAGGCGCGCCCGGCTATCTCAGTGCCCGACGAAATCCTTCAAGGGCTGGTTGAACAAGGCTTAAGCGAGAATCAACAGAGCGGTAACGTAGGGAGTGGCGGAGGGACGTCGGCAATAGCCGAGAGCGACTTCATACCCGCGTCGGCTGTTGTCCGGTTTGCCGATGGGCTTTGCAGTTCGGCCCAAGCCGTTACGGCTTTCGTTCCGTCTGATGGAATGCTGCTCCTGGCAGGCCAAACATGGGGAACTCGGACTTCACCGCAGCTACGGTGCATTGAAGGGCTTGCCGGGCCGGGGGATTCCGTGAATCTGGGAGGAGGCGTCACCGGTGCCGGGATTTTGGTGGTGAGGAATGCTGACTTGATAGTGAGCGGCTCTTTACAGTGGGAAGGGCTGATCGTCGTCACCGGCAGCAACGTGAGCTTCAAGGTGACGGGAGGCGAAAGTAAGGAAATCTATGGTTCGTTGATGGTTAATGAAACCGGCACGCCGGGGACCGGAACGGCTATTTTGGATATTCAGGGAAGCGTTAGAGTACTTTTCAGCCGCCCGGCACTGAACCGGGTAGCGAGTCTCATTCCATCTTCGACATTGAACGCCACCTACAGTTCGCTGCCGTCAATGATTTCCCAAGAGTACTGGCGAACAGTGACTCCTTAACTGACCCAACAAACCGAAAATGTGCAATTTACATTGGCTTCGGAAGATGGTAAATTCGCTCCTTACACCTTTGGAGGATGATTGCGGCCAGGACCGTCTTGCCCGGAGATGCTGCGAGTGCAGTTTACCCAAGCATTCTACGAGGACCGCGCGGTTATCTGCTTACCTAATCGATCACGGAATAGGCGCGAGAGGGAGAGAGCATGGATAATAAAAAAACCATTATGGTGGTTGACGATAACCCGGATATCATCACGATCGTCAAGACCATTTTGGAGGGTAAAGGTTATAATGTGCACAGTGCCTTCAGCGGTGTCGAACTGCTGAACCTTCTCAAGGACCAAAAGCCCGATCTAATCATCCTGGATATTATGATGCCGGAAATGGATGGCCTTGAAGTCCTGACCCGGCTCAAGGGCGTGACGGATACCGCGACCATTCCGATTATCCTTCTGACGGCTAAAGTTCAATATGAGGATGTTTTGGGAGGATACAAACTCGGCGCTGACTATTATATCACCAAGCCCTTTACCAGCACCCAGCTCGTCAACGGCATCAATCTGCTTTTAGGGGAAGGCAAGTCCTAACAAATAAAATACCTTTCAACCCAAGGCAACGAGCCGGTTCCAGATTCGTAGGATGGCAGCGGCTGTACCTTACGTTTTCGATATCGCGCTCTTCATCGTTTCATCACCTTCGAGGGCGGTGACGGGACCGGTAAGACCACTCAGCTCAAGGCTCTGGAAAGTCATCTCACCGCCCGCGGCAAATCCTGTATAGTAACCAGAGAGCCCGGCGCAACATCGTTAGGGAAGCTCATCCGGCAAATTCTTCTCGAAGTCCGCGAGCAGACCATCGCGTCGCCGACGGAATTGTTTCTTTACTTGGCGGACCGGGCGCAGCACATTCGGGAAATAGTCGGCCCTGCGATTGAGCAGGGGAAAATCGTTCTTTGTGATCGATATACGGATTCGACCTTGGCCTACCAGGGGTATGGGCGTGGAATCGATCATGGACTACTGCGCCGGCTTAACGACATGGCCAGTCAAGGGATCAGGCCGGATCTAACCTTTTTGTTTGACTGTCCGGTGGAACTTGGGCTTTCAAGAACGGCTCAACGCCAATTCCAAACCGCCCCGGGTGGAAAGCGGGAAGATCGTTTTGAGAGAGAAAAGATAGAATTTCATGAAAGGGTTCGCGCGGGCTTTCTCGCGTTAGCGCGTGCAGAGCCCGATCGCTTTTGGGTGATCGACGCATCGCGATCGGTCGAAGAGATTTCCGAGGAAATCAAAACCGTCGTCGACCGGAAGCTGGCCTGAATGGGTTTTTCCGAGATCCTGGGACACCAACGCCAGACAGAAACATTGCGGTTAGCGCTGGCGAAAGGGCGACTCCACCATGCCTATCTTTTTGCCGGACCGGAGGGGGTGGGAAAGCGGACGCTCGCGCTCGCTCTGGCCAAGGCCATTCACTGCGCGGAAAGGGTCGATGATTTCTGCGGGCAATGCGCGAACTGCGCGCGTATAGAAGACGGCAACCATCCGGACGTCCGGACGATTGAGCCGCTAGCGGGAAAAAAGGAAATTAGTATTCAGCAAATTCGCGAAATCGAAAAGCAACTCAATTTTCGATCGTTCTCAGGGCGAAAAAAAATAGCCGTTTTGGATCCGGCAACGCTCATGAATCTCTCCGCACAGAACGCGCTGTTGAAAACTCTGGAGGAACCGCCTCAAGATTCACTTTTAGTTTTGGTAGCGACGAACACCGGCGGCCTTCTACCCACATTGCGCTCGCGTTGCCTGCGCCTTTCCTTTGGCTCTTTGCAATGCGCGCAGCTTGCCAATTATTTGGCATCAAAGAAAGGTTTGAAACGAGAAGAAGCCGATTTCTTGGCCGCCATGGCCATGGGAAGTCTCGGAACCGCCTTGAAGATTGACGGCGAAGAGATGCAAGAAAAGCGGCGAGTCTGGATCGAATTGCTATCGTCTCTCAAAGCCGGAGACTACCGCGCTGCCACAGTGACCGCTGAAGGCCTTGCTAAAGATAGAGACGAGTCGTTGAGATTTCTCGAATGGGCCGGGATCTGGTATCGGGATCTCATGGTTCATGCCGTGACGCGAGGATCGTCGGAGCTCGTTAATCGTGATGTGCTAGCGTGGATGGAACACGAGTCTGCGGATGATAGACTTGAACACAGTCTCTCGTTGATCGCCCAGACTATCGAAGCCGCAGCGGGAATCCAACGAAATCTGAACCGCCGCATGGTGCTGGAAAATTTGCTGTTTAATGTGGTTGGGAATCGTTAATGGACAAGATCTATTTCACAACCCCCATTTATTACATCAACGCGGAGCCCCACCTCGGCCATACCTATACGACTGTCTTAGCGGACACACTGACTCGCTATTACCGTTCGGCAGGCTATGAGGTTTACTTTCTGACGGGCACCGATGAGCATGGCGATAAGATTGCTCAAGCGGCAAAAGAGAAGGGGATCGATCCCAAAGCTTATGCCGACCGAGTCAGCGCGATATTTCGATCGACCTGGGATGCCTGCGGCATCGCTTATGATCATTTCATCCGTCCTGAGCGTTATCGTACCGAGGTCTTGGCCTTTCTCCGCGAACCGCTGGAGGATCTTTGCATCTCCCGTCCTAAGAGCCGTTTACAATGGGGTATCCCGTTACCCTTTGATGCGGACTATGTCACGTACGTTTGGTTCGATGCGCTGATTAATTATTTGAGCGCGCTGGAACTTCACGGTAGTGAATTCCGAGAAAATTTTTGGCCGAAAGCCAACCATCTCATCGCCAAAGACATTCTCAAACCGCACGCTATTTATTGGCCAACGATGCT
>VBKE01000449.1 GCA_005879605.1 Deltaproteobacteria bacterium
GGCCGTCGAGTGCGCTTTAAAGTTGCACAACGAGGTTAAAGAGCGGCTGGATCAGATTGAAAAAATTGCGATCACGAGCCAAGAATCAGCAATTCGCATCATCGATAAGACCGGCCCCCTTCACAATCCTGCTGATCGCGATCACTGCATTCAGTACATGACTGCCATCGGGCTCATATTCGGCGAGCTGACCGCGGATCATTATGAAAATCGCGTTGCCAAAGACCCGCGGATCGATGCGCTGCGCGAAAAGATGACGGTCTTCGAAGATCCGCAGTACTCCAAAGACTATCTCGATCCGAATAAACGGTCGATCGCCAATGCCGTCCAGGTTTTCTTTAAAGACGGTTCGGCCACCGAGAAAGTCGCTGTAGAATATCCCATCGGTCACCGGCGGCGCCGGGCTGAAGGCATACCGCTGCTCGTGAAAAAGTTCGAGGCTAATCTCGCTTCGCGGCTCGCCCCCGATCAGTGCAAAAAAATTCTGGCTCTTTGCCTTGACCCTACTCGCCTTCAATCGACGCCGATCAACGAATTTATCGATTTGTTTGTGACTTCAAACAAACTTCCAAATTGATGGCTTTCATCAGCCGCGTTAACAATTTCGCCTGTCTGGACATAATGCCCAGACTGTAGAAAAATACCTACAGTAGAGAATCAATTACATCACAATTATCTTCTCACAACCGGGCAACATTCTCGCCTGTCGCCTGCCAGCGTAGTATCATGCAAAAATTTGCCTAGGTCATTTCGCAGGCATCGTTATTGCTCTACATTAATTCTGTCGAGCAATGCAAAGAAACCCCAAAGGAGGTGCTATGAACGATCATATTTTTAAACAGATCGAACTGACCGCTTCGTCAAAGACAAGTGTTGAGGATGCGGTTCAGAATGCGATTACAAAGGCGTCCAAAACGCTTCACAACCTGCATTGGTTCCAGGTGGTAGAAACTCGCGGGTATATCGAAAACAATAAGGTTGATTATTGGCAAGTGACGATCAAACTCGGCTTTCGGCTGGACGACTGATATCGACATCGCTTGGTTTTTACCATGAGAGATGCCGTTTCGGCAGGCCTGCGATTCGGAGCACCGTTATTTATACGCCGGAATGACCCGCGGCAATAGGAGGGAATTGCAATGAAATACCGGATCGCAATTTCGGGATCTTATGGCGGAATGAATCTCGGAGATGAGGCGATTCTCGAAGGCATCTTGAGGGAACTCCGCGCCTCTCTCGATGTCGATGTTGTGATCTTCTCGTTTAATCCAAGAGACACAGAGCGTAGACACAAGGTCCGCGCCATTCCCATTCGCGAAATGAATAAAGATGAGATCATCGATCAGCTCCGAAGACTCGACCTTTTCATTCTCGGTGGAGGAGGCATTTTGTACGATGAATCTATCGAAGCCTACCTTCGGGACGTTAACTGGGCCAAGGACCTGGGCATTCCAGTTATGATCTATGCGGTAAGCATCGGTCCACTGAAAGCTCCCGAGTCAAAGCAACTCATTACTCAAGTCCTCAATAAAATCGACAAAATCACAGTCCGGGAGCGCGAAGCGAAGAGATTGCTGAATGACCTCGGCGTCAATCAGGAAATCGAAGTCACCGCCGACCCCGGTTTGTTACTCAAACCGCAACCCTTTACAAAGGAGATGCTCAAAAAGGAAGGCATCAACCCGGACACGCCTCTCGTCGGGTTCTCCGTGCGCGAGCCGGGACCGGCGGCGCCGGATCTCAACATCGAGCAGTACCACGGCATTCTTGCCAATGCCGCCGATTACATGGCCGAACGCTTCGACGCGCAGATTGTTTTCGTTCCGATGGAATTGGGAGAGCACAAAGATCCGCAGCATTCTCACGCCGTTATCTCGAAGATGGCCAACGCGCAAAGAGCCAACGTTCTCAAAGGAGAATATAGCGCCGGCGAGATCCTCGGACTGGTCAAGTACATGTCGTTCGTGGTCGGGATGCGGCTTCACTTTCTGATCTTCGCGGGGATTCAGAACGTTCCGTTCGTGCCGCTACCCTATGCGTCAAAAGTCTCCGGCTTCTTGTCGGATCTCGAAATGCCGATGCCGCCGATTGCGGCGCTCAACGTCGGCAAGCTGTGCGCGTTTCTCGATCGATCGTGGGATTTGCGAAACCGCATCAAAAAGCAACTCGAAGAGAGAGTTCCGCCGCTGCAGGAACGAGCCAAACAGACCAATCGAATTCTGTGCGACTTGTTGCAATCGCTAAAACCGGAATAAATCAAGCCGTTGGCTCAGGGACCGTTTATGCCTCCCCTTCGCCACCCAGATAGCCCATTTTCCATCAGTCTGCCGCCACGCGCAGCGCAACTCGCCGCTGAAACCGGCGTGCTCGTCGTCGGCGGCGGCCCAGCCGGTCTCGGCGCGGCATTGGGCGCCGCAAACGCCGGCGCCGATGTAATTTTAGCGGAGCGATACGGATTCCTCGGTGGCAACGCGACTGCGGCGCTGGTGATGCCGCTCATGTCGTTTCACACCCAGCAGCCGCGCCATGACAAACCAGGGAAAGCCACGCTCTTGCCGACAGACCACGGACCCGGAAAACCGGTGGTGGCCGGTGTGCTTACAACTTTGCTGGACCGTTTGGTCAAAGCCAACGGCGCTATTGCGCCTTCATTGCAAACCGGCTACGTCGTCCCTTTCGATCCCGAAATATTCAAGTTGGTTGCTTTGGATCTGCTGGACGAAGCCGGCGTGCATTTTCTTTTCCACGCGTTTGCCAGTGACATCATCAGCGATGAGCGCGCGACGAGCGTCGTGTTCGAGACCAAATCCGGTCCCGTTGTGATTCGTGCTCGTGTCGTGGTCGACTGCACGGGGGATGGAGACCTGGCCGCCCGCGCAGGCGCTGCCTATGAGATTGGTCGAGAAGACGACCCGTTGGTACAACCCATGACCTTGATGTTCCGTGTGACAGAATTTGAGCGAGCAGCATTCAAGGCCTATGTGAAGGAACATCCCGACCAGTGGCGCAGCGTGCACGGCCTCTGGGATCTTATTCGCAAGGCCACTGAAAGTGGCGAGTTGCAACTTTCCAGAGAGGATATGCTTTTCTTCGCCACGCCTCATGAAAAAGAAGTCAGTGTCAACAGCACCCGGGTGACTAATGTACTCGGCACCGATGTTTGGGATCTGTCCTACGCGGAATGGGAAAGCCGACGCCAGATGCGTCAGATCGCGGCCTTCCTGCGGCGCTACGTGCCCGGCTTCGAGAAGTCATATATGGTTCAAAGCGGCGTGAATATCGGAGTGCGCGAGACGCGAAGAATTTTGGGAGATTACCAATTGACGGCCGATGATATCTTACAGGCGCGAAAATTCACCGACGTCATTGCCCGGAGCACTTACCCGATCGATATTCATAATCCGGAAGGGAGAGGCACGACCCTCAAACGCGTGCCTCCCGGCGAAGCCTATGACATCCCCT
>VBKE01000450.1 GCA_005879605.1 Deltaproteobacteria bacterium
AGCGCCATCAGCATAACGGTCGTCGTGCAATTGGGATTTGCGATAACGCCACGATGCATGCGCATGTCGTCCGCGTTGATCTCGGGAATCACCAGCGGCACGTGAGGTTCCATGCGGAACGCCGAGGACTTGTCGATCGCGATCGCATCCGCCTGGCACGCGATCGGAACATAATTGCGAGAAACATCTCCGCCGGCGCTGAAGAAAGCGATATCGATTTTGTTGAAGGATCCATCCGCAAGTTTCTCTACCGGGATGGATTCATCCCGGAATCGAATTGATTTGCCGACCGAGCGGGCCGAACCAATCGCGCGCAGACTTGCTACGGGGAAATTTCGCCGTTCCAGCACGCGCAGTAGCTCAGTGCCGGCGGCGCCAGTCGCGCCCACGACGGCGATGTGATAATCTCTCATGAGCATGTCGATTGTAACCTTACGCCCGCGTTGTGCAAAACACGCATAGGAAGGAATCGCTGGCCAGATTCGCAGCAATTCGAGCGTACGCCGAAAACAAGATGAAGAACATCCATATATCAATTCGCGATCAGCGGCTCACATTAAGAGAGAATGAAACGCCGATCCGCAATTACCCAGTGTCGACTTCGCGGTTCGGGATTGGGACAGAGCAGGGCAGCATGAAAACGCCGACAGGCAGGTTTTGCGTAGCAAAAAAGATTGGCGGCGACATGCCTAGCGGCACGATTTTTCGCAGCCGCGTGCCGCTCACGCCGGACGAACCGCTTCCTCCAACCGAGGATCTGGTGATGTCGCGTATTTTATGGCTGGACGGATTAGACGAGCAGAATGCCAATACACGCGACCGCTTCATTTACATCCACGGCACCAAACACGAGGACAAAGTCGGCATGCCCGCAAGCTGCGGTTGCGTCAGGATGCGAAACGCGGATGTCGTCGAACTGTTCGATTTGGTGGATGAGGGCACGCCGGTGGTGATTGAGGATTGAACCTACGCCTGCCGAGTTGTAGCCGGTATTGCGCGCGCGGCTAAACGTGACACATTCAGCAAGCATAAAATCTGGAAGCAATACATCCAAAGAACGCAAGAGAAACGTTGCTTCCGTGTGATTTTAAACGGGTACCTGCAGCTTGCGGCGAAAGGAGGCGAGATAGATTGAAATTTTTAAAGGCGATCATGATCGTGGCCATTTTGGCCACTGCTTTGAGTTTTGGTGCTTGCGCTCAAAGGAAAGAGACCGTGACCACAAGCGCGGGAACGACCGGATACTCGAAATAAATCCGGCTCCCTGTTTGTGATACATCCAAAAAAGTTGAGAAAAAGCATTGCTTCCCCGTTGTTCCCTGCCTAAACAGACCGGAGCAACTTGCGGCGAAAGGAGGCGAGATAGATTGAAACTATTGAAAACGATCATGGTCGTGGCTGTTCTAGTCAGCGCTTTGGGACTCGGGGCTTGTGCGCAACACAAGGAGGTTGTGACTCCACCTATGGGGAAAACCGGAAAATAGCTCCGGCACTCGGCAATTTAATCTGGGCGGATTCGCCCAAGAGGCCAGGTCGTATTTCGGCCTGGCCTTTTTGCTTTCTCAATATCCATCCTCCTCACATGCACTGTGACGGAAAGGACAGATACAGCTGTTGGCTGACTCCCTTCCCATCTCTGCGGTTTCCCGCTAAGTTGCAGCAATGGAACTGAACGGCGAGCAAATCTCCCTCAGGGAACTTGCGGCCGTCGCTCTGGGAGGCGAAGCCGTTCACGTTTCTTCTCTCGCGCGTCCGCGGATTCTTGCGTCGCGCAAACTGATCGAACAAATCGTTGCGCGCGATGTGGTGGTCTACGGAGTCAACACGGGATTCGGCAAGCTCTCCGATGTCCGGATTCCGCATGCTGAATTGCGTCAGCTTCAGCTGAACCTGGTCCGCAGCCACGCCTGCGGAATTGGAAATCCGCTGTCCGAGGCCGAGGTGCGGGCGATGATGGTGCTGCGGGCGAATGTCCTGGCCCTGGGCTTGAGTGGAATCCGTTACGAGGCCATCGAGTTGCTTTGCGAATTGCTCAATCGGCGGGTGTGTCCTGTCGTTCCAGAAAAAGGCTCTGTCGGCGCTAGCGGCGATCTCGCGCCGCTTGCTCATCTGGCATTGACTCTCATCGGTGAAGGCGAAGCATTTTTTGAAGCGCAACGCATGTCTGGCGCTGAGGCGCTGCGGCGCGCTCAGTTAACGCCGCTGCAACTCGAAGCAAAAGAAGGCCTGGCACTGCTCAACGGCACCCAGGGGATGCACGCGGTCGGTGGGCTCGCCCTCCTGCGTGCGCAACGTGTCGCTTGTGTGGCTGACGTTGCCGGCGCGATGAGTCTCGAAGCGCTGAAAGGCACGCCTGCCGCTTTCGATTTGCGGTTACACGACGCGCGTCCGCACCCGGGCCAGAAAGCCGTGGCCGAACATCTTTTGTCGCTTATGGAGGGCAGTGAAATCCGCCAGTCGCATCTCAAGGGTGATCCGCGCGTCCAGGACGCATACAGCCTGCGTTGCATGCCGCAAGTGCACGGAGCAGTCCGCGGCGCGCTGGCACATTGCGAAGATGTTTTGCTGATTGAATCCGCATCGGCCACCGACAATCCGCTTGTGTTCGCCAAAAGCGGGGAGGTAATTTCAGGCGGCAATTTTCATGGCGCGCCGCTCGCGCTGGCGTTCGATTATGCTGCGATCGCGATTGCCGATCTGATGAGCATGAGCGAACGCCGAACTGATCGGCTGGTTAATCCCGACAAGAACGAAGGCCTGCCTGCATTTCTGGCGCGACATCCGGGCTTGGAATCCGGCTTTATGACTGCGCAGGTGGCTGCTGCTTCGTTGGTCAACGAAGCGCGCGTGCTCGCTCATCCCGCGAGCGTTGACAACATCACAACCTCCGGTGGAAAGGAAGATCACGTTTCCATGGGAATGACCAGTGCATTAAAGTACCGATCGATTGTCGATCTTGCCGAAAATTTGCTGGCGATCGAGCTGCTCACCGCTACTGAAGGCCTTGAACATCGCAGGCCGTTGAAAGCCGGAGTTGGCGTCGAGCGCGCATTCGCTGCTGTGCGGGAAATCGCACCACCGCTTACGCAAGATCGTTCGCTCTCGGGCGACATCGCGCGTGTTGCCGATGCGATTCGCTGGGGCAAGTTTGATGGCGAGGGCGAAAAATCATGAGCGGAAAACGAGTCATCCACGCGCCACGCGGCAGCGAGCGAAGCTGCAAGGGCTGGCATCAGGAAGCCGCCATGCGGATGCTGATGAACAATCTCGATCCGGAGGTTGCCGAAAATCCGGATCAGCTTGTCGTTTACGGCGGAACTGGGCGCGCAGCGCGAAACTGGGAAGCGTTCGACGCGATCGTGCGCTCGCTGCGCGAGCTCGAAAATGACGAGACGCTTCTCGTGCAATCTGGAAAACCGGTCGGAAAATTCCCGACACATGATGAAGCGCCGCGTGTCCTCATAGCGAACTCCAACCTTGTCGGACAATGGAACAACTACGCTGAGTTCAATCGGCTCGAGCGAATGGGGCTGACAATGTACGGACAAATGACAGCCGGCTCATGGATCTACATCGGCAGCCAGGGGATTGTGCAGGGAACGTACGAAACTTTTGCCGCCGCAGGGGCGGATCCCTCGACGGCAAATTCGTACTCACCGGCGGCCTTGGCGGGATGGGCGGCGCTCAACCTGTGGCCGCCACAATGAATGGCGCCGTTTTTCTTGGTGTGGAAGTCGATCCGGCGCGCATCGAGAAAAGATTGAAGAGCGGATACTGCGACAGGATCGCGCACTCACTCGATGAAGCACTGAAGTTAATCGATGAGGCACGCAAAGATCGAAAACCGGTTTCCGTGGGTCTAGTCGGTAATTGCGCCGATGTTCTACCTGAAATTGTGAAACGCGACGTCGCTCCTGACGTTCTCACCGATCAAACCAGTGCGCACGACGCGTTGAACGGCTACGTGCCGCATGGGATGTCGCTCGAAGATGCGCTCGTCTTGCGCCGGAAAAATCCGAACGAATATATCGAGCGCGCGATGCATTCGATGGCTGTGCATGTCGAAGCCATGCTGGCATTGCAGAAAAAAGGCGCAGTCACATTCGATTATGGAAACAACATTCGGGCGCAGGCAAAAAAGGCTGGTGTGAAAAACGCATTCGGCATTCCGGGTTTTGTTCTCGAATACATTCGTCCTCTGTTTTGCGAAGGACGTGGTCCATTTCGCTGGGTCGCCTTGAGCGGAGATCCCGAAGACATCACCCGCACAGACAAACTCGCGCTCGAATTATTTCCCGAAAATCAAACGCTCGCGCGCTGGATGGAGCTCGCCGAAGAGCGAATTCAATTTCAGGGATTGCCGGCCCGGATTTGCTGGCTCGGCTACGGTGAACGCGCCGAGTTTGGTGTGGCGATGAACGAACTGGTGAAGCGCGCTGAGATAAAAGCGCCGATCGTGATCGGTCGCGATCATCTCGATTCGGGGTCCGTCGCGTCGCCTAATCGGGAAACAGAAGGCATGCTCGATGGCAGCGATGCAATTGCTGACTGGCCGTTGCTGAATGCGCTCATCAATACCGCTGCTGGTGCGTCGTGGGTATCCATTCACAATGGCGGCGGCGTTGGCATTGGTTTCTCGCAGCACGCTGGCATAGTTGTCGTCGCGGACGGCACCGAAAATTCCAAGCGCCGGCTCGAACGGGTCCTCACCAGCGACCCAGGCACCGGCATCCTCCGTCACGCCGACGCCGGCTATTCGCGTGCCATCGAATTCGCCGCCGCGCACGACATCGACATCCCCATGCAGCCGAAACGGCGCGATTGAAGCACACGGCGCAGAGGCCGGATACTTGCCCGGCAAGACGCCGCCGATTACACTGGCGTTCGTGGCTACAATTACTGAAGTAGAGAGACTCGCTCTCGATTTGCCCGAGAATCAGCGGGCCGTTCTTGCGGCGCACCTGCTTGGATCGCTGCCGGCAGTCCTTCACGATGAAGATGAAGGAATCGGCGAAGCGTTGCGGCGGGATGCTGAGCTTGATGCGGGCGCATCATCGGCTATTTCACTCAAAGAACTCGACGAACGGGTCGAACGCCGTCGCCGAAGCTGATGCGGCTGGTCCTTTCATCCGAAGGTTTATTCGGATATCGACAAGATCATGGCTTATTACGAGGAAGTCGCTACAGCGGATCTCGCGAATGAATTCTATGCAGAGTTGCGGCATTTCATGGCTGCAGCCGCTGCCCGACCCGAATCTTTCGCGGTTCGCGAAAGCGATATTCGGCGAGTGAACCTTCATCGTTTTCCTTATCATTTTCTCTTTCGAGTAGTGGGAGATGCCGTTCGCATTCTGGTCGTCCGACATCACAGCAGACATCCATCTCTGGGAATCCGACGTCGATGAAAGAACTGGTCGAATGCGTTCCGAATTTTTCCGAAGGTCGCGACGAAGGAATTATTCGGCAAATCACTGACGCCATTAAATCGACGGACGGTGTCTCGTTACTGGACGTCGATCCTGGCGCGAGCACGAACCGGACAGTGGTAACGTTTGTCGGGAATCGTGAAGCGGCGGTGGAGGCCGCGTTTCGCGCGATCAAAAAGGCGGCGGAGCTGATCGACATGCGCAAACACAAAGGCGCGCATCCCCGCATGGGCGCGACGGATGTTTGCCCATTCATTCCGGTCAGCAACGTAAGCTGGGAAGAAGCAATCGAGTGCGCGAATCGCCTCGGAAAACGCGTCGGCGAGGAATTGAAGATTCCGGTCTACCTCTACGAAAAGGCTGCCAAAGATAGATTACGTTCGAACCTTTCAGTTATTCGCGCGGGTGAATACGAAGGCTGTTTTGAGAAAATAAAACAGTCCGAATGGAAACCGGATTTCGGGCCCGCTGTTTTCAATGAGAAATCGGGCGCGACGGTCATTGGCGTTCGCGATTTTCTTGTGGCTTACAATGTGAACCTGAACACGAAATCGGTGCGGCGCGCGAACTCGGTTGCGTTCGACGTGCGAGAGCAGGGAAGAGTGAAGACCGAAGACGGCACGCCTTCGGGCAAACCGGTTTTGGATTCAAACCGCGAACCGGTTCGGATTCCCGGCATGCTGAAACATGTGAAGGCTATAGGCTGGTTCGTGAAGGAGTACGGAATCGCACAGGTCTCGATGAATCTGACCAACATCGAGCAGACACCGTTGCACGTTGCGTTCGATGCCTGCGTCGAAGCGGCGGCCAACCGTGGGTTGCGTGTAACGGGCTCGGAGATTGTGGGCATGGTGCCGAAAAAATGTCTGGTGGATGCCGGTCGCTTTTTTTTGCGCAAGCAGCGATGGTCCGAAGGCGCTTCGGAGGAGGAGTTGATCGACATCGCGATTCACTCAATGGGCCTCAGCGAACTGAAACCTTTCGATCCGAAAGAGAAGGTGATTGAATTGAAGATTGAATCTGCTGAGCAAAAAACATCCCTGGTGAAAATGGATCTGCGCGAGTTTTGCAATGAAACATTGAGCGATTCGCCTGCGCCGGGTGGCGGCTCCGTGGCCGCGTTGATGGGCGCTCTTGGCGCATCGTTAGGCGGAATGGTGGCGAACCTCTCCGCTGGGAAACGTGGCTGGGACGACAAGATCGAGTATTTCAGCGATTGGGCAGTCAAGGCACAGCAACTCAAGGACGAATTGCTGTCGCTTGTGGATGAAGACACGGCTGCTTTCAACAAAGTGATGGACGTATTTGGGTTGCCCAAGGAATCCGTGGAAGAAAAAGCTGCACGCACT
>VBKE01000430.1:0-2472 GCA_005879605.1 Deltaproteobacteria bacterium
GCTGATCGGCCTCGCCGCCAAGAACGCGATCCTGATCGTGGAATTCGCCAAAGCGAAACACGAAGAAGGCATGTCGCCTGAAGATGCCGCGCTCGAGTCGGCGCGGCTGCGCTTTCGGCCGATCCTCATGACTGCCTTTGCCTTCATCTTGGGTGTCGTGCCGCTGATGATCGCGAGCGGCGCCGGAGCCGGCGCACAGAACGTCATGGGCACCGCCGTTTTCTGGGGCATGCTCATCGCTACTGCTCTCGGAGTGTTCCTCATTCCCGGTAACTTCGCCTTCATCGAGGGCCTAGGGAGAAAGAAAAAGATAATCCCAAGCGCAGTCCCGGCCATGCCGTCGCATGAGGGGGCGCACTGAGATGACACGCTCTATCGCAGCTTGCGCAAGTTCTCTGCTGATTCTGAGCATGGAAATGCTATTTGAGAAGTTGGTTCTCACCGTCGAGTAGAGAGGAGGCGCACTGCATGAACCGATTGAGGAACAGGCGTGTTTCCTCCTCCCTCTCTAAAATTCCGTACAGCGGGTTTTCCCCAGTACGGCTTCAAACTGGAATTAAACCGCGACCTTCATCCACCATGTTGAGCTTAAGCGTCAGACCCGCATTCACTCAGACATCGTGGACTTATGCGCGGCTAAAGTCCCTGTCTCCAAAGGGAGCCTTGATCCGTAGAGGGACTTTCGTCCAAGCGGAACTCCCTCTCTCTTACATGAACCATCCAGTCCAGAGGTCCTTGACTCCCCAGCGGGTTATGTTGTCCCGCCGGATCATCGCTTACTATGACCTCATGCGAGCTTCTCTTCCCCTCCCGCCGGTTTATGTTTTATCCAGCGGGCCCTTGCCCGTCGGTCTGCTCAGGGCTGGAGACGAGAAGGTCCCTAATTTAAGCTGCCTGTCTTTTCCCATCGTGCCATCTTCCGTACCCCGGCGGCTAGGCGACTGCTTACGGTTATTACTTCATCGCCCTCTGTGGCCTTCCCCGTCTTCGCATAAGGTCGGCGCACGCATGTCCACGCTTGGCCGGTTCTTGCGTGGTTCGTGTAACGAGGCTGCAAAGTTCGCTTTATGCTACGGCCCGATGGAATTGCTAGCCCTACTCCGGCAAGGGCATTTACATTCGAGCTTTCACCTCCTGGATCACCCCTCGGGGGTGTCGAGTATCACTACGCGGGCAAATAACCAATTCCCGCGGCCGGACTTACACCGGCTAGACACGCAACCGTATAGGCTGCAAACGAAGATCACGAAGGCCACGAAGGGTTCGGATATTTATCCTTTTAAACTTCGTGCTCTTCGTGTCCTTCGTGTTGAATCCATGTTTTCCTCTCGATCCCGGCTCGGCCATGCCAGGGCGATCGTTCTATTTCTTCTCACTGGTTGCACGCTCGGTCCCGATTATTTGCGACCCAAGGTGTTGATTCCGGATAATCATCGTGGAGTTGTCGACCCACCCAAGGCCGAGTCGCTCGCCGATCTTCCCTGGTGGGAGCTTTTTAAGGATCCGGTGCTTCAGGAGTTGACCCGGGAGGCCCTGGCAAACAATTATGACTTGCAGACGGCGGCCGCCCGTGTGGAAGAAGCTAGATCTCAAATCGGTGTCGCGCGTTCGTTTCTCTATCCTCAACTGAACTTGAACGGCGGAGGCAGCGTACAGCAGGTCTCGCGGCTGAGCGAGCCACCGCCATTCGGCGCTAGCCGCACTTTCCAAAACTGGCTGCTCGGATTGAACATGGCGTGGGAGCTTGACGTCTTTGGCAGGATTCGGCGGGAAGCGGAATCGGCAACAGGGGTTTTTTATGCCACGGAGCAGGCGCAGCGCGGCGTGTTTATCGCTTTAGTCGCCGACGTAGCTCAGTCCTATTTCATTTTGCGCGAACTCGATCTGGAACTGGAGATCAGCCAGCGGACTTTGAGAATCAACGACGAAACAATCGAGTTCTACCGCAGACGGCTTCTCGGCGGCGTGTCCAATCAGCTCGAATTGGATCAAGCGACTGCCAACCGTTCGCGCACCGCCGCGACTATTCCCGAAATAGAGCGCCAGATCGTGACGCAAGAAAACCTCATCAATTTTCTTCTCGGTCGCAATCCCGGACCCGTTCCTCGGGGCGCGGCTTTAACGGACCAATATTATCCACCAAGCATACCTGCAGGATTGCCCTCGGCATTGCTTGAGCGCCGGCCCGATGTCAAAGGCGCCGAGGATTTGCTGCTTGCAACCAATGCCGATATCGGCGCCGCCAAAGCGCTTTTCTTTCCAAATTTTTCATTGACTGCGGCACTCGGCAGCGCCAGCCACGAGCTCTCGAACCTAGCCGACAAACGCGCTGCCATTTGGTCAGTTGCCGGCGGGATCCTACAGCCGGTCTTTCAGGGCTGGCGCATTTTCTATAACTACGAGGCGACTAAAGCTCGATTCGATCAAGCACTGGCGCAATACCAGAAAGCTGCACAGAACGGGTTCCGCGAG
>VBKE01000430.1:2480-5195 GCA_005879605.1 Deltaproteobacteria bacterium
ACGAGCGTTCAAGCCCTCGGCAACGCGGCGCGTTTGTCGCGCCTGCGCTATGACACCGGGTTGGCAAATTATTTGGAAATCCTGATCGCGGATCAGCAACTTTTCGATCAAGAGCTGTTGCTGGCGCGCGCCAAGGGCTCACAGCTGACTGCGGTCGTGCAGCTTTACCGCGCGCTGGGCGGAGGATGGCAGCCATAAATATAGAAAACGCTCCAGACGTTCACATCGTTCAAAAAGTTCAAAGCGTTAAGGATGACGGGAGAAAGAAAGTTTGGTTTCAGGGTTCAGGTTTCGGGTCTCAGGTTTGGGTTTCGAGTCAGAGAAACGTAGATGAAATCCAATCTGATTCCAGGCGTTCTGGTTGGCGTCTTCCTTGGTGTTACTGTCGGCATCGGCCTGTACACCTTTGCCTACGCCAAGGGTTGGTCCTACCTTACCGATGATCCCGCGGCCTGCGCCAACTGCCACGTCATGCGTGAACAATTCGATGGCTGGCTCAAATCGTCGCACCGCTCGGTGGCGACCTGCAATAGCTGTCACACTCCGGCAAATTTCGTCGGCAAATATGCGACCAAGGCCTCCAATGGCTTCTGGCATTCCTTTTTCTTCACCACCGGCGGCTACGAAGACAACATTCAAATCAAGCCGCACAGCCGGGAGATCACCGAGCGAGCGTGCCGGACTTGTCACGAAGAAATCGTCGACGCTGTCGAAGCAACGCACCCGGTGTCGAGCGGCGGACAGCTCGCCTGCCTGCGGTGCCACGACTCGGTGGGACACCTTCAATGATGGACGAACGCAATTTGGGAGAAATCTATGGCTGATATGATCGAGAACGATTCTTCTGCTCGACGGCGCCGCCGTTTATTCTTCATCATCGTGGGTGCGGCTGTGCTCGCGACCATCGTTGGCGTCGGCTTACTGATGAATATTTTCGAGCGCAAGCAGGAGGCGCGGAACCCGTTTTATCGCGTGGTGGAGCTGACCGACGACACCGAAGATCCGGCGGTCTGGGGCAAGAACTTTCCGCTGCAATATGACGACTACAAACGGACGGTGGATCAGGTGCGCACCCGTTACGGCGGCAGCGAAGTGCTACCGCACACGCCGACGAAGGCCGATCCGCGCTCGGTGGTCTCCCAGTCAAAGATCGAGGAAGACCCGCGGTTGAAGGTCATGTGGGCCGGATACGCGTTTGCCAAAGATTTTCGCGAGGAGCGCGGCCATGCTTACATGCTCGACGACCAGACGTACACCGAGCGCGTACAAGTGGTCCAACAGCCTGGCACTTGCATTCAGTGCCATGGTTCGGTCTACGTACCCTACAAAAAGGCGGGGAACGGCGACCTCATCAAAGGCTTCGAGAAATTTAATCAAATGCCTTTCTTCGAAGCGCGTAAGCTGGTCTCGCATCCGGTGGCTTGCATCGATTGCCACGATCCAAGCAACATGCAACTGCGGGTTACGCGCCCCGGTTTCATCGAAGGCAACAAGCAGGCGACGCGCCAGGAGATGCGCGCTTATGTCTGCGGCCAATGTCACGTCGAATATTATTTCAAGGGGCCGGAAAAGCGGCTTGTCTATCCGTGGGCCAAAGGACTCAAGGTCGAAGAGATTCAGGCTTACTACGACGAGGCGCAATTCAAAGACTGGACCCACGCCGACACGGGCGCTCCTGTGCTCAAAGCGCAGCATCCGGAATTCGAAATGTGGAATCAAGGCATCCACGCGCGTTCCGGCGTGACCTGCGCCGACTGCCACATGCCCTATAAGCGCGAAGGCGCCCTCAAGATCAGCGACCACCACGTGCGCAGCCCGGTGCTCAACATCAACCGCGCTTGCCAGACCTGCCACAAGTGGCCCGAAGAGGAACTCAAGGCGCGGGTCGAGCAGATTCAGGATCGCACGTTTAAGCTGCGCAATGTGGCGATGGATGCGCTGATGGATTTGATCAAGGATCTCAAAACGGCGAAGGCCGGAGGCAAGACCGACGCAGAGCTTGCAACGGCGCAAAACTTCCAGCGCAAGGCGCAGTTCTATCTGGATTTTGTCGAGGCCGAAAACTCAACCGGCTTCCACGCGCCGCAGGAAGCCGCGCGGATTCTCGGTGAGTCCGTCGATTTCTCCAGGAAAGGTCAAATAGCGCTGCGCGACGGCAAGGGAGACTCACGATCTCAAGCGGCTAAACCATGACTGGTCGTTGGTCCTCATCGTATGGAAAATGAAATGGCGCTGACCTCGCACCAAAAAGAGCCACGTTGCCGATTCGGACCAATCAACAGAATCGCAATCGCCGGCGGCGCATACATCCAAACTCTTAAGCATTCTCCTTATTGGACCAAAGTCCAATATCCTGACCCGATCAAGTTCTGTTATGAGAATCACCGAGCAATGCGATCGTGCGGCTGTTGGAACCGACGGTACAGATTGACAAATCTTTCAAGCTTTCTCTCCGCCGTTGGGCTCCGCAGTGGCGGAGCACCCATTTTCGCCTCAAGCGGCTAAACGCCTAACCTGCGTTCGTGTGCTCCGAGAGGGCAAAGATGAAAAATGAAAATGAAAATGAGCCGAGACGGGACGGAGACAACGACGCGGCAAACGCAGGGCCGCAGCAGCCAACGCGCCGCCAGTTTCTCAAGGGACTGACAACGGGCACCGTGGCGATCGGCGCCTTGACGCAGTCGGGCTGCGGCCCGGCGATTCCGCCGCTCAAAA
>VBKE01000431.1 GCA_005879605.1 Deltaproteobacteria bacterium
ACCCATGACCAGGAAGCTATTTCTTTGGCGCTACCTCCTCGCTTATCGACTCCCATCTCTGAGCCGATTCCTCGTTGGTTTAATTGCATTTTCACTATCCGGTTCAGTGTCGGCGATCGCGGGCACACCTCTCGTCGCAAACGGAATCAACCCACGCTATCTCGCCGATTCGAGTGGCAAAGCAGTTTATCTGGCGGGAACGTATCTAGACCATGATCAAATCGAGCTCGGTCTGGCAGATTTTGCCGCCTATCTAGACTTTCTGCAGCAGCAAAAACATAACTTCACAAGACTTTGGGCCTGGCAGCAAACACCGCTGGCAGCAAAGAGCCCGTCTTTAACTTTGGCTTATGAAAGAACCGGGCCGGGATTAGCACTGGACGGAGGTCCTAAATTCGATCTGCTCCGACTTAACCAAGATTATTTTGACCAACTGCGCGCCCGGGTTGGGCAGGCCGCAGAACGCGGAGTCTACGTTTCGGTGGTGTTGTTTCAGACTTCGTACGGCCAAACAAAACAGAACCAACTGCAATCCTGGTCTGCGAATCCCTTCAACCGCGATAACAATATTAACGGTATAGACGGAGATACGAATAGAGACGGAATTGGGGACGAAGCTTTCACACTTACGATCCCGGCAATTACCACCCAGCAAGAGGCTTATCTGCGTAAGGTCGTCGATACGCTAAACGATCTGGACAATGTGCTCTACGAAATCAGTGGCGAAGGACCGCTGGGAAGTTCTGCCTGGCAATCTCACGTTATCGATTACATCAAGACCTACGAGGCGACCAAGCTCAAGCAGCACCCGGTTGGCGTCAGCTATCTATCCGGAACAAGTACGACTGATATATTTAATAGCCCGGCCGACTGGATTGCGCTTTACGGAGCCAGTTTAGACCCGCCGATAGCCGTCGGGAACAAAGTCCTCTTTTTTGCAGTGAATCCAACTTTGGTTGGTGACGGCTCGTTGCCACAATCGGTTTGGAAAAGCTTTGCACGGGGACTCAACCCGATCTACAAGGAGCCGGACTCGCTGAACGTCGGCGTAAGCGAAGGCCTTCATGCGGCGATCGGTCAATCGCTCACGTATTCTCAGTTTATAAATCTTGCAGCCATGACACCGAGCAACACCGTGTGCTCGAGCGGATACTGCCTGGTCAATCCCGGCGCTGAGTATCTGATCTATATGCCGTCAGGCGGCCAAATATCCGTCGATCTCTCCGGGACGAGCCAAAAGTTTTTGGCCAATTGGTTCAATCCGGCCACTGGCGAGACCGTTTCCGGAAACAGTATAAGTGGTGGAGGCCAGGTAACTCTTACTTCTCCTTTTAGACGAGAAACAGTGCTTCATCTCCTGGCGCAAGCACAGGCGCCGAGCAGTGCCTCCATCGCATCCACGACTAGCGGAACGTCTGGAGGAAGCACCCTCTTGACAAGTCAATCATTGACTGTGTCGTCAACGAGTAATAACTCAAACAGAACGGTTAGCGCTCCGACGATTACTCCGAATGGAGGCGCGTTTGTCGGTTCTGTCTCCGTAACCTTGGCGGACAACACTCCCGGAGGCTCAATCTACTACACAATGGATGGTACCTCTCCAACACCATCTTCCAAAAAGTACTCCGGTCCTTTTACTATCGCTACCAATGCTCTCGTAAAGGCCAAAGCCTTCAAAAACAATGCCCAGAGTTCGGAAGCGAGCGCGTGGTTTTCGGATACCGGCACTGCCACCAGCTTCAATTTTACCCTTGCCAATTCAGGCGATAAGTTGGTCAATGCGGGTTCTTCGGTTTCAAACACGCTGACAGCGACTCTAAGTTCAGGGAGCAGTCAAGCAGTTTCATTCACCGTCTCCGGACTCCCTTCCGGGGCTACAGGATCTTTTTCCTCGGCCTCCTGCAGCCCGACCTGCTCTTCGACGCTGACCATCAGCACCAGCGGATCAACACCCATTGGTAATTTTCCAATTAGTGTTACTTCCACCGGGGGCGGCGTGACGCAGACCACGGCGTTTACACTTACCGTCAGCTCCACTGTTGTCTCGACTGTGGCGACGCCGACGGTTACCCCTAATGGCGGCAGCTTCTTGAGTTCAGTGTCCGTGAGCATCGCAACGGCGACTTCAGGAGCTTCTATCTACTACACCACAGATGGGACAAGCCCGACTCAGTCATCAACTCTGTATAACGGAGCGATCACTTTAACGAGCAGTGCAGTCGTAAAGGCGAAGGCGTTTAA
>VBKE01000432.1:0-4697 GCA_005879605.1 Deltaproteobacteria bacterium
CTCTTCGTTAACGATCGCGGCGTTCGCGGTCGTATGTGTTTTGTCTGCAACGGCAAGCGATTCTTTGGAAGCGGCTGCTTTGAGAACTTCAGCGCAGGCGGTTCCTTCCGGATACTTCAGAACCCCATGCTCTGCGACGATCAATGCGCGGCGCAGTGGGATCATCATCAAGATCCCGAGCAATCCGCCGAGAATAGCCACGAGCATTACACGCGTGATTTCGAGATCGAAGCCGAGAATCATGATTGCCGGCATGGTGACTCCAAGACCAAACGCGATCGATTCCCCGGCTGAGCCGGCGGTTTGAACGATATTGTTTTGCAGAACGTTCGCGTCGCGGAAACCGACCTTCGAGAAAATGCGAAAGATGGTGATGGAAATCACGGCCACCGGGATCGAAGCGCTCACGGTCAAGCCAACCTTGAGCACGAGATAGAGCGACGACGCGCCGAAAATCATTCCGAGAAATGTGCCGGTGATTAAGTGCGGCAGCGTCAATTCGGGTAATTGCACCGGCGCCGGAATGAAGGGCTTGAAGTTTGCGGCGAGTGGATTCGTCGGGCGAGCGCCCACGATGTCCGGATACTCCTGCGGCGGGTTCGCAGTATCGATCGTCGCCATCTAACCACAGACCATTCAGACAAGCGGCGACAAGTGCAAGCTCGGAATGCTCATCGGCGGATTGCAATTCACTTGTCGATTTGAGCAGCTGCAAGGAGATTCAGTTTATGAAGAGAAAGTGGAACTGGGCGCTGTGGGTTGGTTTGGTATTCGCCCTCGCCGGTCTGTTCAGTTACCAATTGCTCTCGCAGTTCCCCATCACCCGCGATTTTCCATGGGCGAATCTTTTGTTGTTCGCGATCGGCGGAATTTTGCTCGTGCTTGGGCTCGCCCGAGCCTTTGGAAATCCAAGAGTTTATCGCGGCAAAATCGTTGGTCCGATATTCACGATTTCGAGCTTACTGGCTTTCAGTTTCTTCGCCTACGCGCTCTTCTATGTCGTTAGGCAAATGCCTGCTTCGACTGGAGCGCCTCGGGTCGGGCAAAAGGCGCCCAATTTCACCTTGCCTGACCAAAATGGAAAATCGGTAGCGCTCGCCGATCTCCTCTCGAACAGCAGCGGCGCGCTTCTGATTTTCTATCGCGGCCATTGGTGACTGCTCTGCAACTCCGAGTTGCGGAGTTTCCAGAAGCGGCTACCGGATTTTGAATCACGCAGTATTCGCGTGGTCGCGATCAGTGTTGACCCGATCGAGACAAGTCGGGCACATTGTCAAAAGATGGGCTTCACCTATCCATTTCTTTCCGACGCAAATGCAGAAGTCATCCGGCGCTACGATCTTCTGCACGTTGGCGGGGGTCCGCGACAGAGCGATATCGCTCGGCCGGCCGAGTTCCTAGTCGACCCGAATGGAACAGTTCGCTGGATGAACTTGACGGAAAGCGCGGCGGTTCGTGCGCGCCCCGAACAGGTTTTGAAAGCGTTCGATGAAATCAACGCAAGCGCCGCCCGTTAAACGCGACCGCATGCACGACCCCATGAAGTAGCTGTGGTGGCAGCCGTGTCGGCTGCGTTTTGTGAAAGATTCGCAGGCGACACGCCTGCCACTACAGAATACCACGAAAGGTTCGCAGGCGGCACGCCCGCCGGTAGGACGGACTCGTCCGTGGCGAGCCTGCTGCCACGCGACGATTGACGCCACGCCGCCCAACCAATAACTTCGTGGCCCGTGCATCCGGAGCTGGAACAACTGCTCGTTCTTCAAGATCGACAACAAAAAATCAGGCAGATCGAAAATGAAGTAAGAACGCTGCCGTTGCAGCGCAAAAGTCTCGAAGGGCAGCTGGCCGCCAGCGCCGCGGCCGTGGAAGCATTGAAGCAACAGGCCCGCCACGTCGAAGTCGATCGTAAAAAGCTGGAACTCGACGTTGGCACGCGCCAGGAGAGCGTCTCCCGGTTAAAAACGCAGCAGTATCAGACTCGCAAGAATGATGAATTCCAGGCGCTCGGCCATGAAATCGAGCGTTACGAAAACGAGATCCGTAAAATTGAGGACGATGAGCTTGAGTTGATGGACCAAGCCGACAAGCTCAAGCTCCAGCTCGCTGCGGAGGAAAAGAAAGCCGCGACGGCGAAAGATTCGATCTCGCGCCAACTTATCGATCTTGACGAGAAATCCAAAACGCTCGAGTCGCGATTGCAAGGATTGTCGAAAGAGCGCGCCGAGCTGGCGACCAGAATCGAGGAAGATTTACTCAACCGCTTCGACCGTCTTTTTAAAAGCAAAGGGGACGCTGCCGTCGTTGCGCTCGAGCACGAAGTTTGCACCGGCTGCCACATGAAAGTGACTACCGCCACGGCTATGCGCGTGAAAGCGGGCAAGGAAATCGTCAGCTGCGAGCAATGCGGCCGGATTCTCTACGAAGCAACGTAAACCGGATCGTTACAAAAGTTAAAAAGTTACATTGTTACAAGAGTGTAACCTTGTAACTCTTTTAACGAGTCTTATCACACGTTGAAGCGAAAAAAGATCACGTCGCCATCGCGCACTTCGTAATCCTTTCCCTCGATCCGTAGCTTTCCTGCTTCGCGCGCTTTCGAGAAGGAGCCAAGAGCGATCAGATCGTTGAAGTGAATCGTCTCAGCCGCGATAAATCCACGCTCGAAATCGGAATGAATCACGCCTGCCGCGGCGGGCGCTTTCTCACCGGCGTGAATCGTCCAGGCACGCGTTTCTTTCTCGCCGGTCGTGAAAAAAGTGCGCAGGCCCAGCAAATGATAAACCGCGCGAATGAGCGCGTGCACGCCGCTATCTTCGACCCCTATCCCGCGCAAATATTCCATCGCTTCTTCTTCGCTAAGATCGACAAGCTCGCTCTCGATCTGCGCGCTGATAACCACGGCTTCAGTCCCGAAGTGATGTCTCGCATAATCACGGGCAAGATCCACATATTGAACCGCCTTGTTGTAGCTGGGGTCGCTGATCCCGGTACCGCGATCGGCGGCCGCGGCCGCCGCCGCCGCTGCGGCGACAGCAGCGAGATCCGGTTCCGCAACGTTGCAGGCGAAAATCACTGGCTTGGAGGTCAGCAAAAAGAAATTGCGCGCCATCGCCTTCTCTTCCGGTGTTAGCTCAGCTGTGATCGCTGGCTTTCCGGCGTCGAGATGCGTACTGAGCTTTTCGATGATTGCGTTTTCGGTCTTTGCCGCTTTTTCGCCGGCGTGCAGTTGCTTCTGTAATCGGTCGCGCCGCCTCTGCAAGGATGCCAGGTCAGCGAGTACCAGCTCGGTATTGATTACTTCAATATCGCGGATGGGATCAATGATTGCGCTGACATGGTGCACATTGCTGTCTTCGAAACAGCGCACGACCTGCACGATCGCGTCCACTTCGCGAATGTGATGCAGAAACTGGTTGCCCAGCCCTTCGCCCGCGCTCGCGCCTTTGACCAGCCCGGCGATATCCACAAACTCAAATTTTTACGATCTTTGCCAGTCGCTGGTCGGGCACAGTGACCATACCGAGGTTCGGATCTATCGTGCAAAAAGGGTAATTTTCCGCTGGTGCTTTGTGCGTGCGCGTAACCGCGTTAAAAAGTGTGGACTTACCAACGTTTGGCAGACCGACGATTCCAGCGCTGAGCATAAGCGCGGAGGGTAAATCCGACCCGACGCCGTCGCAATCGAAAGCCAGAATCTAGCCACAGATTAACACGGATGAAACACAGATGAGAAAAGGACATGTCCCAGTCGTTCGCCTGAATCTGTGAAAATCAGTGTTCATCTGTGGCCGAAGAACCCTATCGGGCCGGCGGGATTTGAACCCGCGACCTGTCGCCGCGGCGACCGAACTACAACCTGAATCTATCAAGCTGGTCCCGACCTTTTCCGGTTTTATAAAATCGCTCCTTCGCTAAGGCCTGCTCAGGAGTCAAAAACGTCTCACTGTGCAGTAATCTCCATGGAATGCCGTGTCGCGTCGCCTTTGAATGGCCCAGATTGTGCCGTTGGATCCGTTCGTCGAGGTCCTCGCATGATCCAACATAACGACGTCCGGTCTTGCGGCTCTTCGGAACGTAGACGTAAAACATTCTAACCGCTTCTGATTCGAAAGTCTCGGGCCGGCGGGATTTGAACCCGCGACCTCTTGAACCCCATTCAAGCGCACTACCAAGCTGTGCTACGGCCCGATTCCGGGGAATTATTGACTAACGGCCGATAAATCGCCAGAGATCAAAGCACCTGCGAGTACAAATTTTCAGGCGCGGCTTCTCCGAAGGGGCGGGTTCGTTATTCTGTACAAGCGGCGCACGTTATTGATTGAGCACGGCAGTGTAATCTCGCACAATGGCCTATTTAATCCCCATGAAAATAAAACCGCAAACGCTCTTGATTTTGGCCGCACGAGTCGGGGCTCTTTGCGCGGCTTCGCTCACAGTCGCTAACGAGCATCAGACGAGTGGTCCAATTCAAGTAAACATGGCTGCGTTGGAGCACGCAAAAATGCTGATTAACGAGGGACACATGATTGTGGACGGCAAAGGCGCATGGTGCGAACAGCAACCTTCCCCAGCGCAGGAGAACGAGTTCATACGGCAGCGTGGGTTTGAGGAATATGCGAAATGGCATCTGGGAATCGACGAAAGACATGCAGAAGACACGAAAGCCAGATACAAATTCCCCTACGGCGATTTTA
>VBKE01000432.1:4749-6216 GCA_005879605.1 Deltaproteobacteria bacterium
ACATTGAAAACGCAGCGGTTCAGTTACTCGAAATGATTCATTCGGAAAAAAACAAGCCACCTCGCCGCCATAGCTGTAGCGGCGGTCTGCGCCCGCTGCTTTTAGAAACTAAGAGATGGCCAGCGATTAACACGCGCCTTCGCTGAAAGCTACGGCGCCGCAGGCAGATTTTCACCGATTCAGAATCCGTATCTGTGTTTCATCGGTGTGGATCTGTGGCTCAAGAATCCCAGCTGGTAAGAAACGCGTCAATTAGCTCGGGCAACTGATCGCTGTAGCCGCCTTCCAGGATCGCGGCGGTGGGAATGTCGATCTTGCGCAACCATTCACCAAACGTGGCGAAATCTTCGCGCTCAAGTTTCATTTGCACGAGCGGATCGCGTGCGTAGGCGTCGAACCCAGCTGAGATGAGAATGAGTCCGGGCTTGAATCCGATCAATTTCTCAAGGGCACGGTTCGCAACATCGACATGTTCTTTACGCGGCGTGTAAGGAGCCACTGGATAATTGTCGATGTTCGCGAAAGACTTTGCGCCAGTTCCCGGATAGGCGGGAAATTGATGGATTGAGGCAAATCGAATCTGCGGATTATTTGCGACAATTGCTTCTGTGCCGTTGCCATGGTGCGCGTCGAAATCCCAAATGGCGACGCGCTCAATCTTCCCTGTAGCCGCCCCGAAAGCTTTCGGGGGTGACCGCGAGTGCCTGTCCGGCTCTGACCCAGTGTCAGAAACGCCGGCTACAGCAAGCGCATCCATTGCCGCGACTGCGATATTGTTAAAATAACAAAAGCCCATTGCGCGATCGCGCGTGGCATGATGTCCGGGCGGACGCATCAGACTGAACGCGCGTCTCCCGCCCAGCGCCGCGCGCGCGGCCTCGATAGCGGCGGCCGCTGATCTCCTCGCGTATTCTTGCTGTCGCGATGTACCTCAAATGTTCTCGCGAATGCGCACGCAGCAATTCTTCATCCGTGGCCGCGCGCGGCTCGCGCCACTCCCAGTCACGATGTCGATCTTTCAACAGCGGAACTGTTCGCACAATCCGCTCTGGCCGCTCCGGGTGTCCCGGTGCCGAATATTCCGCGCAATGCGGATCGTGAAAAATGATCACTTCGAATGAAACCTGCCGATTCAACTGCGGGTTTCAACTGGCAGACGCAACAGGCTGATTCCAACTGTTCGCAAGGACGGATTGCGCCGAATGTTGTTGCCACGTCGCTGTGCGACGTCTACGAAGCACACTGATTCCCCTACGGATCTGGACAGCTAGAAGATGCGCCCGTGCGGCAGATGCGCCTTGCCCTTGAAAATGTGCGGTTTCTTCGGCAAGCCTTGGCAAAGGCCGGCATTCGGGACCGGCACCACCGATCCAAGGAATTGCGGCTGCCTCCGGACGTTGAGTTCCTCCTCGAGATCGTAAGCGAAGCCGATCAATTGCGGTTCATGCAGAAACGTGCTGTACATCA
>VBKE01000121.1 GCA_005879605.1 Deltaproteobacteria bacterium
TGAGCTGGTAATCGTACCCATCGATAAATTTCTGGATGACCTCCAAGTTAAGCCGTCGTTTTTCGTGCATTTCAGCGAACTTACCTTGCTGTTTTTGCCAAGGGGTCGAATTGGCGAGCTTGGGACTGAGCGAAACGAGATCACACGCCACGGGCTTGAAAATCGTCGCCGCGGTTTCGATCGTTATATGAGCCCCGGCGCGCTTGAGCGTTGCCGCAAGTTCTTGGATTTCCGCCGCCAGCAATGGCTCGCCGCCCGTTATGACGATGTGACGGGCAGAGTACTTACGGACCTCCCGTAAAACTTCCTTGATGGTCCAATCTTCTCCCTCGGGAGTCCATGACGTGTAGGGCGTGTCGCACCAAACACAGCGCAGATTACAACCTGAGGTACGGATAAAAACCGAGGGTGTGCCGATGAACCGGCCTTCGCCTTGGATGGAATAGAAGATCTCGGAGATTCGCACGGTCATACTTTAACAAAGCGTTCAAAATGAATAAAGTTGCTGCCGCTGAAAGACCGCACTGACTCGACCTCCGCTCTTGCGTGTGATAGATGTAATAGCTTGGTGTTGTCAGAAAACGGTCTTCCTCTATTAGCCTGACTCTTGGATAGCTATGAGCGTGGACAAGCAAGCCTTGCTGGCGGAAGAACAAAAACTGCGCCGGCTTCGCCGGGCAATGGACATTGCCGCAACTTTACTCTGGCAGGTCGATCTCACCCTGGAGGAAGCCCAAGACGTGGTAAACCACGCCAAACACACCGCCCTGCAACTCTTTCCTGATAAAGAGGAGACCTTCGATTTGATCTACGGTTCGCGCTTTCGCCGGATCTTGGTGGAAAAATACCACCTACAGTGACCATGAAGCGGATCTGCCGAACAGCGAGCGCAACGCAGTGCTGGAGTATTGGAGTACTGGAGTGTTGGGTTTAGATGCATCACTCCATTACTGCACCACTCCAATGCTCCGGTTTCAAATACTTCGGAGTAACCGACTAAACAGCCAATACCACCCATGAGCGAAAACTTTATTCACATCCGCGGCGCCAAGCAGAACAATCTCAAGAATCTTGACCTACAAATCCCACTGAACGCTCTCACGGTCATTACCGGCGTAAGCGGCTCAGGGAAATCGACCTTGGCGTTCGACATTCTCTACGCGGAAGGGCAACGACGTTACGTCGAAAGCTTTTCGGCGTATGCGCGGCAGTTTCTCGACCGCATGGACAAGCCGGACGTGGAGAGCATTGAAGGCATTCCGCCGACCATCGCCATCGATCAGAGCCGGCCGGTTAAGACGTCGCGCTCCACCGTCGGCACCATGACCGAACTCCACGATCATTTAAAGCTTCTCTTCTCCAAGATTGCCGTGCTCTATTGTCGAGGCTGTGAGCGAGTAGTGGAGCGCGATACCGCTCAGTCGGTTTTCCATAAGCTCGCTGCCTTGCCTGAAGGCTCGCCTGTAGTTCTGACATTTCCCCTTGCCGCCTCTTCAGTATCCTGGGACGAAGTAACAAAGGGGCTCCAGCAGGCCGGGTTTCACCGCTTGCTCGTGCAGCAATCCGTTCGGGAACTCGACGAATTAAGCGACGCGCCGCCGGACGGCTTGGAAATCGTAGTCGACCGGTTCGCCTATCGACGCGATAACCAGAAACGAATTCTAGATTCCTTGGAGCAAGCCTTTCACTACGGGAAAGGACGACTCAATTTTTTTCTGCCCCAAGAAAACTGGCGCCGGGAACCGTTCAGCAACCATCTGCACTGTCCTCACTGCGATATTACTTACCGCGATCCCACGCCCAATCTCTTCTCGTTCAACAGCCCCTTGGGGGCGTGCGAAACCTGTCGTGGTTTCGGCCGGGTGATCGACATCGATCTGGATCTCGTGATCCCCGACCCGGGCAAACCCCTCAGCGACGGCGCCATCAAGCCCTGGGTTACGAAGGCCCGGCGGATGCGCCGACTGATGGAATTTTGCGAGCGCAAGCGGATTCCGACCAAGAAACCTTTCGGCGAGCTCACCGGGAAGCAAAAGCAGCTCATCATAGACGGCGACGGCGACTTCAAAGGGATTCGCGGCTGGTTCCGCCGGCTGGAGCGCAGGAGCTATCGAATGCACGTTCGGGTGCTGCTGGCGCGCTATCGCGCTTATTTGCTCTGCCCCGAATGCCAAGGCAGTCGACTCAAACCCGACGCGCTCCATTATCGGATCGAGGGTAAGGACATCGCCCAGATCAACGCCATGAGCGTCGGCGCAGCCCATCGCTTCTTTAGCGAGCTGAAGCCGACCGGCGCCATGGACCAAGTCGCGGGTCTCATTCTCGGGGAGATTCGCAGACGCCTTGGCTATTTGCTGGGAGTCGGTCTCGAATATTTGACTTTGGACCGGCAATCTCGGACGCTTTCCGGTGGAGAGCTCGAGCGCGTCGATCTGACGACGGCGATTGGGTCATCGTTGGTCAACACGCTCTATGTTCTCGATGAGCCGTCCATCGGCCTTCACCCCCGCGACAGCCGCCGACTCGTCGAAATCCTTCACCGCCTAAGATCGAACCAAAATACCATAGTCGTGGTCGAGCACGATCCCGAGATTATCAAAGAAAGCGACTATATCATCGATCTCGGCCCAAAGGCCGGCGAGCAAGGCGGCCAGGTGATGTTTGCCGGTTCTTACGACGCGCTGCTCAAAAATGAGAATTCGCTCACGGCCGCCTATTTGAGCCGCCGAAAGACGATTCCATTCCCCCTCCGTAACCGTAAACCGTTCCTGAAGCGGTCCATCAAGATCGAGGGAGCTTGCGCCAACAATCTTAAGAATATCGATATTGAAATTCCGCTCGGCCTTTTGGTCTGCATCACCGGTGTTTCCGGCTCGGGGAAATCCAGCCTTGTCGATGAAGTTCTTTACCGGAATCTCAAAAAGCTCAAAGAGTCCGCTGTCGCGAACGTAGTCCACTGCGCAAAAATCGAGGGCGCCGACAAGATTTCCGAAATTGTGCTGGTGGACCAATCTCCCGTGGGAACCACGCCGCGCTCCAATCCCGCCACCTATATGAAGGTATTCGACGGCATCCGCCGGCTGTTCGCCGGCGTTGATCTTTCGCGCATGCGCGGCTACACCCCCTCGACTTTTTCTTTCAACATCGAAGGCGGCCGCTGTGAAACTTGCCGTGGCGAAGGATACGAAAAGGTCGAGATGCAGTTTCTCTCGGACGTGTACACCTCGTGCCCGGAATGCCACGGCAGCCGGTTTCGCGAAGAGATTCTGGAAGTCACCTGCCGCGGCAAGAATATCCGGGGGATTTTGGATCTCACCGTGAGCGAAGCGATCGAGTTTTTCAAGGATATTCCAGAGATTAAAGATGGGCTCTACCCACTGCGAGCCGTCGGGTTGGAATACGTCCGGTTAGGCCAACCGCTCACCACGCTTTCCGGCGGCGAGTCACAGCGGCTTAAATTGGCCGCGCATATGGCCAGAGCCAAAAAAGCCGGCACGCTGTTTATCTTCGACGAACCCACCACCGGCCTACACTTTCATGATATCGAGCGTCTGCTCTGGGCATTTCATGAGCTCATTGATCAGGGCCATTCCATCGTGGTGATTGAACACAATATGGAGGTGGTGAAATGCGCCGACCACATCATTGACCTGGGGCTTGAAGGTGGTGATGCCGGCGGCTCTATTATTGCCGTAGGAACGCCGGAACAAGTGGCGCAGGTCGAAAGTTCTCACACCGGCCGTTACCTCCGGCCCTATCTGAGAACGGATACCGCATCCCCTTTTGTCCCTAAACTCGAGAAAAGTTTAAGCGTTCAAGAGAAAAAAAGTTCGACTGAAAACGACAACGCCATCACCATCGTCGGCGCCAAAGAACATAATCTGAAGAACATCAGCCTTAACATTCCACGCGATCGCTTCGTCGTCATCACTGGTTTGAGCGGCTCCGGCAAATCATCTCTGGCCTTCGACATCATCTACGCCGAGGGACAGCGGCGTTACATCGACAGCCTGTCCGCTTACGCGCGGCAGTTCCTCCAGGTGAGGGCGCGGCCGAACGTGGATTTGCTTGCCGGCATTCCCCCTACCGTCGCCATCGAACAGAGGCTGAGTCAGGGCGGCAAGAATTCCACCGTGGCGACCGTCACGGAGATCTATCACTATCTGCGTCTGCTTTATTCCAAAGTCGGAAAACAGCACTGCGTCCAGTGCGGACGGCAGATTCGCTCGTTGACGCGAAGCCAAATTCTCGATCGCGTCTCCCGCTCCTACCGCGGCAAAGAAGTCATGGTCTTGAGTCCCATGGTACGCGGCAGAAAGGGCTTTCACAAAGAAATTATCGCCGGCGCGCGCCGTCTCGGCTATCGGCGGGCGCGTATCGACGGCGAGCTGATGGAGCTCAGGTCGCCGGAGCTTAGCAACGGCTTGGAGCGATTTAAAGAGCATGACATCGACATCGTCATCGGCAAAGCCAAAGCCGGCGGCCGCGAAGTCGAAGCGATGATAGACCATGGGCTACGCTTGGGAAACGGCGTCATCCATCTTATCTCGGAGCGCGGCGAGCAAATCTTCAATCAACGGCTCTTCTGTCTACAATGCGGTATCGGCTATGAACCTCTCGACCCGCGGCTCTTTTCGTTCAATAGCCGCCAGGGAGCCTGCTCGCAATGCGGCGGCATGGGCTTTGAGTGGGATTTCGATCCGGACCTGATCATCGCCGATCCTACTAAATCGGCAAGCGAAACGTTGATCACACTCGCCGACCTTTTCTCCGGTAACGCCTCTCATTTGCAGCGTGCCATGCTGAGACTCCTCGATTCGCTCAAAGAAAAAGACCCTATCGACATCGACAAGCCGTTCGCTCGCCTCGCTAAAAAACCCCGGCAGGAAATTCTCTACGGCGGCAGCGGTCGTGGGGCCTTTGTCGGCTTGATTCCGTGCCTCAGGGATATCTGGCAGCAACTTGAAAATGATCCGAGCCCAGAGCTGGCGGAATTGCTCTCCGAGTCGCCATGCCCAGCCTGCCTCGGGAGAAGGCTGAACTCCCGCGCGCAAGCGGTTAGAGTCGATGGCAAAGCGATCTGGCAAGTCACCGCATTCTCCGTGCATGAGGCGAGGGAATATTTCAACTCATTGCAGATCGCGCACGCGGATAACGGCAATGCGGAACGGGATCGCGCCGTCGCCGATAAGATCCTGAGGGAAATTCAGCAGCGCCTCCAATTCTTGTCGGAAGTTGGCTTGCCCTATCTAACCCTCGACCGCCGTGCGGACACCCTCTCCGGCGGCGAAGCGCAGCGTATTCGTCTTGCAGCGCAACTCGGCTCGAACCTGCGCGGCGTCTGCTACATCCTCGACGAGCCCACCATTGGGCTTCATCCGCGCGACAACGACATGTTGCTGCGCACTCTCCGGCGTCTTGAGGAAGTTGGCAACACTGTTTTGGTGGTTGAGCATGACGAAGCGACCATTGAATCCGCCGACCTGATTGTCGATCTCGGACCCGGCGCCGGTGTGCATGGAGGCAAGGTGGTGGCCTTGGGCTCTCCGGAGGAAATCAGGAAAGATCCGAACTCGTTAACCGGCGCTTTCCTTCGCGCCGAGCGGAAAAGAATCGGGCCGAAGCGGGAGCTGGTAAAACCAGCTTGGCTCACGATCCGAGGGGCGAAAGCCAACAATCTTAAAAACATCGACATTCGTTTGCCCCTCGGCATGTGGACCTGCGTCACGGGAATCTCAGGCTCGGGCAAGAGCACTTTGGTCAGGGAAGTCCTGTACAAGGGCCTCAAGATGAAACTCGATCAATTCGCCGGACGGCCGGGGGCTCACAAGGACATCATAGGTTGGCAAGCTCTGGAGCGCGTCGTCGAAGTGGATCAAACACCCATCGGCAAGACCCCGCGCTCGGTCCCCGCATCCTATGTCGGAGTCCTGGATGAGATCCGGAAACTCTATGCGCTCGCACCGGAAGCTCGGCTGCGGGGTTACACGCCGAGTCGCTTCTCATTCAACGTTAAAGGCGGCCGCTGCGAAGAGTGCGCCGGCCAGGGAAAAATCCGCAAAGAAATGAGTTTCCTCCCCGACGTCTTTATCGATTGCGAGGTTTGCCGCGGTGAACGCTTCAATGAAGAAACGTTGAGCATTCGTTACAACGACAAAAACATCGCTGATGTCTTTCGCATGACCGTGGAAGAAACCGTGCCGTTCTTTCACGCTTTTCCGAAAATCGCCCGGCCGCTGAAGATTCTCGACGACATCGGTATGGGCTACATCACTCTGGGTCAGTCCAGCAACACGCTTTCCGGTGGTGAAGCGCAGAGAATCAAATTGGCTTACGAACTGGGGAAGGAATCGCACGGGAAAACGCTTTACGTCCTGGACGAGCCCACCACAGGGCTGCACTTTATCGACGTGGAAAAACTGATTCACATCCTGCATCGGCTGGTGGAGATGGGCAACACCGTGGTGACCATCGAACACAACCTGGACATCGTGAAAGACGCGGACTACCTGATCGACCTCGGACCCGAAGGCGGCGAGCAAGGCGGCCACCTGGTCGCCTGCGGCTCACCCTTGGAAGTGATCATGGACGGCAAACAATCCTACACCGCTCGCTTCTTGCGCGAGTACCTCAATGGTGGGGCAGCGAAATCAAACGACGATGGCGTGCAAGCGCTCCAGCAAGTAGTGACTGTCTAACGTGGCTCATCGAGTTCTGTCGATGATCGGCAATGGGATGCGTCTGAAATGCCCTCGCTGCGGCGTGGGCGGATTGTATCGCCGGCCTTTCTCTATGCACGGCCATTGTCCCCACTGTGGTCTGAAGTTCGAGCGGGAACAGGGCTATTTTGTCGGTGCCATCTATGTGAACTATGCGGCGACGGTGGTGATTGCCGTGCCCGGCTTTTTCATCCTGGACGCTTTCGCGAGCCTGACGATCCATCAACAGCTTGCTATGTGGATCCCTTTTGCTGTTATCTTCCCGCTGCTTTTCTTTCACCACTCCAGAAGTCTTTGGCTTGTCCTCGATCACTTCTTTAACCCGACTGAGAGTCTTTACAGCGTGACACCCAAGAAAACCGATTAAACTCTGTTCTTCTGACAGCCAATCGCCGTTTTCGCCCACTCGGCGAGTCGGTCGCGATCCTCGATGATCTCGACGGGCACCCGGTAGTAGCTCTTGAGTGTCTGTTTTGCGTTGGGTCGAAAGGGTTTCATTTTCCTTTGTCTATATTCTGCGGCAGTGATCTCATTTGTCTTGAAGTAGAGGTAACCTTTGAAAATGATCCCGAAAAAAATTTCGTCTTGATACAGGCCATAGCCGCCGAACATGCGGCTGGCTTCCACATTGTCGAGATCATCTAACTGATCCAGAATAAAGTCTTTGAACGAATCGTCTTTCATCGTTTCTTCGATAGCGTTTCACATATGCAGCGACACGCCGAGGCTCCCAGCGTTCGGGCCACTTCCAAGTAGCATAGCCATAGACCTCAGGAAACGGAAAGATTCCTCGCTGTGCTCGGAATGACATCAGGGCTTCGTTTCGACTAACAACGCACCTGTCATGCGAACGAATGTGAGGGATCTTAGACTCGAAATCCGAGACTCCCGAAGCTAGCCCACCGACAGCGCCACGACACCCGGAACCATCGCGCAGGCGGCAACCAGCCGGCGACGAACGTCACCTTCCGCAAGCAGGCGGGTGCCCATTGCCGTACCGATCAGAATGCTGATTTCCCTCGCCGGTGCGACATAGCTGACGGGAGTAAACTGCAACGCCGTGAGCACCAGGATATAAGACAGCGGCACGAGCACGGCCACCCCGACCACCTCAAAGCGGTGGGTCTGCCATTCTTTGCGCGCGCTCTCCCAGTGGCGCAGAGCAAACGGAGTGAGTAAGAGCGAGCGCCCGAGGTTCGAGCCCCAGTCAAGGAGAATGGGCGCCACCGCAAACTTGCTCACGGCCTGCTTATCCCACAAGGTATATCCGGCGATAAAAGCCCCGGTAACCAAGGCATAGCCCATCGCCTTGCGCACGCCGACCTGACTTAATCGTTGTGGATTGTATGTGAGCACGATGACGCCTCCTACGATCATCAATCCACCCGCTACAGCAATCATGCTCGGTCGTTCGCCGAGAAATACGATTGCAGCAATACTAGAAAGCAGTGGGCCTGTGCCGCGAGCCAGGGGATAAACCAGTGAAAGATCTCCGGCGCGGTAACCCTCATTAAGGAGGACAAAGTAGCCCGTGTGAAGCGCCGCGCTTCCGGCCATGAAGCCAACCCCGATGATGCTGACGGATGCATGCCAATAAAAGACCGCAGCCAACGCGACCGGTGCATAGAATAGCGCGGACATAACGGCCACCAGCCATGGAAAGGTAGCGTGTCCGCTCGCCCGTTTATTGAGCAGATTCCAGGTCGCGTGAACGAAGGCGGCGGCGAGAATGAGAGTTAGGGCAAAAGTCGACACGAGAGCGCTCGCAGCTTACATTGACATATCGAAGACGAGCAGTCGTCTAAGATCGCACCAAAGGTTCGGTTTACCAGCGCCGTCAGATGGCACGATAGGGTTTTTCGCATCCGCTGGCAGCATTCCCCTATTTTATGATATTGGCTTATCGTATCACGTTAAGGTTGGGAGGAGCTTATGAATAGGAAAATCTATGCCATTTTAGCGGTCCTGGTGCTCGCCTTACAGCTATCGGGTTGCACGGCTCTTACCGGCGAAACCCTCGGTCAAAATGTCGACGACACCACGGTCACCACAAGTGTCAAATCCAAACTTGCCCTTGAAAAAGTCAGTTCGCTCACAAGAGTCGGCGTTGACACGGTCAAGGGCGTCGTCCATTTGACCGGGATTGTCGAGAATCCGGAGATGAGAGATCGGGCCGAGTCAATCGCTCGTAGCGTTGGCGGAGTGCGCGGCGTCGCCAACAACTTACAAGTTCAGTCAAAATAACCAGATCAGCTGACAAAATTCTCCTTGGCCGAGCGATCTCGCATCGCGCACGACCTCCGGCAAGATGTAAACCCAAACGGCAGCGAGAAAATCCGGTCCTGTGCTCAATCTAAAGATCTAACGACAACCGTGTCTCCGGCGCGAATCGTTCCGCCGCTCACGATTTCCGCGCGCAGGCCGCCGCGGTGAATCAAGCCGCGCATGACTCCCTTGCGGGTCAATTTCTCCATGTGCGAGCACGGCTCGCAAAGCCGGGTACCGCGTAGTATCGCGTCGCCGACCTGGAACTCTTGACCGACGAGATGATTAAGAGGAACAGCGCGAGTCACGATGTTACGCCGGAATAGTGCCGCGTCCAATTCGATCTGATAATCGCGCTGCAATGCTTCGACCGCCTCGACCTCGATTAAAGTAATGTCACGGCCCGAGCCTGGTTGGTTCGAATAGGTTCCCAGTTTGTTGAAATAGCGATCCCCTTCGAGCCCCTTGCCCGCCAGAGCCCGCACCTCGGCGACGGATTTCATCGGCGCCGCTCCCGTCGGCGCAATGTGAATAGAAATGACAACGCCTTTTCCGTTCATCTTCTCAATTCCGGTTCTTTTTTGTGACCAAAGCATTTATTTCCGGCGTTTGCATACCTTCTTTGAGCGACGTTACGGTGCCATTTTCCAGAATTTCCCGGGCCAGTTTTCGTGTGCCACCGATGGCCGCTTTAAGAAACGCTGAACCGTAGCTCACACGGGCGAGCCCCAGATCTTGCAACTCGTTAACACTCGGTGACTGTGGTCCAGCGAGAATACTGATGGGCGCTTTCACCTCTCTCGCGAGGCGGCCGATGATTTCTCGCGAATGCACACTCAAGTAAAAAATGCAGTCTCCGCCCGCCTCCGCATAGGCATTACCCCGCCGAATCGCTTCATCGAGCGCTTTTTTCTGATCATCCGCCATCACCATGAACGCATCGATTCGAGCATTCAAAAAAAACTCGCTGCCCAGTGCTCGTTTGGCTTCCGTGACCGCGTTGATCTTTCGAAGTTGTTCGGACAATTCCACCAGCTCGCGGGCGCCGCCTCGTTTGCCGCCGGCGCCGTCTTCCAGATTCATTCCGGCAACGCCGGCCGCCACTAGTGCCCGGACGGTTTCTTTGACACCATTTTCATCTCCGTAACCTCGTTCTCCATCCGCATTGAAGGGAACTGACACAGCAGCGGCAAACTTGCCGGAGAGCTCGACGAAAAGCTCGCGGCTTATCGCCTCGCCGTCGGGATAGCCCAATGCCGCAGCAATGCCACCGCTCGTGCCCTGTATGGCCTTGAAACCCATCTGTTCGAACAGCAGCGCGCTGAGGACGTCATAGGCGCCCGGCATGACGAGAATTTCCGGGGCACGAACCAGTTCTCTAAGTCGGCGGCTCTTGGAATTGGCCGCGTCTAATACCTCACGTGGGATCGGTTCCATCGAGTTCTCCTTCCATTAGCCCACAAATGAACTATATCGTAAGTTGGTAGATAAGACGAAGCAAGGAAACCTAAGATTTACCCGAAGCGCAGCATCGCGCCAATTCCGCGCGGAGCGATTGCTCACCGTGCGCCATGGCCCAACGATGATTGGCTGCGAAGATCGGTTCGAACCAGAAGGAAAAATAGCGAAGTAGCGGTTTATCCACGCGGATTTTCCAATCGTGGGTAATGCCTGCCCCTACGCCGTCTTGAACGAAGTTCCAAACGTCACGACCGACGAAATCTCCCCCCGTTTCAATCGCAAAGCCGCGGGGTAACTCACGTGCCAGTTGGGATCGGCGCCGATACGTGCTCGTGGACAATCAGCCACTTGCCTCGAAGTTTCTCCCAGATCGCGGTATGGCGGCAATCGATCTCCATTGCCGTCCCGGTCTTCAGAGCGAACGACAGGTGAAAAGTCAAAGTCATCCAAGCGACATCGCCGCGACGCGTAATCTTCAGATCATCATTCGGAGTGAGTTTGCCGGATGATATTTGATCAAAGAAAGCCTTCTGAACGCCTTCTTTGTACTCGGCCCATCCGTTATATTTGAGTGGTGTGAGATCAAAAAATACTAACTTGGCATCTTTAGCATAAAAGGATGCAGGGTTATCCGCGTCGAGCGTATTCCACGCGGCGTAGTAAGATTCGACCAGCTTTTTATTCACTTTGCACTCCCCTTTGCTAAACAAAGCTCTTCGCAAATGTTCCTCGAAAAACAGCTTGCTGCACTAGCGCGGCGGTCGCTCCAGATCGGACTCGCACACGGATTTATTTTTTCTCGACGATATCGGGTTTTAAACTTGAGGCGATGGCGAGCAGCTCGCCTTTTTCTTTTTCAGGCACTTTGAACTTATCCAGCGTAGCCACGAGGTGATTGACCGTCGACTGCCAGTCGCTTTCGGTAATGCCGAGTCCGGTATGCGCAGTTTTCATACTGCGACCGATGTAAATACAGGGCCCACCCGTAGCCTCGCATAGCTGATCGACCACGTGCTGGCGGAGTTTCTTTTGTGAATCGGCGCTAAGGCCGACTAGGAAACGCGCGAGCTGCTTATCGGCGGCGAGGCGGCCGATAAAATCGTCCGTGACCGCGGCAATCGCGTCGTATCCGCCGAGCCGTTTGTACAGAGTCGATGACGTGCCAGATGCCTGCGTTTGCGCCGTGGCGGTTGACGCGCATCCTCCGAAGACCAGGCAGACAAGAAGACCGAGTCCCATTTTCCCTGGCGTTTGCTTAAGCATGATTGTTTCCTCCTTGTTTGTTATTTAACGGTTTCAAATGGAAAAATATCCGGCGGTAGCTATCGCTTGAAGCACCATTCCCAAACCAAAGAGAGTAATGATCGTTGATGAAGCCAACGGTAGCCAGCGAGTAATCAGCTCGCCGTTTGTTTGTAAGCGCGACATGAAATGCCGCGCGGAGACCATCAGCAGTCCAATGCCGATCAGCACCGCCGCCAATCCGACGCTGAAAGCCACGATCAGAAGCAAACCGAAACCGATCCGCTGCATCGACACCGCGCTCAGGAGCACGACCAGCGCCGCGGGACAAGGAACGATGCCGCCGCTAATGCCGAGCGTCAGAAGCTCTCGCAGAGAAGTCTCTCGATCCAGTGCGTGATAATGTGCATGCTCGTGATGGTGGGCGTGCCCATGATGATCGTGATTTCGATGCTCATGTGAGACGTGGGAGTGATGCTCGTGAGGGTGGTGGTTGTGATCATGATGAGAAATGATTCCTTCTTTACCCGAGTAGCGCCGGGCAAACAGAACCAGACCCAGGGCCATGATCATCACGCCGGATGCGACGCTCAGCCATGGATAAAGACGCTCTGGGACAACATATTGCGAAGCGTAGAGCGTGATCACGCCAAGCAGATAGACCCCGGCTGTATGGGCCGCAGTGACTACCAGTCCGAGCAGCAGCGCGTGACGCATGGAGCCCCGCGATCCAACGAGATACGCGGCGACCAACGTCTTACCGTGTCCCGGCTCCAACGCGTGAAACGCTCCGAGCCCCACAGCAACGGCGAGCGCAACTAGAATGATCCCGAGGCTTGATTGCTTCGTTGCCATCAACTCCGTAAAAGCGTTGCGCGGTGTCGATTGACGATTGGGTTGTAATTGAGCTGATCTATTTTCTTTTGCATGAAGCAAGCCCGTCGATGTCATGGTTGTGGCTTGGTCCAACTGTCGGTGGATCGCGGTCTCGTCTTTTGTGCGAGCAACGGGAGCGGGCAGTTGTTGGCGTCGATCCACTGTCTTTGTGCGTTCTATTTCTCCGGAAGACGGCACCAGAGTTCCGACAGAAACAACAGGTGTCGGCACATTTAGGGGCGCAAAGATCACCCGAGCCTCCAGGATTTGAGGCGGGCTGTTTAAGAGATCGGTCGGATAGTTACTCAGCTGAGAACTCCGGTCTACTTCGGCAACCGAGCTATCCAAGATTTTTGCGCCGGCTTCTGCTGTGGCGATGATCTCTTTCCACCCTGCCCGCCCGGGAAAATTCCCATCCCTATAATTGAGTTGAAATTGCCCGGCCTTCGTTTCCTCGGCGCGCTTGGCTTTGTACAAAATACTGACCTTCATCGTCGGCAGACCGCCGGCACCCGGCGGAAAAATAATCTCCTGGGATTCCGGCTGGAGCTTCAGACGTCGTCCATTGACTTCAAGGAATAAGCGCTCGCCGAGAGATTCGGCTTTCCGCGTGAGGTAAGGTTCCAAACCGGCATCGCCTGCTTTCGGAACGATGGACGTTTCCTGGATCTCCTGAAAAGTCGGGATCTCTGCCATGTCGACGACATATCGCACCTCAACGGTTTTTCGGGTGATGTGTATCCCCGAATAATGGCTGATGCTGAAGTTCCCCAGCGGATGAGCCCCAGCACTACTATAGACAAGAGTACAGGCGAAAAAGAGAACGGCTATTATTAGAGGCGCTCGTGGAAGTCTATGCGGAGAATCACAATGCGTGTCATTCTGAGGAGCTTTCGGCGACGAAGAATCTAAGCGTCCAGCCTGTTTTCTGAATTGAGATTCTTCGGTTTCGCCCAGAATGACACCATGGGAAAGACCGTTCAAAGACACCCGCACGCCATTATCCTCCCTGGCCTTGGCCTTCAACGCCTGCCTGTTGGACGCTACGTTCGAGTTGCTTCAACGCTTGCGCCGCCGTTTCGGCAAAAATCGGATGGAAAAAGGGATTGGTGCTAAGCGCGCGGGCCAGATACTCCTTGGCTTTGTCCTTCGCGTGGAGCGAATGGTAGATCATGCCCGCATGGTAAAAGAGCCTCGCGTCTCTCGTGCCCAAACTTAGCGCTTTTTCGATCGCGTCACGCGCCTCTTCTGCTTTTCCATTCTTGTAAAGGTTCCATCCGACGACGTCATAGGCGTAAATGTCCCGCCGGTAATCCAACTCACGTTGAGCCAACTCCAAACTTTCTTTTAGTTTTATGTCATGATCGGCGTAAAAATAGGCGAGCTCGCGGTTGTAGAGCACCTTGTTGAGAATACTAAGACGGCCGATATACTCGACCAACTCGTATTGCTGCTTTGCCTGTCCCTGGCGTCCGATCTTGGCGTAGATGTCGCCCAAGGCGGCTGCGTAGTCAGGCATCGGCAGGATAGCGATCGCCTTCTGGTAGAGATCGATCGCTTCGTCGTATCTTTTCTGCGCCCCGCGCAGCTGCGCCAAACCGGCTAGAGCGCGATAGTAGTTGGGATAGGTTTGTAACGACTGTAGGTAATACCTCTCCGCTTCTTGCAATTTTCCCAGAGCGAAATAGTCGCTGCCGAGCTGCCATTCGGTCCACGCGATGCTCTCCGCCGGCTGTTTCGCCTCCTTGCCGACGGCAATGGCTTGTTCAAGATCGACGATAGAACCTGCCGTATCGCCTTGAAGGCTCTTTAATCCCGCTAGCCGGCTCCTAGAATAGAGGCTGTCCTCCAGTTGCATCATCTTTTCATACGCGGCCTTCGCCTCATCGTACTTGCCGACTTCCAGGAGCGCATCACCTAGAATTCCGTAGGAGTCGCCATCCGTGGCATCCATCTCGATGGCTTTGCGCGCGTGCGTAGCCGCCGCCTCGAATTCATGGCGCGAGTAGAAAACATACGCGAGATGACGCATGGCTCCGGCATTATTCGGCGCAATCTCCAGCGAACGTTTGAGCGCCTCCTCGGCGCGATTGAAATAGTCAGGATCGCCGATCTCGCGCGCTTTACGGATCAACGCGTCGCCCAATCCATAGTAGGCCTTAGAGTTGCGCGGATTACGCGTCAGCAGTTGTTGATAATAAGCGATCTGGTTGTCAGTACGCGCGCCTTCGGCAAATGAAGGATTCGGACCGAAACCCAAACCTAAGACGGTTACAATTGCCGCCACTACGTGTCGTTGAATCTTCATCGCTCGATCTGCTTGACATGCCCGGAGGAATCGAATCCCCTCCGTGGAACAACTCATTAATTACAGGGATTCGCGCCCGTCTCACCGCAGTCAATGTGCCGGCGGTTCCGGCCGTCGTACGGAGTCGGGAGATATGGAAACACTTTGTAAATGCCGTTTGCAGTCAGATTGGACCCTTGCGCGCCTTGCAGGAAGTTCACGCCGTCGCCGGCTCGCGCTGCGATATAGTTATCGCCGCCGACAACGCGAATCGCGATGTCGGTCACGTCGTCGTTGGGGCGTCGGCCATTGGGAAACCCTGCCGCATCACCGGCGAGACCGCCGAGACGTTTTTGGTTTTCAGGCTGCGTCGGGGTGACCTGCACATCGAGGCGCAGAAGCTCCGAGCACGGACTGCCGCAATTATTGCCGGCTAACGCTTGCCCCGGATACTTGAGCAGCAGACTCATGAGATCGGTGCGCGGCGTCGGCGTTACAGGAACGTTGAAGATAAGCGCCAACGCCTGGGCAATGGACGGATTCTTGTAGAATTCCTGGAACTGCGCCTCGTCTTCAGGCTCCTGCGAGTTCCAAAGATCCTTCGACGGCGTGTCGATAATCAGCTCGTTGACCAGCGGATTGGCCAAACGCGATACTTGAACCCATGGGCCGGCCAACTGCGATGTGCTGTCGCCTTTTAACTGTTTGACCTTCTGTCTGGCGGTCGACGCATACATCCCGATCACCGGCGTGCTCGTCTGCTCGGCGGTCTTGCCGTCTTGAGTAATCCGGCTGATCGGAACCTCGATGGCGATACTGGTAATGTTGAAGCCACTGAAGCGGTTGACGCCGAACGGATTAACCGAATCATTGGCATCTTCTGCCGCGGTCAGCAGCGGCAGAAAGCGACGGAGATTCGCCGTATCGAAGACCGCGCCCAAATCAATATAGAAGGTTTCGGCGCGCTGACCGGCGAAAACTTTGATGCCGGTCGCCGAATCCGTGTATATTCCCTGCGACGCGAGAGTCTCGTAATCTGGCATCGTCGCCGGTCCGACATTGGACGGCACGGCGATCAGCTTCTGACCCGTGAACAGTTCAGTCCGCTTATTTCCCCTGACCTCGGTCACTGTGTAGGTCTGACGGCGGCTAAGTCCTTCTGATCCAGGACCGTCGAGCTTGGTAATTCCCTGGATCTCCGGAACAGGGATATGGGGATTGCCGATATAGGGAAGCGGGAAGAGCAGCGAGCCCAAGATGGGGCGGGTTTCGGTTTTGAAGCGAAACTCGTAGACGATGTCCTCGGCGGCGCCGTCCTGGTTATTATCGATGTTGATGGCGTAAAGGACTTCGTCGTCGAAATTGAAATAGTTCGGTCCGTCCCCAGGCTCCTGTCCAGGGATAACGTTGGCAATGAACACTACTTTGCTTGGGTCTTGCCAACTGCGAAAAGCGTATGTGTCCGTATTATCCGCTGCGGGATCGAGCGCGATCAGCGGCGCCTCTCTGTGGCTCGCCGCGCGGACCGGTGCGGTTGTCCCTGTCATCATGAGCGCCGCGACGAAAATCGCGACAGCTTGGCACGTTAGATTCTTTCTAAAGGCTTGCATTTTTGGTTCTCCTTTCAGTTTCCTGACGACGGTCGCTCGATCCATGTCGTCGCTGCCGCTGCGTCCTGGGAGGGCTCGGACCGGCTTCCAACGCGGATCTCGTGCCATCTCTGTTGGTAACTCGAACTGACCGTGATCCTTTGTAGTGAGATACGTCGCGTATCGGAGATTCGGATTTACACGGCGAAAAGATTTCTCAAAGCACGAAATCCAAACCACCGGGGCAATCGTAGTCAGTACAGGATGAGTTTGCCCGAGAGATACGACCCGGCTAGAATGTGTCGGCGTTACTGAGTGGTCAGAGGCAAACGCAGGTGATCGCCGAGTCGGCAAGCGTCATATACCTTATTCAGCAAGTCGCGAGGCAAGATCGTGAGGCTTTCGGCCAGCTTTACGATCGCTGCTCGTCTCTTGTCTTTACCCTTGCCATGCGCATGTTGAAGATCCGTTCCGATGCCGAGGACTTGCTCCAGGAGGTGTTTGTGCAGGTTTGGCGTCAGGCTGGAAATTACAGTGAAGAGCGGGGCAGCCCGGAAGCCTGGATTATGAATATTGCCCGCAGCCGGGCAATCGACAAAATCCGTTCTATCCGTAGAATGGAAAAGAGCTTCGCGCTCACCGATGATCCAGCGCGCGCCGAATCGAGTTCGACTGTTGAATCATCGGCAGCGCAGAGCGAAGTTCGGATAACGATGAACAGCGCGTTAGCGAATCTTCCAGAGTCACAGCGTAGGGTGCTGGAACTCGCTTATTTTGATGGTTTGACGCAAACCGAGATAGCGGAACGATTGGCGGAACCTTTAGGAACGGTAAAGACCCGAATGCGCTCAGGTATTCAGCGTCTTCGCGAGATATTAGGAACCCGAGGAGCGTAATGGCCACGGAACATGAAAACTGGCTGGCGCAAGGCGAGATCTACGCTCTCGGTGCGCTCGACGGGGAAGAGCTGAGAGAATTCCAAGCCCATCTAGCGTCCGGCTGTGCGATTTGTGACGCGCATATTCGCCAAACCCGCGACTCGTTGACTCTGCTTCATCAATCGCTCTCGGTCATGACGCCGCCAGTAGCGGTTAAGACGAGAGTTTTCGATCAGATTACACCGAAGATACAAACCCCGGTGCAAGCTCAGAGCGGCGGGTGGTCCGCTTGGCGCTGGTGGTTGGTTGGAGCCGGCGCGCTGGCGGCCGCGGCTGTCGTTCTAGCGTTGGCCTGGTCGCTTACCGGCACACGAGACCAACTGGCAAAACTGCAGGCTCAAATCGCCGCATTGCAGAACGAATCAGCGCAAAAGGATCAGTTGATTCAGTTTCTCTCGACGCCCGAAGTTCGTTCGGTTGAGCTTGCCGGCCTAGGTCCAACGCCCGAAGCGAAAGGGAAACTATTCTGGAACCCGACAACCCGCCGCGGACTCCTGATAACGTTTGGATTGCCGAAAACGGCCACTGACAAAGCGTACGAACTTTGGGGAATCGCCGGAAACGAGCCGGTTCCTGCCGGGGTGTTTATAGTCGATGAACGGGGACAGGCGCGATTTCAACTGCCACAGCTCGCTGACGGCCGGAACTTCGATAAATTCGCCGTTACGCTCGAACCGGCGGGCGGCGTCGCCAAGCCTTCCGGACCGATGGTGCTGCTCGGAAGCTTGTAGGCCGCGAGGTTTTTGTTCAGCAAAAGAGCTAACATACCGCAGATGGAATACTTTCACGTGGACGGTTATTCCTCTGAGGGCAAATTAATCGACTCGCCCCTTTTACTACCCGGAATTTTTGGTTATTTCATACCCAATGGCGGAAAAATTCACTGCTCGGCTGAGACGTCGCGGCGAGCGAATTTGGCGAGCGATTGACGGTCATCCGTTCCTCCAGCAGTTACACGCCGGGACGTTGCCGATGAATCGTTTCACCTATTTCATTCTGCAAGATTACGTGTATTTGCTTGACTTCGCTCAAGTCCTCTGTCACGCCGGATCCAAGTCGCCCAATCTTGAAACGCTCGAATTGTTTGCCCGTCACGCGCTCGGCGCGGTCGAGGTGGAGCGCAGTTTTCATGAAAGTTTCGGCAGGAGTCTCGGATTATCGCCTAAACAGTTGGATGGAGTGGCAAAGGGTCCTATTACGCAGGCGTATATTGGCCATCTGCAGTCGGTAGCGCGAACCGGGACGCTTGGCGAAATCGTCGCGGCAGTTCTTCCCTGTTACTGGATCTATGGGGAGGTAGGACGGCGCCTGTACAGAAACCGCCCGAGCAAGCCGAAGATTTACCGGCAGTGGATCGAGACCTACGCTTCTGAAGCGTTTTGGAAGCCTGTGCGTGAGCAAATTCGCCTCACGGATAAACTAGGGGCCGCGGCGAGCAGCAGCGAGAAAAAGCTTATGACCGCGCATTTCATTCTGAGCAGCCGATATGAATTTATGTTCTGGGAGCAAGCCTACCGGTCAGAGAAGTGGCCGGTTTAGAATTCCGAACAGCGACCGGCCCCCTCTTCAATTCTTCCCCGAAGCAGGGCGAAGATGAGCACAAGCAACCCATTTTCTTCCCCTGCCTCGGGCGAGGGTCAGGATGGGGGCTATGAGAGTTACGATTGCCTTCCATGAAGTTAGTACGCAAAGCCCTTACCGTCGCTGGCTCGGACTCCGGAGCCGGCGCAGGGATTCAGGCCGATCTCAAGACTTTCGCTGCTCTCGGCGTGTATGGGACTTCGGTGATTACGGCGATCACGGCGCAGAACACCCTGGGTGTGATGAAGATCCTGGAGCTGAGTCGGGACATTGTGGCGGCCCAGATCGATGCGGTTATTGAGGATATCGGCGCTCACGCGCTAAAGACCGGAATGTTGGCCAACTCGAGGATCATCGAGATAGTGGCAGAGAAAGTCCGCGAGCACAAATTAAAGAATCTGGTGGTTGACCCTGTCATGGTCGCTAAAAGCGGCGACCGCCTCCTGCGGAAAGATGCCATCGACGCGCTGCGCTCAAAGCTGATCCCGCTCGCCACCGTGGTTACGCCCAACCTACCGGAGGCGGAGGAGCTTACCGGACTTAAACTAAACCGCGCCCAGGAAATCAGAGAAGCCGCCCGACGGACCCTCGCCATGGGCGCGCGCAGCGTGGTGATCAAGGGCGGGCACAGAAGAGGGCCAGCCATTGATCTCTTCTTCGACGGCAAAAAATTTCGCGAGCTACGTTCGCCGCGCATCCGCAGCCGCCATACCCATGGCACGGGTTGCACTTTTTCGGCGGCCATCGCGGCTTATCTCGCCAGAGGAGAACCGCTTGAAACCGCGGTTCTGCGCGCAAAAAAGTACATTACCGAAGCGATCCGCAGCGGTTTCGCCGTCGGCGCCGGGCAAAGTCCGGTGCATCATTTCTACGATTGGTGGGACGGAAAAAAATAAGAGGGGAAGATCTATCTGCCGGCGCCTTGCATCTCGGCGATGATTTTACGCGCTGCTGCAACGGGATCCTTGGCCGCGAGGATCGGCCGCCCGACAACGATGTAGTCGACGCTGGCTTGGATCGCGTCGGCGGGAGTCATCACCCGCTGCTGATCATTCCGCCCGGCGTCCCGCGGTCGGATTCCAGGAGTTACAATAACAAAGCGACGTCCGCACGCCGAGCGGATGTCGGCCACTTCATGGGGCGAGGCAACGACGCCGTCCATGCCTGCCTCTTTCGTCAGGAGCGCCAAGCGCACGACCTGATCCGCGACTCGACCATCCACTCCGACCCGCTTGAGGTCATCTTGGTTCAAGCTGGTGAGCACGGTGACTGCCAGCATGATCGGCTTGCGCAAATTCTGTTGATGGCAAACCCGGCGCGCTTCCTTGGCCGTGGCGCGCATCATCTCCAAACTTCCGGAGGCGTGGACGTTGAACATCTTGACGCCCAGGCGGGTGGCTTCGACGGCGGCCTTGGCAACCGTGTTAGGAATGTCGTGGAACTTCAGATCGAGAAAGACCTCGCCGCCGAGCTCTTGAATGAGACGTACGGCCTGCGGGCCGGCGTGAGTGAACAGTTGCTTGCCAACCTTGAACATGCCGACCTCAGAGGCGAGGAGTTTGACCAATTCCTTGACCTCTCCCAGGTCGCCCACGTCGAGAGCGACGATGAGCCGCTCTCTCATGGAACCGTGTGGCCGCACCAGCTCAAGGTTGGATGCCATGCCTTAGGCTCCGATGGCGTTCGAAACAACGGCTTGAATTTTGTCCGCCGCTTCAGCGACGGAGATTTCTTCGGTTTTGCCATCCCGCCGCCGGCGCAACTCCACACAGCCCTTCTCCAAGCCCTTCGCCCCGATGGTCACGCGCAACGGAATACCGATGAGATCACCGTCCTTGAACTTCACCCCAGGCCGTTCGTCGCGATCATCCATTAGGACTTCCAGGCCGCGCTTTTGGAGCTCCTGATAAAGTTCATCGGAGACCTCGTGAATCGCCTTGTCTTTGTAGTTGATGGGCAGCAACAAGAGATGAAACGGGGCGATAGAAAATGGCCAGATGATGCCGTTGGCGTCATGATTTTGCTCGATCGCCGCCGCAACCAGACGGGTGATGCCGATCCCATAGCAACCCATTTCGATCGGTCGCTCCCGTCCCTCGGCATCGAGATAAGTCGCGCCCAGCAACTCGCTGTATTTTTTTCCCAGGTAGAAAACCTGTCCTACTTCGATGCCGCGATAAGCCTCCAAAGAACCCGCATCGCAACGCGGGCAAGGATCACCGGCCACCGCCAGGCGAACATCGGCAAACGCGGATGGCGTGAAATCCCGCTCCTGGTCGACATTAATATAGTGCGCGTCCACTTCATTGGCCCCGGTAACCGCTCCCTGAATTCCTTGAACGGCCTGGTCCGCGACGATGCGGATTTTAAGGCCAATGGGTCCCAGAAATCCCGGGGGAGCGCCCGCGGCCGCTTGCACCTCAGCCTCACCGGCGAGCGCCAGCTCGCGACAGCCCAGCGCCCCTTGTAGTTTGACTTCGTTGATCTCGTGATCGCCGCGCACCAATACGGCGACGAGTTCGTTCGTGTCCGTCTGGTAGACCAAAGTCTTGATAAACCGCTCGGGAGGTAGTCGAAGAAACGCCGCCACGTCGGCCACGCTTTTCTTTCCGGGCGTAGAAACTTTCTCGAGTTTCCGCGCCTCCTTCGTCACGTCACGAGCCGCGGAGCGCCGCAGCTTGATCTCAGCTTTTTGCACGTTCGCCGCGTACTCGCATCGGTTGCAACTCACAATCGCGTCTTCGCCGGACTCGGCAAGCACCTGGAATTCATGGGATCGGCTTCCACCGATGGCGCCCGTGTCCGCTTCCACGGGACGAAACTGAAGACCGCAACGGGTGAAGATCCGCTTGTAGGTCTGGAACATGTTTTCATATTCCCGCTGGCAGTCTTGCACATCCGTGTGAAAGCTATAGGCATCTTTCATGATGAACTCCCGGCCGCGCATCAAACCGAAGCGCGGCCGCACTTCATCACGAAATTTCGTCTGAATCTGATAGAGATTGAAAGGCAGCTCGCGGTAGGAGCGCACCGTGCGCCGAACGAGATCGGTGATTACTTCCTCGTGGGTCGGGCCCAGGCAAAAATCGCGCTCGTGACGGTCTTTGAAGCGCACCAGTTCTTTACCGTAGATCTCCCAACGGCCACTCTGCTGCCACAACTCGGCAGGCGAGGCGATGGGCAATAACAATTCCTGGGCGCCGGCCCGATCCATCTCCTCGCGCACGATATTTTCAATCTTGCGGATAATTTTAAGCGCTAACGGCAAATAGTCGTAAATGCCGCGACTGACCTGTCGAATCATCCCGGCACGCACCAGCAGCTTATGACTGATGACTTCGGCGTCTGTGGGATCTTCCTTGAGCGTCGGGATGAAGGTTTGGCTCCAGCGCATGATTTTTAGTGGGCTGTAGTAATGAAGCGATGAGAGCGGGCTAGGCGTCCGCGGTGACCGTAGGACCCGCCTGTTTCTCGGCGGCAAGCTTCTTGACTTCGTCCATGAGCGCGTCAACGATCTCGGCTTCCGGGACTTTGCGAATGATTTCGCCTTTCTTGAAGATCAGGCCGATGCCTTTGCCGCCCGCCACTCCCAGGTCCGCCGCGCGCGCCTCTCCCGGACCGTTGACCTCGCACCCCATCACCGCGACGTGGATGTTCATGGTGCGGTAAGGCGCCATGCGTTCTTCGACCGCTTTGGCCAGCCCGACCAAATCCACGTCGGCTCGACCGCAAGAAGGGCAGGCGACAAAAGTCATGCCGTCTTTCTTGAGGCCGAGAGATCTGAGAATCTCGCGGCCAACGCGTACCTCTTCTACCGGGTCGGCGGCCAGCGAAACACGTATCGTATCTCCGACGCCTTCAGCAAGGAGAGTCCCGAGCCCCACGGCAGACTTGATCGTGCCCACGGTCGGCGTTCCCGCTTCCGTCACGCCCAAATGAAATGGATAATCGACTTTGTCGGCCAGCATCCGGTAGGCTTCGATCATCATCAGCGGGTCCGAGGCTTTAAGCGAAATTTTGATCTCTGGATAGTTCAAGTCTTCCAATATACGGATATGACGCAAACCACTTTCCACCATACCCTGGGCCGTCGGGCCGCCGTACTTTTCCAGTAAATCTTTTTCGAGTGAGCCGGCGTTCACCCCGATGCGGATCGGAATTTTACGCTCGGCAGCCAGTTTGACAACTTCCTCGATGCACCAGCGCGCGCCGATATTGCCTGGGTTGAGCCGCAAACCGTCCACCCCTTGCTCCAGCGCGATGAGCGCGAGCTTGTAATTGAAATGGATATCGGCGACCAGGGGGATGCGAATCTGCTTTTTGATATTGCCGAGTTGTTGCGCAGCCTCGCGCACCGGCACGGCCACTCGAACGATGTCGCAGCCGGCCACCTCTAACGCCCAAATCTGATCCACCGTCGCTTCCACATCACGGGTATCGGTCTTGGTCATCGACTGCACCGTGATCGGCGCGTCGCCGCCTACTTTGACCTTGCCGAGCTGGATCTGTCTTGTTTTGCGTCTTTGAATCACAGTTTTACTATAGAAGACCGACGGGAAACGGTCAATCAAACCTTTTGCCTGATGGAGAGGGACTCACCTCGGTGGTTTGGCTCCTTCCCGCTCCGCCGTGGGCGACTTGGTTTCTTCTTTCTTCTTGCGATCGCCTTCCGGAATGATCAGCAGACGGCGATAAGAGCCCTGGCCCAAGCTTTTCGTGGTCACCCAAGGATCATCTTGCAATGCCGCATGAATGATACGGCGGTCGGCGGCGCTCAGGGCGTCCACGGTCACGGTCTTGCGCTGACGCTTCGCTTTTTCCCCCAGCCGCAACGCCATGTCTTCGAGGGATTTCCGCCGGCGCTCGCGGTAGCTTTCGATATCGACGAGGATATGGGGGCCTTCGCTCCCCGGTCGTTCGCCGGCAAGAGGCCGCTACTTTCCGCGTGGATTTCTAGAGTGATTTCGTCGCCCCTTTCCCCAACTCATGTTTCAACGGACGCTTTGACCCCCATTAAACTCAGGATCTCCGACAAAACCGCCTTTGCCTTTTCCGTAATCGCCGCCGCCTCTTGCTCCGTGATGGGTCTATCAATTAAAGAAGGTTTTGCCTCGGCGCTATCTAAGTTTAAATCACCGCTGGAGTTTCTCAATTCAGCACGAATACGCGCCTTTTGCGCGCCGAAACCCAAGATCCCTTTCCGGCCTTCGGATAATACATCAACGGTGATTTTGTCGCGCTTTGCCCCGAGCTTTTTGAGAGCGTTCTCAATCGCTTCATCGATGGTGTCGCCTTCGGTTTCCACGTAATCCATAAGCTCAGACCTCGATTGAACGGTTCGACTATCGATCGCTACGGCTGATCCAGTACTGCTGGCCGATGGTGAGAACATTATTGACAAGCCAATAAACAGTCAAACCTGCCGGGAACGATACGAACATGAAGGTAAACATCAACGGCATCATCATCATCATTTTTCTTTGATTCGGATCCCCCGCGGTGGGAGTCATCCACTGCTGGAGAAACATGCTCGCCCCCATGAGAATTGTCAGCACTGGAATACCCGAAGGCAAAGCAGAAGGCCACCAACTGGGGACTGCAAAAGGCAACGACTGCCAATCGGGCCGTGAAAGATCCTTGATCCACAAAAACGGCGCATGGCGTAATTCGATAGGCGTGCTCAAGGCATTATAAAGACCGATAAAAACGGGAAACTGGAGAACCATGGGTAAACACCCCCCCAACGGATTGACGCCGTTACGGCGGTAGAGTTCCATGATCTCCTTGTTGAGTTTCTCCTTGTCGTTAGTGAACTTTTCTTTGAGCTTTTCCATCTGCGGCTGCAGCTTTTGCATCTTTTTCATCGACACGTAGCTCTTATGCGTCAATGGCGCCATGAGGATTTTGATCAAAAATGTGAGCAGGATAATATCGATGCCATAGCTTTGCGTGAAACCGTGAGAGAAATGAAGCACGTATAGAAGCGGAATCGAGATGAACCCGAAGTAGCCAATATTGATGCAGTCCTCAAGCCCCTTTCCCAATGATTTAAGAATATCGAGCTCTTTGGGGCCGATGAAAAGCGTGTAACGATTCGCTTCGCCGGCTTGGACCTGCGCGGCGCTGATCGCGGCAATGAGCGCCGGTCCGACATGGTGAATCGAGAGTTTGTGCGCTGCTCCATTTTCCGGCAACAAAGCGAAGAAAAAATAGGTGTGGCCAAACCCGGCCCACGATACATCGCCGCTAAGCTCGTCGCCTTTATCCACTTGCGCGGGCAGGTCCCGTTTGACTTTGTTGTCCACCCGAGCGATGAAGCCCTCGAATTTAGCATCGGGGTTGGGGACCGATTGGTCGCTTTTTTCCGTAAGAAGGATCTCTGGAACCGGGGAGGTTCCATCCGCTGCCTTGGCGGAAACCTCCAAATCAACGGGGTAAGTCGAACCCGAAAAGACCAGCTTCTTGGTGATCACCAACCCGTCGGACGCCTTCCCTTGGAAAAGTAGAGTACCTTTAGAGTTTCCTGTGAGATTCAGATCGCCGCCTTGGATCGCATAAAGCAATCCGGCATCGTCATAAGGCGTTGGACTCTGCCAGCGGACTCCTAGGGGCAGCGGCACATTCGGCGGTAACGATACGATGTCGAAGGGCGGACTGTTTTCATCCACTGAGCTCCGATATTTTTTGAATTTAAAACTCTTCAAACGTGCGCCTTGCGTAGTGAAAATGGCAACATAGTTGTCGGTTTCGACCTTGATGTCTTTGGCCGCCTTTGCCGTTTGTACAGCGGGAGCACTCGGCGTCACAGGAGCCGGAGCAGTTGGCTGCGGCGGCGCAGGTTTTTCCGTTTCTTGCTTTATTGGACCCTTAGAAGGGGGAGGAGGTACTCCGTAGTATCGGGTGACCCATTCCTGGTAGATCACGAGCACCAAGATCGAAAGAGCAATAGCTAGGAACGCGCGTTTTTCCATGGATAGAACTCAATGAACCGGATCGTAACCGCCGGGATTCCAAGGATGACACCGGCTCAACCGCCGCAGGCCCAAAAATGCTCCTCTCAGGATGCCGTGCTTTTGAATCGCTGCGGAAGTATAAACTGCACAACTGGGATAGAACCGGCAAGCGCGCGGCAGAAAAGGCGAGAAAACTCTGTGATATTCAGCCAGGGCGAGAGCGATCGCTTTACGGGTTATGCGCTTCACGATTTTTGCGACTCCTTGGATCGGCCAAGACCTCTTCGAGTTCACTCACGACCTGGCTGAAAGAAAGATCGATTGCACGCTTTCTGGCGATAACGAGAACGTCTATTCCGCGCGCCAGATCTCGGCGGCCGCGGCGGAAAAACTCCCGCACAAGCCGTTTGATCCGATTTCGAACCACCGCGTTGCCCACCTTGCCACTGACCGTGATCCCCAACCGAGTCTCCCCCACGTCATTGGTTTGGGTGATAACGACGAAATTGGCGGAGTGGGTTTTCCTGCCGCTTCGCGAGAGCCTCGAAAATTCGCGTCGTTTTCTCAGGCGGGCCGTTTTCGGAAAGCCTTCCTGACCGCTAGGCAACATCCCCGACTCTTAGGTGCGGGCTCGTTTCGGCGGTACGGCAACCGTCAGTTTCTTGCGTCCTTTGGCCCTACGCCGCTTGAGGACTTTACGCCCACCGGGGGTTTCCATACGGGCTAGAAAGCCGTGTGTTCTTTTTCTCCTGACGTTGCTCGGTTGATAGGTTCGTTTCATAGGAATATTACTCCCTGGGCCGGTCAGACGGCCAAGCTTTTATTTGAATCATAGAGTTCCGGCCTTGTCAATTTATGATATTTCCGGTTTGAAGGAGCGCTGCATTAAATCGCCGACCGCCTCAAAGGGGTTTTTGCTTTCGTAGAGAACCCGGTGCATCTGCTCAACGATGGGCATCTCCACGTCCAAGTGACGAGCCAGCAAGTAAACAGAGCGCGTATTGCGTATCCCTTCGGCCACCATTCGACTCTCTTCGGTAATTTCTTGAAGGCTCTTACCCTGAGCGATTTGCAGGCCCGCTTTTCGATTCCGACTCAGATCCCCTGCACAAGTTAGGACCAAGTCTCCCAGACCAGGCAAACCCGATAGTGTCATTGGATTCGCTCCCATTCGGACCGCTAGACGCGTCATCTCCGCAAGTCCTCGTGTGATCAAAGCGGCGCGCGCATTCTGGCCCAAGCCTAAGCCGTCACTGATCCCAGCGGCAATGGCGATGACGTTTTTGATCACTCCGCCCATCTGGACACCGATTACATCTTTGGAGGAGTAAACTCTCAAGCTTTGGGTGCCGAGGGTCTCCTGAACGGTTTCAACTACGTCATCGCGATAGGCCGCTACCGTAACGGCCGCCGGCAAACCACGGGCAATTTCGACCGCAAAGGTCGGGCCGGAAAGAAACGCATGGCGTTCACTGCGTCGAACGCCGAAGATGTCAGCCAGAACCTCACTCATAGTTTTGAGACTTTCCTCTTCTAGTCCCTTGGTCCCGCACAGAACGATCGTCTCTTGGTTGACGTGAGCAGCCGCGCTCGACATGACCTCGCGCGCCGCATGAGACGGAACGGCACAAATGATCAGAGATTTGCCAGCGACGGCTGTCTCTAGGGAACGAGTTACCTTGACTCCGGCGGGAAGCGCGATGTTCGGGAGATAGGTGCTGTGTGCTCTCTTTTCTTCCAGCTCGCGGTAAGTCTCCGCACTGCGACACCACAGCGTAGTCGGTTGGGCTTTGTCGGACAACAACTTGGCTAGCGCGATGCCCCAACCGCCCGCGCCAACAATTCCAATTGGCTTAGCCATGATAATGAGGAACGAAAACAGATGGCAGACGGAAGTTTATCAAATTTTGGATTCGGTTCGATTTTTTGAAAAACACTTTTCCGTGGGCGGTCGAAACGCTACCCAACGGGAAGGGCGGAACGCAACTGACCAGTCCGCATTCGCTGGCCCGCGCGCTTTCTCTTTCGCGGGTTTGGCAAAACTATTCTTCCTCGTCGTCTTCTTCTTTCTCCGCGAGTCGCGCCAACGAAACTACCCGTTCACCCTCTTCCAGATCGATGAGACGCACGCCCTGGGTGTTGCGGCCGATGACGCGAATGTCTTTTATTCGAAGACGTATGATCTTTCCCTTGTTCGTGACGAGCATGAGTTGATCGTCCTCCGTGACCTGCTGCCCACCCACGACCCGGCCGGTTTTATCCGTGGCCTTCATCGTAATGATGCCCTTGCCGCCGCGAGATTGGAGCCGATACTCGTCCATCTCGGTACGCTTGCCGTAGCCGTTCTCGGATACGGTCAGAATATTGGCCCCGTGACTGAGCATTTCCATGCTGACCACCGCGTCCCCTTCATCGAGCCGCATCGCCACCACGCCATAGGTTCCGCGTCCAGTAGGCCGAACCTGCTCCTCCTTAAAGCGGATGGACTGGCCGTCCAGCGTTGAAAGGATAATTTCCTGCTGTCCGTCGGTAAGTTTCACGCCAATCAGTTCGTCGCCATCTTCGAGACCGATGGCCCGAATTCCAGAGGAACGCGGATTGGAGTAAGACATAAGATCGGTCTTTTTGATCAAACCCTTCTTCGTCGCGAAGATAACATAACGTCCATCGACAAACTCTCGAACCGAGAGAAACGCGGAGACTCTTTCTCCCGGTTCCAGATTCAGCAGATTGACGATCGGTTTCCCTTTCGCCGCGCGGCTGGCCTGAGGCAGCTCGTGGACCTTGATCCAATAGACCTTGCCGATGGTGGTAAAGAAGAGGATGTAGGAGTGCATGGAGGCGATAAAAAGGTCCTCGACGAAATCTTCTTCTTTCGTGGTCGTACCAATTTTTCCCTTACCGCCGCGCCGCTGGGCCCGGTAGAGCGTAACGGGGTTGCGTTTGATGTATCCCTCGTGAGAAATCGTCACGGCCATGTCTTCATCGACCATCAAGTCCTCGATGGAGATGTCCTCGGAACGGGCAACGATCTGGGTTCTTCGCTCGTCGCCGTATTGCTCTTTGATCTTGTTCAGTTCTTCGACGATGATTTTGTAGATCTCCTTTTCGTCCGCCAGGATGGCTCCAAGTTTCCCTATGAGTTCGCCGGTTTCCCGGTGTTCCTCCATAATTTTATCGCGCTCCAAGCCAGTCAATCGCTGAAGACGTAGGTCCAATATAGCCTGTGCCTGGATATCACTTAGCCCAAAGTTCGACATCAAGCCTTCTTTGGCGACTTTCGGATCCGCGGAATTTCGAATCAACTTGATCACGGCGTCGAGATTATCCAGCGCGATCCGATAGCCTTCCAAAATATGGAGCCGCTCCTCGGCCTTGCGCAGATCGTAGGCGGTCCGCCGCGTCACCACCTCCCGGCGGTGATCCAAAAAGGCCTTGAGCGCCTCTTTGAGATTGAGCAGCTTCGGTTTTCCTTCGACAATCGCAAGCATGTTGACGCCAAACGAGTCCTGTAACGCCGTGTGCTTGTATATCTGGTTAAGGATGATGTCCGGCACCGAGTCACGCTTGAGCTCAATAACGATGCGCATGCCCTCGCGATCCGACTCATCTCTGATATCGCCAATCCCCTCAATTTTTTTCTCGTTAACCAGTTCGGCAATCTGCTCGATAAGCCTTTTCTTGTTCACCATGAACGGGATTTCGCTAATGACGATCTGCTCTTTGCCCGTTCGTTTGATCGTCTCGGTAAAAGCCTTGCCGCGCATCTGAATAATGCCTTTGCCTTCGCTGTAGGCCTGGACGATCGGTTCCTTACCATGAATGAAACCGCCGGTGGGGAAATCCGGTCCGGGAATGTGTTTCATGAGTTGTTTGATCGTGATGTCTGGATTTTGCACCATCGCAATCAACCCATCGATCACCTCACCAAGATTGTGGGGCGGAATATTGGTCGCCATACCGACCGCAATACCCGCGGCACCATTCACCAACAAGTTAGGAATACGCGACGGAAGAACCGCTGGTTCTTTTAAAGTATCATCATAGTTGGGAATAAAATCGACGGTCTCCTTCTCAATATCGGCGAGTATTTCCTCGGCAAGACGAGCCATTCGGATTTCGGTGTAACGCATGGCGGCCGGAGAATCGCCATCAATGGAACCGAAGTTTCCCTGACCATCGATCGACGGATAGCGCATGTTAAAGTCCTGGGCCATGCGAACGATGGTGTCGTAGATCGCGGTGTCGCCGTGGGGATGATATTTACCCATGATATCGCCGACCAGACGGGCAGATTTCTTGTAAGGCTTGTCCCAAGTGTTGCCCATATCGTACATGGCGTAGAGAACTCGCCGATGCACGGGCTTCAGTCCGTCACGCACGTCCGGCAGCGCACGACTGATGATGACGCTCATGGCGTAGGCCATGAAGGACTGACGCATCTCATCTTCGATATAAACAGGAACTTTTTGCGACTTTAGAGTTGCTTCCACGGCAGTTAAGCGTCCAATCGTTCAAGCCGTTTTCAACGGCTTGACAGTGTGAAACTATTCGCTCGTCAAACGTCGAGGTTCTTGACGGTTAAGGCGTATTCTTCTATGAACTTGCGTCGAGGTTCGACTTCATCGCCCATCAGTATCGAGAAGATATCGTTGGCTTCCACCGCGTCCTCGATGCGCACCTGAAGAAGAACGCGGGTTTCGGGATTCATAGTGGTTTCCCAGAGCTGCCCCGGATTCATCTCGCCGAGACCCTTGTAGCGCTGAATGTACTGACCTTTCTTGCCGCCCTCCATAATGTAGTTGAGGACTTCTGTAAGAGATTTCAGGTGGGCCTTGTTTTCACCATTCTCCACTGAATAAGGCGGCATGCCAAGGCTCAAAAGATCCGTGAACAATTTTTTGATCTCTCTGTACTCAGGACTTGCGAGAAACTCGCGATCGACAACCGTCTGGAATCCGGTTCCATTGGCTCGAGTCGAAACGATGAGCTTGAAGCAGTTGTGTTCCGCATCCTCTTCCAAGCTGCAAGACAGCGGCGCCTGCTCCGGTGTTATCAAATGAGCGTACGATGCGAGGCGGCTTCCAATACTCTTTAGCGCCTTTTCATCTTTGAGCGTCTCCTCGTTAAACCCTTCTTCCAACAATAACCCTTCGATCACCGTTCGGTTCTTTTTCTTCCGCGCAATCAAGCCCATCAATTTTTCCCAACGCGCGACCTTTTTGATGAAGGACTGCAAAGGCTGGCCCACCAATCCGGTGCCATTATTGCTCGCCCGCACTCGAATATCCTCGGTTCCAAGTTCAATCAAGTAGTCTTCGAGCGTCGTCTCGTCTTTTAGATAACGCTCTTGCTTACCACGCTTCACTTTGTACAAAGGGGGCTGAGCGATAAAAAGATGGCCCTTCTCCACCAAGTCCGGCATCTGGCGATAGAAAAAAGTAAGCAGCAAAGTGCGGATGTGCGAGCCGTCAACGTCCGCGTCGGTCATGATGATGATCGAATGATAGCGCAGCTTGGCCGGGTCATAATCTTCTTTGACCCCTGTGCCCAATGCCATAATCATCAAGCGGATTTCTTGAGACGAGAGCATTTTGTCGAAGCGCGCCTTCTCGACATTGAGGATTTTTCCCTTGAGCGGGAGAATCGCCTGGTTACGCCGGTCTCTTCCCTGCTTCGCGGAGCCTCCGGCCGAATCTCCCTCGACAAGATAGAGCTCACTCAAAGCCGGGTCTCTTTCTTGGCAATCCGCCAGCTTGCCGGGCAGCGAGCCGGAGTCCAACGCACCTTTGCGACGCGCCAGATCTTTCGCTTTGCGCGTCGCTTCGCGCACCCGCGCCGCTTCGACACCTTTTGCGACGATCTTCTTTGCGTCACTCGGGTGTTCGCTCAGGTAGCTCGTGAATTTCTCATTGACCAGCGCCTCGATGATGCCTTTGACCTCGCTGTTACCGAGCCTCGTTTTGGTCTGGCCTTCGAATTGAGGCTCAGGGACTTTTACACTGATAACCGCGGTCAATCCTTCACGGACGTCTTCACCCTGAAGGTTCTGCTCGTCTTTCTTTAGCTGTCCGCTGTCGATGGCGTAGCTGTTGATAGTTCTCGTCAGCGCCGATTTAAAGCCGATCAGGTGCGTGCCGCCTTCAGTGGTGTTGATATTATTGGCAAAGGAAAAAATATTTTCGGAGTAGCCGTCGTTCCACTGCATCGCGATTTCGGCTTCAACGCCGTCTTTTTCCCCTTCAAAATGTACGACTTTCGAATGAATAGTGGTCTTGGCGCGGTTCAAATGCTCGACAAAAGAGAGGAGCCCGCCCTTATAGAAAAATTCGTGTTTTTTCTGGCTTCTCTCGTCCTCGATGGTGATCTTGACACCGCGATTCAAAAAGGCCAGCTCGCGCAATCGCTGGGATAAGATGTCGAAGCTAAACTCAACGGTTTCAAAAATCTTGGTATCGGGCTTAAACGTGACCCGCGTCCCCCGTTCTTTCGATATGCCTACCTCTTTCAATTTTCCTTGGGGGTCTCCCCTTTTGTAGTTCTGCTGATAGACTTTGCCGTCGCGCTTAATCTCAACTTCCAAGTTTTCCGACAAAGCGTTGACAACCGAAACTCCCACGCCGTGAAGGCCGCCGGAGACTTTGTAGGAAGCTTTATCGAATTTCCCTCCGGCGTGCAGCTTCGTGAGCACAACTTCCGCAGCGGATACTTTCTCTGTAGGATGAATGTCGACGGGAATGCCACGACCGTTGTCAATCACCGTAACGCTATTATCGATGTGGATTGTCACGTCGATTTTGTCGCAGTGACCGGCCAAGGCCTCGTCGATCGAGTTGTCGACAACCTCGTAGACGAGGTGGTGTAAGCCGCGCTCGCTGGTATCGCCAATGTACATGCCGGGCCGTTTTCTGACGGCTTCAAGCCCTTCAAGTACCTTTATGTTTTCCGCTTTGTATTCGGTTTGCTGCGAGGGTTTTGATTCAGCCATTTTGACCAATCGTGATTTGAAATTTTTGCTGTAAAGTTATGGGGTTAGATTGATTTGTTAACGTCCCAAATAATACCGTAAAAATGCTCAAATGTAAAGCGCAAAGTTCTTTCTAACTTACTGATATTTAAGGTCAATTTTTGCCATTTTAGGAGACATCTAAAATGTCTGTCTCAATATCGACATTTTTACCAAATTGGTTGACAGCTACGGGGGTCTGAGAGAAAAGAAAAAGCCATGAGAAGCGCACTGTCTGCCTTCAAATTTCTGACCATCTGCGGCCGTTTCGACGCCGATAAATTGAGCCCCAAGCAGATCGGCGCTGGCGCGCTTTTTTTTCCGCTTGTCGGTCTGATTTTGGGCCTAGTCTTGGCTCTGCTGAATCGTTTATTGGAGCCCTACCTCGAATCCGAGATTCTTGGGGTGGCTCTCATAACGATGCTGATCGTTATGACCGGAGCAAGTCACTTGGAGGGCACACAACAAACGTTTGACGCGTTGCCGGGAAAGCCGCGCGGAGAAAATAAACCAAGCGGCATTTATGGCTTCCTCGTGGTGCTGCTGATTGTTCTCTTCAAAGTCCGAGCCGCCGAAGTCATTGGCGAGACGCGAACTTTAAGTCTCTTAGTCACTCCGGTGTTAGCCCGTTGGTCACTGGTGATGTTTCTTTACGGCTCCACGGCGGTGGCTGACTCATCAGCCCGAGTCGTTGCGGAAAACGTGCGAGGGTGGCACCTCCTCGTCGCAACGATCGCGACGCTAACCTTTGCCGTCTTCATGCTGGGGCGGACAGTATTGTGGATCGGACTGTGCCTTTCTCTGCTCGCGCTTTTCAGTCGCGCCTATCTTCATTATCGCCACGGCGGTATAACCTGCAATCAACTTGGAGCTCTCATCGAGTTGAGCGAGACCTTGAGCCTTACCCTTTTCGCCTCTCTTTACTAACAGAGTTCAGCGCCATTTTATGGGAGCTATTGAAGCCTCTCTCTCCAGTCGTCCCGGTTTTTTTGTTAATCACGGCTGGATTCATCACACGGCAATAGCCAGGGGTCGGTGAAATTTGTCTGAAGCATTGCGCTAATATGCAGTTCATGGCCAACTCGCAAAATAGATCTTGACATGTTGTTTTTCTCATTATACCTTCCGTACCGTTTGATGCTCTAAGGCGTCAGGGAAGTCCGGTGCAAATCCGGCGCGGTCCCGCCACTGTGATGGCCACGAAAGCCGCAAAGTAAGTCACTGTCCTGAGTTAAGCCGAAGGACGGGAAGGCGCGGCGAGTAGGATAAAGCCTAAGCCAGGAGACCTGCCTAGAGCTTCTCCACCGGCCTCTCCGAAAGAGAGAGAAAGGTTCTTCGATTTTTCCTTTTTCTTGTAGCCGGTCGAGGCCTCTACAGTGAGTTTACTATGAGGCTCAGTTCGTTTCTGTTTATCTCTGTTGCTTTGCATGCCGCAGCGCTGACCTATCCGGCCGTCTCTTTCGAGCCCCGAGGTCAAGAGCCCATTGCGGTAGTCGTTCTGAATTTGGGCGATGGAGATGGCGGGGGAATCAAAGGCGACGGCCAGGCCGAAGGAAAAAAAGGCCAGCCGGGCGGACCAAAACGTCGCCCTCCGGCGCCGCAAGCCAGGGTCACAGACAGCAAAGAAGAAGGTCAACCAATTGAATCACGAGATCTCATGAAACTCTCTGTCAGCCCGCTTGATGTGTTGGCGGGGATTGCCGTCGTATCAGCAGAACCGGCTCCGACAGGGCTGGTTGGAGCCTCGCCGGCGCAACCGGCGAACGGAAGCGGCGGAGAAGGCGAATCGGGCGGCCAGGGAATTTCCGGCGTCGGAAATGGCTTAGGGATCGGACTAGGAGACGGAAGTGCGGGCGCGAAATTCGTCCAGGTTAGTTACGCCTACAGTCCCAAACCGGAATACCCCGACAGGGCGCGGCGAGAGGGCAAGGAAGGACGGGTGCTCCTTCGAGTTTTAGTTGATGAGGGCGGAAGGTCTAAGTCAGTTGAAGTGAACCGTAGTTCCGGAAGCGAAGCATTGGACCGTGCCGCAGCCGAGGGGATCAAACGCTGGCGCTTTTCTCCGGCTCGTTATGGCAACAAGCCGGTGGAGAGCTGGGTTAAGATTCCCATCGACTTTCGGCTCACGGACGCAAACGCATTAGAAACAAACTTAAGGAGGTACTAGCGAGAGAATTATCGGCTGCAGACGGATGCAAGGGAAAGGGGTGACTCGCTATCCCGCCGAGCCGCAACCATTTTCGATTTTAGATTGCCGATTTTGGATTGGGTCTCAAGCTAAAATCCAAAATCTAAAATCCAAAATGGTGGGTTGGGCGGGGAGCGGGAATTCCCCTGCTGCCCCGCAACTGTAAGGGTCACGAAAGCCGCAGTTAAAGCCACTGTCCTGAGCTAAGCCAAAGGATGGGAAGGCGCGGCGAGTAGATTGAAGCCCAAGCCAGGAGACCTATCCGATCTGCCTCAACACACTTCCCTTTCGCGGGAAAAGGAGGCTTTATGGTTCTGTTCTTTTTTATTCTCATCTCAACGTTCTTTTCCATGTTAGCTCCGCCCGTCGCGGCTCAACAGGAAGAGTCGCTGCCGCCTGTAGTGGTAACCGCGACGCGGACGGAAACGCCGCAGCAAGACGTTACAACATCAATTTCGGTGATTACAACCAAGGATATCGAAGCCCAGCATGCGGAAACGGTGCTCGAAGCGCTGCGCAACGTCCCGGGGGTCGATGTGGTTCAATCTGGCTCGCGGGGAACCACGACCTCGATCTTTATTCGCGGCTCCAATTCAGATCAGGTGCTGGTCCTCATTGACGGCGTGGAGGTCAACAGCACGACTTTGGGCGCTTTTAATTTCGCCCATCTGACGACCGACAATATAGATCGTATCGAAGTCCTCCGGGGCGCCGGCGGCACGCTCTACGGATCCCAGGCCATCGGCGGCGTCATCAATATCATCACAAAAAAAGGCCAGGGACCGATGGAATTGAGCACTTCCGCAGAAGGTGGCAATTGGTCGACGCACCGGGAGGGGTTAGCTCTCAGCGGCGGCGCCGACAAACTCGGCTACTCCCTCAGCGTCTCTCGCCTCGGGACCAATGGCTTTCATCGCTTTAATGACGATTATCGGAACCTGAGCACCGCGGGACGGCTTGATTACAAACTCACCAACGATACGACCGTTAAAGGGATTTTTCATTTCGTAAAAACCGATCTCGGGCTATTCAATAGCAACAATTTCCTTCCCGGAAACCCCGGCGATCCCAACGCTCGTGAAGGCGCCGAGCAGTATCTCGGCAAATTGGAATGGGAGCAAAAGATTTTTCCGGGATGGGACTATCGAATCTCAGGGTCGATTTTTAAGGAGCATATCAAGGATAAAGACGACCCCGAGCCGTCATCGTTTGACGGGAGAGAACGCAGCCGCTTTCGTCCGCAAATCGCCACTGCGGAATTTCAGACCAACTACAGCTGGGAAGAATTGTCCACCACTACCTTCGGCGTGGAATTCAAGCGGCGAAAGGCTAGCACCGCCAGCACTTTCGACGGCTTCGATGTCGGTGGAATCGATCGGGCGATCCGTAATATGGGATATTACCTCCAAGAACAGCTCCGCTTTCTTGATGGTCGTCTTATCCTGATTCCGGGCGTCCGCTTGGACGATCACCAGACCTTCGGTACAGAGTGGAGCCCGTCTTTTTCCACCGCCTATCTTTTCAAAGAGACCGGAACCAAGCTCAAGGCGGGATACGCGCAGGGATTCAAGGCTCCGACCCTCAATGAGCTGTTCTTTCCCTCGAGCGATCCCCGGTGCCAGTCTTTCGGCAATCCCAATTTGGGTACGGAAAGGAGTTGGGAATTGAACGCCGGCTTTGAGCAGAACTTTATAGCTGATCGAGTCGCCATCGACGGGACTTACTTTCATCGGGAAGTAAAAGACCTTATCAGTTTCGCGCCCGTAGCTCAGGGCGCATGCCCGTTCGTTCCGGTGCAGGCGATAAACTTGGGCACGGCACGGTTTGACGGAGTGGAATGGGGGCTGAAGGCGAAAATTCTCCCGGGACTGAGCGGCGGCGCAAGCTATACCTACCTTGACTGGGACACCGCCACTGGGAAACTCGCCCGTCGGCCGAGGCACCGAGGAAATCTCAATCTCAACTATCTCTATGAGCGTTTCCAGGTTAATCTCGGTGCGAATTTTATCGGCAGGCACGATGATAATGATTCGGTTACCGCCGCAAATATTACCAAACCCGGCTACGTGAAGTTCGATCTCGCGGGCTCTTATCAGCTGCCGGTCAAAATAGACCTGGTGAAAAGCGTCAGCCTCGTTGGAAAAATCGAGAATCTATTCAACAAAAAATATGAGGAAGCCGATGGCTTTCGCGCCCGGCCTCTCAATTTTCTAATTGGGTTGAGAGGCACTTTTGGCAAAACTCCATGACGGGAGTGGATCGCAATGAGTGAAAATCTACCTTCGCAACTCGGAGAATTTGTCAGCCCGCCGCGGCGGATCGTCTGCCTGACGGAAGAAACCGTCGAAACCCTCTATCTCTTGGATGAGCAAGAACGGATCGCCGGTGTCTCCGGCTTTGCCTGCCGGCCTAAAGAAGCGCGTCAGAAGCTGCGGGTTTCCGCTTTCACCTCGGCCAAGATCGACAAAATTCTCGAGCTCCGGCCCGATCTCGTTCTCGGGTTCTCGAACCTGCAGGCGGATATCGCGCGCGACCTGATTCGCGCCGGCGTCAACACGCTGATCTTTAATCAGCGGTCGGTCGGCGAGATCTTTCAGATGATTCTCACTCTGGCGCGCATCGTCGGCCGGGAAGAAGCGGGTTTGGAGCTTGCCGGCAAGCTGCGCGAGGGGCTGGAGCGCGTCGCCGACTCGGCATGGCGCTTTCCGCGCCGTCCGCGCGTCTACTTCGAGGAGTGGATGGAGCCGCTCATCAGCGGCATTCGTTGGGTGGAAGAACTCATCGAGATTGCCGGCGGCGAAACCATTTTCCCTGAGCTTCGTTACCAGCATGACGCCATGCGGCGCACTGTGAGTCCGCGCGATGTCGCAGCCGCAGGCCCTGACGTGATCATCGCGTCGTGGTGCGGCAGAAAAGTGAACAAGGCGCTGATCCGTGGGCGGGCGGGGTGGGAAACAATTCCAGCGGTGAAACACGGCCACATCTATGAAGTGAAATCGACTTATATCTTGCAGCCCGGACCGGCGGCGCTCACTGAAGGCGTGCTGCAGCTTCACGACTTGCTCGCACGCTTGGCAGGGATCAAACCGTCTGCGGGATTACATCCGCTCGAACGTATGGATGCAGACTTTGACAACGCTCCGCAGGCGCCATGACCAAGGCTCGAATGCCACGGAAACTGACTCTGTAAGAAGTTCAATTCATGACGACACTATCTGGTTGTGTCATTGCGGGGACCCACAGTGGCGTGGGAAAGACCACCGTGAGCCTCGGCATCATGGCGGCGCTGCAGCGCCGCGGATTGAAGGTGCAGCCTTTTAAGGTCGGGCCGGACTTCATTGATGCGGGCTTGCACTACAAGATCTGCGGCCTACCGTCCTATAACCTGGATGGCTGGATGCTATCGCAAGACTACAACAAGTCCTCTTTTCAGAGAAACTCCTGGAACAAAGACGTGGCGATCGTCGAAGGAGTGATGGGACTCTACGACGGACACAGCGGGTCGAGCGAGAAGGGCAGCACGGCAGAGATGGCGAAGCTGCTGAAGCTGCCTGTTGTGTTGGTGGTAGATGCGGCCGCCATGGCCCGAAGCGCCGCGGCAATGATTTTAGGCTATCGCCGATTCGACTCCAAGCTCTCGCTTGTTGGAGTCATCTTCAATCGTGTGGCGGGCGAAGGTCACTTTCGATACCTTAGAGAAGCTTTGAAATCGCTGTCCGGACTGGAGTGCTTTGGCGGGTTGCCGTTCGAAAATACAGTGACTATTCCCGAACGCCACCTCGGGCTGACGGTCGCGGAGGAGAATGTCCTTGATGAACGACTCATCGGCCGGCTTGCGCGTTTGATCGAGAATCACGTCGATTTGGATCGTTTGCTTAGAAAGACCAGCATCAGAATCGGCTTGCCGCCGACTCAAGTTAGAAAAGCAGGGCGCGAAGAAGTTCCCATTGCCGTGGCGCGCGATAAGGCTTTTTGTTTTTACTATCCGGACAATCTGGAATCGTTGAGAAGCGCGGGAGCGAAGCTGGAAGCCTTCAGTCCCATAGCCGACCGGAGGCTGCCTACAGGAACCAAGGGAATTTATCTCGGCGGCGGCTACCCGGAGCTTTATGCCAGCGAGCTTTCACGCAATCGGTCGATGCGAGTAGCTTTGAAAGATTTCATCGAAGCCGGAGGCGCCGTGTATGCCGAATGCGGCGGCCTGATGTATTTGACCGAGGCTCTGCTCGATGGGAACGATCGAGAATATCCCATGGTGGGAATTTATCCATTTAAAAGCCGGATGCTTCCAAGTCTAAGGAGGTTTGGTTATCGCGAGGTCGTATTCAAAAGAGCCGGCTTCCTCCCCGGCGGAAAAGCAAGAGGGCACGAGTTTCATTACTCCGAGCTGAAAAGAATTGCGGGCAACGGATCTGGTATTCAGCGCGCGTACGCCGCTCCGACCGGAAAGAAAACGCAAGCCTGCGAAGGTTACTTGTATAAGAATTGCCTTGCCAGCTACGCGCATCTCCATTTTGGTTCCAATCCTGATTTCGCCGCTCGCTTTGTCGAGGCATGCAAATGGACATGAGCAGAGTGTTTAAAGCAGCTCCATCTGAAGAAATCATGATCCGCAAAGAACGAGACGCTCTGATTCTCAGCTTCCCGCGGCCGGTCCTTACTCTAAGTTGGGCGGTTCTCAACGGTGGATTTTGCCGCGCAGACCACATCCTCAATCATCAAGTGCATATCGGCGATGCCGCCTTTATCGCAGACCCGGAATTATGGCTGCAAAAACAAGTGCAGCGCCGAAAGCTTCACGGCAGAACCGTGGCGCTGGTGACCGGCGTTGCAATGACTTCTCTCGTCCAGTTCTCATCGAGACACGGCGCGGCCGAAGTTACCTGTTTCGCGACTGTCGGCTGCGCCAACGCCCTGTCGGCCGGCGATGCCGCTTCTTTTAACGGCGATGCGATAGCCTGTCCGCATACTATCAACATAATTCTCTTGGTCCGACCCGGCTTGAGACAAGAGGCAATGGTGGAGGCAGTGCAAATCGCGACGGAAGGCCGCGTGCGCGCGCTCTATGAGAGCGGCGTTCTCAGCTCCCGATCGACTCTTCGCGCGACGGGGACCGGCACCGATTGCATCGCGGTTGTCTCGTTAGGTGAACCCGAGAGCCGCTATTGCGGCAAACATACCAAGCTTGGCGAGCTGCTCGGGTTGGCGTCGTACACGTCGGTGAAGAAGGGCGTGGCGGCATCGAGGCACAGGCCTATGAACAGCGACCGGGAAGATTTGGCCCGAAGTCGCTCTTAGGTGAAGAATGCGAGCAAGAGCGATTGCGATCCTCGGGACCGCGTCCGATGTCGGCAAAAGCGTGATCGCAGCGGGTTTGTGCCGCATTTTTCGTCGCTCCGGTCTTCGGATCGCTCCGTTCAAGGCGCAAAATATGTCGCTTAATTCTTACGTCACTCCTGACGGCGGCGAAATCGGTTGGGCCCAGGCGGCGCAAGCGCATGCCTGCCGCATAGAGCCGACAGTTGATATGAATCCGATTCTGTTGAAGCCGACATCGAAGCTGGGTTCTCAGGTGGTCATTCAAGGCAAAGTCTATGGCAATATGAGGATCGGCGACTACTACGCCTTGAAAAAGCAGATCTGGGAAAAGATCAAAGAAAGCTATCGGCGGCTCGCGCGCGATTTTGATTTCATCGTGATCGAAGGCGCCGGCGGCGCGGCGGAAATTAATTTGCGCGATCGCGATCTGGTCAACTTTCGCATGGCGCAGTTTGCCGGTGCCGATGTGCTTCTAGTGGCGGACATCGAGCGCGGCGGCGTCTTCGGCTCGTTAATGGGGACGCTGGCGCTCATAAGACCAAGCGAGCGAAAACGCGTGAAAGGCTTGATCATCAACAAGTTCCGCGGCGATAAGCAAATCTTCGACGGCGGCATCGATTTTCTGGAGCGCCGGACGGGGATTCCGGTGCTGGGAGTGATTCCGTACTATGAAGCAATGGCGATTCCCGAAGAGGACTCGGTGGCGCTGGAGCGCAAGAGCAAAGAAGCAAAACCATTCACAAGCGAGACGATCAACATCGCCGTGCTTCGTCTCCCGCACCTGGCGAATTACACCGACTTCGCCGCTCTCGAGCGGGAACAGACGGTTGCGCTCCGCTACCTGAACGCGAAGGAAGACCTTTCCGGCGCGGATGTGGTTATCTTACCGGGGACAAAAAGTACGCTCAATGATCTGGCGTGGCTTCGGAGTAAAGGATGGGCAGACGCCATTTCATCGCATGCGCGCCGCGGCGGCCGGGTGATCGGCATCTGCGGCGGGTATCAAATGCTCGGTGAAGAGGTCAGAGATCTCCATGGCATCGATGGCAATAAACGACGCGGGAAGGGACTCGGCCTTTTACCGCTGGTAACGGGAATGGTCGAGCCGAAAATCACCCAGCGCGTGATCGCGCGATCTTTGATGAACCGTTGTGCGGGGTCGGTGCCAGCATACGAGATCCATATGGGCCGTACGGCAGCTCGCGAAACGATTTTGCCGGCATTCAAAATCATCCAACGAGCCGGTGTGAACGTCAGCGACAGTGACGGAGCCGTAGCTCAAGCCGGGCGTGTATGGGGAACCTATCTCCACGGCATTTTTGCCGATCCCGGCTTTCGCGCGAGCTGGCTGGACAACCTTCTGAGCTTGAAAGGCCTGCGGAGAAAAAACCTCCGGCGTCAGTCGAAGGACCCCTACGACACGTGGGCCGCTCACCTGCGGCGGCATCTCGACATGAAACGGATTTTTACTTTGATCGAACCTGACACGCTGAGACATTTCTCATGAACTATGCACCGGTACTCGACTCGTTTGCAGCTCTCGCGGTGAGCGGTTTTCTCTTGGATCTCGCCATCGGCGATCCGCGCTGGTTCCCCCATCCCGTGGTCATGATGGGAAAAGCGATTTCCTGGGGCGAAAAGCTTCTCTGGAGTGGCGAACCGCGACGAGATTTCCTCGCTGGAATGGCGTTGACACTCGCCGTCGTTGGACCTTCTGCAGCTATCGCGTGGGCGGCGGTTTTATTGGTTTCGCTCTTGCCCTCGGCTGTTGCCTTCATGGCCGTCACCTTTCTCGCCTCTACGGCCATTGCCACGCGCGGGCTATTAGTCGCAGCGGCTCGCATAGAGGAACCGCTGCGTGCCGGAGACATCGTACAGGCGCGGCAGCGGCTTTCGCACATCGTCGGGCGTGAGACCCACAATTTAAATCAGGACAAAGTTCTGCGTGCCGGCCTGGAATCACTCGCCGAAAGCACCTGCGACGGCATCGTGGCGCCGCTCTTCTATCTCTTCCTGGGCGGCATTCCGCTGGCCATGGCCTACAAAGCGGCCAGCACCTTGGACTCTATGATCGGTTACCGCACCGAACGTTACTTCTATTTCGGGAAATTCGCCGCCCGTTTGGATGATGTCTTCAACTTTCTCCCGGCGCGCTTGACCGCGCTCGTCATGATTGTGGCGGCTTCCCTGCTGAAGCTCAGAGCCCGTCTCGCCGCCAAAGTTATGTGGCGCGATCACGCCAATCATTTAAGTCCCAATGCCGGCTATCCCGAGGCCGCATTGGCGGGCGCCTTCGGCATTAGGCTCGGCGGTCCGAGCACATACTTCGGCAAGCAAGTCGCGAAGCCCTATATCGGCGAGGAAGTCACACCGGTCAAAATTGAAATGTTGAAGGAGGCGCGATCTTTATGTCTGGTCACGGCCATTCTCTCGCTCGTGATTTTCGTGCTGATGTCGGCAGCCCGTTCGTAGAAACGCCGGTCGACAGAGAACACGGTGGGAACATCTATGCCTGGGCGCGCACCACGGGCATCGATGGCAATGAGATTATCGACTTCAGCGCCAGCATCAATGCTATAGGGCCGCCGGCATCGGCTCGGCAGGCCTTTTTGAAAAGCTACAGGGAAATCTCCCGCTATCCCGATCCCCATGGAACGGAGCTAAAGCAGGCTTTGGCAAAGTGGCATACGGTGGAACCCGACGAGGTGCTTCTCGGCAACGGCTCCACCCAGCTTATCTATCTTATCTGCACAACTCTGCGGCTTGAAAAGGCGCTCATTGTCGGGCCGGCATTCTCCGAATATGCCAACGCCCTGCGACTTGCGGGAACGAAAATTTGCTTCTTCTCTTTGCCCGCGGAAAGCGATTTCAAGTTTTCCACCGAAAGATTTATGGCGACCTGGGAGAAAGATCACGACATCGTGTTCCTGACCACGCCCAATAGCGTAACCGGACAGCTGATTCCAAGAACGGAACTGGAGAAAATTGCCCACATCGCCTTCCTAAGAAAGACCTTTGTCGTGATTGACGAAGCCTTTATCCCTACCTTGTCGTTCTGCGCTCCTTGACGAAATATTATTCTCTACCCGGACTGCGTCTCGGTTATCTGCTGGCTCAAGCTCCACGGATCAAACAGTTCGAAGCTCATCACGAGCCCTGGTCCGTCAACGGCCCCGCTCAGAGGGTCGCATTGGCTTGTTTGACAGATGCCAGTCATATTGCGAAAACGGATCGCTGGCTGCAGCGCGAAAGAAGTTTTTTAGCGCGGGGTTTGGCCGCTTTGCCTGGACTTCGTGTTTATCCCTCAAGCACAAACTTCCTGCTCGTCAAAATTGACAACGATCACGCGGACGCTTTGCAGCTGCGCTCTTTTCTCCTGAGGAAAAAGCTGCTGATCCGGCCCTGCAATTCATTTTTGGGTATCGGAACTGCGCACTTTCGCGTCGCCGTACGGCGGAGAACGGACAATCGGCTGCTCCTCGAAGCGCTGAAAGAATGGACCGCATAGGCACCTATGTCCAAGCAAATCATTCTGATCACCGGCGGCGCGCGGTCTGGAAAAAGCAAGTATGCAGAAGATCGCGTATTAGAAATGGGCCGGCGGCGACTTTACTTAGCGACTGCCGAGGCCAAAGATGAAGAAATGGTCCAGCGGATCGCGGCGCACAAAAAACGCCGCGGCGACTCATGGACCACCATCGAGGAGCCGGTGGAATTGGCCGAAGCGCTGCTCGCGCATCGCGGCAAAGCAGACGGCGCGGTGGTGGATTGTCTGACTCTTTGGATCAGCAATCTTCTGCTCGGGCGCGACGAGAGTTATGCAGCAGAAAAAGTCCAAGAACTGATTGAGCGGCTAGCCGAATTGGATTTCCATGTCGTTTTTGTCACCAACGAAGTCGGCTCGGGCATCGTTCCGGATAACCCGCTGGCCCGGCAGTTTCGTGATCTTTGTGGCCGCATGAATCAGCGGGTCGCGCAAGTTGCGGATGAAGTCGTTCTCATGGTCGCCGGGCTACCCTTGATCATTAAGAAAGATAGCGCATGCTTTTAGAGGAGACTCTGCAAAAAATTCGCCCTCTGGATCGTTTGATAGAGCCTGAAGCGCAGAGGAGACTCGATTCACTAACGAAGCCGCAGGGAAGCCTCGGGAGATTAGAAGAGCTCGCGCGCCGCATCTCCCGTATCCAAGGTCAAGTGCCACCCCGCCTGGGGCAAAAGCTCCTGTTTGTCTTTGCCGCCGATCATGGGATCCCAAAACGGTGACGGCGCAGATGACCTACAACTTCCTCCGCGGCGGCGCCGCCATCACTGTCTTGGCACGCCATTGCGGTGTGGACATCGAAGTAGTGGACATCGGCGTCGACTATGAATTTCCGTCTCCGCGAGGTCTGCGCGACTGCAAAGTTCGCCCCGGGACAAATAATTTCACTCGCGGGCCCGCCATGAGGCGGGAGGAGACCGTGCAATCGATCGAGACGGGAATTCGCCTGGTAGAGGAAGTAGCTTCCGAAAATCTCTTTCTTCTCGGTGCCGGAGATATGGGGATCGGCAACACCAGCAGCGCGGCGGCGGTGCTGTGCGCCTTGACCGGCGCCCTGCCACGCGACGTAGTTGGGAGAGGTACGGGAATCGACGACGCAACGTGGGGAAGAAAAGTCGCGTCGATCGAAAAGGGTCTCGACATAAATCGGCCCGACCCGAAGGACCCTCTCGATGTTATCGCCAAGGTGGGCGGTTTGGAGATTGGCGCGATGATCGGCGTCATTCTCGGCGCCGCGGTGTTGCGAATTCCTATGGTCCTGGATGGTTTTATCTCCGGAGCTGCAGCGATTTTGGCGCGCCGCCTTTGTCCCTCCGTCACAGACGTGCTGTTCGCTTCGCACCTTTCCGCGGAAAAAAGTCACGTGCTGATGCTTGAAGATCTCAAGCTGGCCCCACTCTTAGACCTAGAGATGCGCCTGGGTGAAGGAACCGGCGCTTGTCTGGCCATGGGTTTGATCGAAGCTGCAGTCAGAATTCTCCGCGAGATGGCGACGTTCGAATCAGCCGGTGTAAAGCAAAGAATTTTGTGAAGTCCTTCCTCGCCGCGTTGCAGTTTTTGACTCTTTTCCCCTGGCCCAAAGGCATGAACTACTCGGCCGAGGAATTGGGGCGAGCCGCGATTTTTTTCCCTTTGATCGGTTTTATCCTCGGGCTGATCTTGGGCCTCGTGAACTCGGTGCTGCAACCGTTTGCAACCGCCGGCCTGCTGAGTGTGACGCTGGTGACTATCTTGGCCTTGCTGACGCGCGGTTTTCATCTCGACGGCCTTGGCGATACTTTCGACGGACTGGGCGCGGGCGGAGACCGCGAGCGCATGCTCACGGTCATGGATGACAGTCACACCGGAGTGTTCGGTCTCATCGCGGTTGTCTTGGTGATCTTCTTCAAGGTCAACGCGCTCGAAAGCATGGGGGATGACCGCTGGCGGGCGCTGGTCAGTGCCCCTGTACTGAGCCGATGGGCGATGGTGCTGCTGGCTCACCGGTCCCGGGCGGCCAAGGAAGGATTGGGCTCAATGTGGATCGGCCACATGGAGCCGAAACATTTTCTCTTCGCTAGCTTGCTCGCTTTGGTTCTAGTCGCCGCCATCCAGCAGGCTTTCGGCGTACTTATGATGATTTGGGTCGCAATTCTTACAATGGCATGGAAGCGCTACTTTCACCGCCGGTTGGGCGGCGTGACCGGCGATACGTTCGGCGCGGTGGGAGAATTGAGCGAGGCCTCAGTCCTTTTTCTTTTCGCACTGGCACCCAGATGAATTGGTTCAAGCACAATCTCACCGCACTGTTCGTTGTGAATCTCTTCTTTGTCTGCTTCGGTATCGAAGCCCACGCCGGCGAAGCGAAAATTCCCAAAAGCGTGGTCTCGCTTGCGCCGAGCGTAACCGAGACTCTGTTTGCACTTGGATTGGGCGACCGCCTGGTCGGCGTTACGAACTATTGTGATTATCCGCCGGAGGCGTTGAAGGTCCCAAAAATCGGCGACTTCATCAGCCCCAACATCGAGGCGATCATGGCCAAAAGACCGGACCTCGTGATCGGCGTCTCCGGGGCGACCGATTTGCAGAAGACAAAAGAACTGGAACGCTTGGGCCTCAAGGTTGTCTTGGTCTCGGCAGCCAATCTGAACGAGATTACGAATTCGATGAAATCCATCGCCGGTCTGTTGGGAAATGAAGCCGCAGGGAAAAGGCTGGTCATGAAAATCAACGCGCAGGTCTCGGAAGTGAAAAAGCGTGTCGAGCCGGCGCCCAGACGCCCGGTGCTTTTGCTGGTCGGCGTTCGCCCTTTGATTGCCGTGGGCGGAAAAAATTTTATTGACGAGCTGATCACCCTCGCCGGCGGCACAAATATCGCCGGCAACGCCGGCCAGCCATGGCTCAATTTGCCGGACGAATATGTTGTGGCGAAGGCCCCCCAAGTCATCATTGAGGCCGGCATGGGCTCGGAGCGAGAGGCATCCTCTAAACGTTGGGAAGATCTCAAGTCGATTCCCGCCGTGAGACAGGGACGCATTTATTCCTATCCCTCTGACAAGATCTTGCGCCCGGGGCCGCGCTTCGGCGAGGCTCTAGAAGAGCTCGCCCGCCTCATTCATCCGGAATGCTTCAATTTCGCAAATAACCAACGCAATGGAGAGAGTCGATGTGAAAGTCCTAGACCGTAGAAAAATGATCGAGGTCAATGGAATCCTCTTCTTGGCTCTGATCCTCTCCATAGTCGGCTGTGCGCTTCTCGGTCCGGTCCAGATCGATCTTTCACGTGCTGTGAAAAACCTGTTCTCGTCCGATTCCAATGCCGAGATTCTCCTGCGGACCCGTCTACCCCGCGTTCTTTTAGGCGCCGCCATCGGCGGCGGGATGGCGGCCTGCGGTGTCGTGCTCCAGGCGCTGCTGCGCAATCCACTTGCTTGTCCCCAGATGCTTGGGGTTTCCGCAGGCGCCTCTTTGGGCGGAATATTGGGGTTGATCTTTCTACCGAACTGGCTTCTGCTCCTCGGCGGAGGGCTTCTCGGCGAAATTTCCTGGGTCCCTCTGGCGGCGTTTCTCGGCGCATTGTTGAGCATGGCGTTGGTTTATCGCTTTTCCCTCTTTCACGGCCGGCTCCATCCCTATCATCTGCTCCTCACCGGCGTAATCTTTAATGCGTTTATCGCGGCGATTATGACGTTTGTTAACTCCATCGTCGATTTCTACCAGGCACAGGGACTCCTCTTTTGGTTGCTGGGCAGCCTTTCCACGCGCGCTTATTCCACCGTCGCCTTTATCTGGATTTATGTCTTGCTGGGATTTTTTTGGCTTTGGAGCAAAGGTGTCTCGCTGAATCTCATCACGCTGGGCGAAGACTCCGCATTGCAGTTAGGCGTAGAGATCAGCGCGCTCCAGCGCCAGGTGTTCGTCGCCTCCTCTCTGATGATCGGGGCGATGGTCTCGGTGAGCGGCATGATTGGATTCGTCGGCTTGATGATTCCTCACGTTATGCGCCTTATTGTCGGCAGCGATCACCGCTTATTATTGCCGGCGTCCTTCCTCGCCGGTGGAATCTTCCTGAGTTGGGCCGATACACTTGCTCGCCTGCTGTTGGCGCCCGCCGAGTTGCCGGTTGGCATCGTCACGGCCTTTCTCGGCGGACCATTTTTCTTTTTCCTCCTCTACCGCGAAGGCAGAAAGAAATTGGCTTTGTGAGCTCTATCGAGATTCGCGATTTGACTTTTGCCTACGGCGAGAGATGCGTCCTAGACGGCGTTTCTCTCCGTGTCGGTAAAGGCGAGATGTTGTGCGTTCTCGGTCCCAACGGTTCCGGCAAGACGACTTTGCTCAAAATCCTCTCGGGAGTTTTACCAGCCGGTGATAACGTGCTGGTAAATGACAGAAATATCGGCAGCTATGACAGGCGCGAGTTGAGCCGCTTATTCGCTGTGGTTCCTCAAGAAAACCCGGTGAATTTTCCCTACACGGTCACCGAGATTGTCTTGATGGGAAGAGCAAGCCATCACAGCTCTCTGGCCCTTGAGGGAAAGAAAGATCTCGAAATCGGCCGCCAAAGTATGGAATTGACCGAGACGTTCGCGCTCGCCGACCGTTATCTCCATGAGCTGAGCGGGGGCGAAAAACAGTGCGTGATCATCGCCCGCGCCTTGGCGCAGGAGCCGCAGATCCTTTTACTCGATGAGCCTTCCGCTTTTCTCGATTTGCGACATCAGGTCCACACTCTCGAACTGATGCGCCGCCTCAACCGCGAGCGCCAACTGACGATCATCGCCGCAATGCACGATCTCAACCTCGCCGCCCTTTTTTTCCCCCGTGTTTTGATGCTCAACGATGGAAAGATCTATCGCGACGGCACGCCGACGGACGTTTTGACCGAGGAAACGATCGAAACGGTCTACGGAATTCGTGTTGCCATACGGCGCGATGCGTCCGAGCAAGTCCCGCAAGTATTTATCTGTCCCATTTCGTGACGAAGTGGTTAACTGCCGCATCCATCCCGGGATCTGCTGTCGTAACGCGCTGGTTGGCAAATCCTGCACTGGCCCCAAGTAGTACACCCCACACAGAATCTCGTATACCCACTTCTGGTTGGTCCGGCTATTGCGAATTCCGATGGTAGACACCAAATCCATTGCTCGCGGACTCTACTTGTCCGAGGTTTTCGAAACATTTGGGAAGCGCGTCTGTATATATTGTTTGGCACTGTCAGGCGCGCGCCGCACGCTTCCTGGCCCGCTGCGCACGTAGAAATCTCCTTCTGGGCCCGTCTCCATCCCCTTCCATCTTAGGAATACCGGTTCCGGGCTGCGCTGACAGCTGATCGCACAGACCGTCTTACCCTGAACGATTTGGGTCTTCGGGTCGATGCAGGTGCTCGCACGGTCGCCGAGTCCATTGCGGACCACCTGAGAGAGGTGGAGCATAAACTTGTCTTCGTTCTCGAACCGATCAGACTCGATGCCGACGATGGACTTATCGTCCCCAACGCCGATCAGGAGGTCCCCGCCCTCCGTGTTGAGAAACGCTGCGATCGTCTTTAATACGGCGTAGGTGGGGATCTGGTCGTCTTTTCGATCCTCTCGTAGGTTCCATCGTAATGTGGACTTGAATTCCAGAGTTTTAGACTCGCCGCGCTTGATCAGTTCCTCTGCTTGCCGATGGGATCTCAGGTATTGGTCGAATAAGAAATCCTTTATCGCCTCACCGAAGTCGCGGTCGTCCGTGATTCGTTTGTACAGCTCGAAGTTCGAGTCGACG
>VBKE01000015.1:0-109383 GCA_005879605.1 Deltaproteobacteria bacterium
CGGACGTCGCCTACATTGCCCAAGCCATGGGAAAGGGAGCCGTCGAGCGCGGTCTGGAAGGGATCTTACAGAAAAAATCTCCCAAAGGAGGTTCCGAAACGTCTCCCGCACAAGAACAAAAACCATCAGACTCTCAGGAAAAAAAGAAACAAAGTCCCAAAGACGAAATCCTCAAGGGACTCCAAAAATCGTTCGGGAAGTAAGCATGATGCCGTACTTTTCGGCATTTCCCCTTTTTGGGAAAAGGAGAGCCGGGTCAACCTTGATCGTTCTCACACCCCGCCGAATCCCTCGTCCTGAGCTTCGGCCAACAGCCACGGATCTTTGATCTCCGTTGTTGCCGGTTCGCCGTTGAGCACCCGCGCGACTTCCCGCGCCGCGTGGGCCTGGCAATCGACATAGGACTCATCGGAGTTTGCCGCCGTGTGGCAGGTGATGATCACGTTAGGCAGCGTGAGAATTTTATGGTCGGCGGGCAGCGGTTCCGGATCGGTGACATCGAGCGCCGCGCCGGCAATCTCACCGGCGACCAACGCGTCATACAAAGCTTCGGTATCGACGAGACCGCCGCGGGCGCAGTTGATAAGATAAGCTGTATTCTTCATCGTTTTGAACTGTGCCGTGCTAAACATCCCGCGCGTCTGATTCGTCAGCGGCGCGTGCAGGCTGATGAAGTCGGAGGTTTTGACGAGCTCATCGAAAGAAACCATCTTCACGCCCATATCCTGCGCAATCTTCGGATCGAGATAAGGATCGTAGGTTTGCACGTTCAGTTTCATGCCTTGTGCCCTTGGCGCGACCTGGCGTCCGACGTGACCCAACCCGACGATGCCCATGGTGCGTCCGGCGATTCGATAGACACGGCCGCGATAACGGTGCAGCTCGGCTGTGTGGCGCCGCCACTTGCCGTCGCGCACGTACTGGTTCATGCGCACGAGCTTGCGCGAGATGGCGATGAGCAAGCCGATCGCCTGCTCGGAAACTTCGATGGAGTTGCAACCGGCGGCGTTGCAGACTTTTATGCCGTATTCCTCGGCGGCCGCGAGGTCCATCCGGTCGACGCCGACGCCGGTGCGGCAAACGACCTTGGTTTTTTTGAGCTGCGAGATGATTTCCTTGGTGAAGGGGACGGCGCCGTGCATGATGATCCCGTCCGCGTCGCGTCCCGCCTCGATGATTTCCGCGTCCGTGGTGGGCCGCGCGATCACCAGTTCGGCGTCGATCTCATCGAGAATCGGCTTGATCAGATCGACCGGGACGTCGTTGCTGCCAAAGTACTTGACGCGAAATTTAGCCATTTTTGCTACGCTCCCAATCCAAATGCCTTGGTCGGATTATCCCAGAGGATCTTGGTGCGCGATGCGCTGGAAATCTTGTCGTTGCTGCTGATTGCACCCACCGTCTTGTCCGGGAACTTGTCGATGGCGTCGCTGTGTGGGTAGTCGGTGGCGATCATCAAGTAGTCATCACCGACATGTTCGACAAAGACGGGCGCCAGCTCTTCGCCGGCCTCGCAGCTCACCCAGCACTGGCGCTTGAAGTAGGTGCTCGGTTTCTCCTTGGTGATTTTGGCGGAGCCGTGGGATTCGTGCTCCCAGTGCTCGTCCATGCGTTCCAACCAGAAAGGCACCCAGCCGCAGCCGGACTCGAGGTAGACGACTTTGAGCTTGGGAAATTTCTCCAACACGCCGTCGGCGCAGAAGTTGAGACAGGCGAGCATCTGCTCGAGCGGGTGGCAGGCGATGTGCCGGCCAAATTCGCTGTAACGATCCGAACCGGCCTGCGGCAGGACGCTGCGGGCGCCTTCGTGGACGCAGACGGTGACGCCCAGGTCTGAGGCGACCTCGTAGATCGGGTAATAGTCGGGGCTGGCAAACGTCCGGTCACAAAACTTATTGGGGCGCCAGAAGATGCCGACCAGGCCCAATTTTTCCCTCGCGTATTTGAGCTCTGCTACCGCTAAAGCCGGATCCTGCAGCGGAATCAGCATCACGCCGTGAAGCCGCTTGCGATCGTAGTCGCAGTATTCCGCCAGCCAGGTGTTGTAGGCGCGGCAGATGGCGGCGCTGAGTTCCGGATCGATATCATCGCGCCAGATGATGTAAAGGCCGATGGTCGGGAAGAGACGTTCGAGGCGGGATCGAACTTGTTTGCGTAGGCATCTGCGAAGCACTCGCGCCAGCGCTTCGAGGAAGAAAAAATATAGCCGTAGTCTTCCATCGCGCGACCCGGCCTCTGTGCCGAATCGGACACCGGCTTCCCATCCACCTCACGGACGGTCTGGTTGGGCCCCTCCAGACGCACGCGATGCTTGAATTTTTCGGGCAGATACCTCTGGTACAAATCCGATGGCTCCAAAATATGCCGATCGGCGTCGATAACTTTAAATCCGTCTTTCATAGCGTAATTCCTCCCGTTTCAATTTGGGTTCGAGTTCTCGAGTCAAGAAGTTATCTCGCACGTGAGACTTACATAGATCAAACTGGGGAATCCGGCAAGCCCCGAGGAAGCGTCGGTTATCGGGGAATTTTGAGCCGGTACTCGCAGTCAATAGAAGAAAAGCTGCGAGGCAATTGGCATTAGCAATAGGAGCGGCACGGCATGCCGTGCCCCCTCCATAGCGCCGATTTTAGCAACGTAGACGACGCCCGGCGGCTCGTAGTAGATTGACCTGCCCCCATGACCATTCGACGCATACGGCTTGTCTCGGGTCTCGTGTTACTGACCTATCTCGCAACCCACTTCATCAATCACGCCCTGGGATTGATCTCGCTCGAGGCCATGGAAGCTGGAAGGACTTGGTTTATAGCTTTCTGGCGGGGGTGGCTCGCAACAACCGTGCTCTACAGCGCGTTGACCGTCCATCTTGGGCTCGCCTTCTACTCGCTCTATCAACGCAAGCATTTGCGCATGCCACTATGGGAAGCGCTCCAGCTCGTGCTCGGCCTGACGATCCCTCTATTTCTTGCCGTTCACATTGCCGGCACGCGCTTGGCGCATGAGTGGTTCAATGTTAATGATTCCTACTCGCTGATCGTTCTTTCGCTCTGGGTGACTCCGGAAAATGGCGTGCGTCAGGCGCTTTTGGTAACGGTTGCGTGGCTGCACGGTTGCATCGGTCTGCACTTCTGGCTGCGGCTTCGGTCTTGGTACCCGCGTGCCCTGCCGATGTTTTTTGGCCTCGCCTTGTTGCTGCCGGTGCTGGCGCTTCTTGGCTATGTGCAAGCCGGCCGCGAGATCTCTGATCTAATGGCTCGCCAACCCGACTGGTTCGAACGGACCCTGCGTGCGGCGAATGTTCCAACGGGAAGCCAACGCGAACTTTTGGCGCTCATGCAGAACCGGGCGCTCGAAAGTTTCGGCGCAATTCTCGCCATCGTGCTTCTTGCGCGGGCTATTCGATACACCGTCCAAAGACGAAGTCGCATCCACCTGACGTACCCAGGAGGCATTGAGGTCACCGTCCCCCGCGGGCTCACCGTGCTCGAAGCCAGTCGTTTTGCAGGACTTCCCCACGCGTCGGTTTGCGGTGGGCGGGGCCGGTGCTCGACCTGCAGGGTCCGCGTCGTGCGTGGATTGGAGTCGCTACCGCCTGCGAAACCATCTGAGATTCGGGTGCTGCAGCGCGTCGGGGCGCCGCCCAACGTAAGGCTGGCCTGTCAGGTGCGACCGACGCAGGATCTGTCGGTCACGCCGCTCCTTCCGGCTGGCAGCCAGGCAGCGCATGGCTTCACGCAGCCCTCGTACCTCGCCGGTGAGGAGCGCAATATCGTCGTGTTGTTCGCCGATCTCCGCTCGTTCACCGGCATGGCCGAGCACAAATTGCCGTATGATCTCGTCTTCATCTTGAACAGCTATTTCAAGGTCGCAGGCGAAGCGGTCGCGCGCGCCGGCGGCATCGTCGATAAATTCGTCGGGGACGGCGTGATGGCGCTCTTCGGCGTCGAGAGCGGGCCGGAGGACGGATGCCGTCGAGCCGTCGCGGCGGCCAGCGAAATCGTCAACGGGGTCAACCATCTGAGTCGACTGCTTGCAGCTGAGTTAGAAGAGCCGCTGAAAATCGGTATCGGGATTCACAGCGGTCCCGCGGTTGTCGGTCGGATGGGTTATGGCGCGGCGCTTCATTTCACCGCCATTGGCGATACCGTGAACGTCGCAAGCCGCCTTCAAGACCTGACCAAGGAATACACGTGCCAACTGGTGATCTCGGAACAAGTGGCCCAGCAAGCCGGAATGAACGTCGCATCCTTTGCGCGGCATGAGCTGACGGTAAGAAATCGCCGTGAAGCGCTGACCATCTATGTCATCAAAGATGTCCATGCCGTCACGGGAGAACAGACTCTAGCGTCATCGTCCGCGACAAGAAGTTGACAGAAGAACAAGCGATCGGATATGTCTCGCGGCGGCGGCTTCGGTTTTCCGACGGTGCGTGAGAATTGATTCCTCACGAGGCCGGCGGGGTTCAATCGATTGACGAAAAGAAAAATATTCCATTAGAGGGAGGTTGAGTTATGGCGCTTCACGCAAAAAAAGAGCAAGTTCCTCAGCGGCAGACCGTCCAATCAGGCCCAACCGGCGAGGGCTCGATGGTGGTCCAGAAGGGATACGGCAACGAGTGCAGTTTGATGATCGCCGCCAGAAGGCCGGGGTACCACACGAAGCCCCACGCCCATGATTCGGAGCAGATCAATTATGTGCTCGAAGGGGAGATCTGGTTTTTCGTGGAGGAGAAAGGCTTTCACTGCAAGAAAGGTGATTTTCAGCGCGTTCCCGCCAACAAGATCCACTGGGCCTGGAACCGTTCGGACAAGGACGCGCTGGTGGCCGAAGCGCATGCGCCTGGGCTGATTGCGGGACGCGCGGGCGAAGGAGCGGTGGCGCTATTTGACGATGGTGAGCGCGCGCAGATCAAGGGTCCGGGTGAAAATAAGTTCGTCCCTTACGACTCGGCGTCGGTGGAAGCAAAATATCCTGATCGGTAACGCGCGGAGAAAATCTCTCCAACGAATTGAAAAAGTAAATTTGACTCGTCACCGATACAGCCGGTCGAAATAGCCGCTGGACTCGAGTTCTTTCAAAAAGCTGATGTCGGTAAAGTCAGAGGGTTTGGCCTGAGCGGCCTTCGGATTCCTGGATTTTAGCTGGTCTAAAAACAACTGGATGCCGGGCGCTGTGGGGTAGGGAACGCGGCGAGTCAACTTGAGAACGATTTCGTTGTAACTTTCCTCGATGGCTTTCTCGTCCTTTACGTCGAGATATTTTTGCAAAACCTTCTGCGCGCCCTTGGCGTTCGTCAGATTGTAATGCACGGCGTCTACGAACGCCCTCATGAACCGGCGCACCGTGTCGGGTTTCTTCTTAATGTAATCGCGGGTGACGGCGACGCCATTTTGCTGCCACTCGACATCGAGCTTGGTAAAATCGAGCAGCGCGCGGACACCGATCTCCTTGGCCTTTAGGGTCTCGGGCGGTTGCAGGAGGGTCGCTTGAATTGCATTGCTTTGCATGGCTGCAAGGCGGGCGGGTACTGAGCCGATTGTCACGTAGGCGACATCGTCCGCTTTGAGACCGTATCTCTCAAAGACGGTTTGTGCTGCGGCATTGTCTGCGCTGCCAATGCGGCTAACGCCGAATTTTTTCCCCCGGAGATCTTCCACGCGCTTAATCTGGTCGGTGACGAAAAGGATGTAAGGAAAGCGATTCACGGAACCGGCGATCAATACGGCCCCGGAGCCGGTGAGATTGCTGGTGATCACCGCAGATGCTCCCGTATGTATGATCGGTGTCTCTCCAGCTAACATGGCTGTTACGGCTAATGGCGCTCCGACCAAAAGAACGAGCTCGACATCGAGCCCGTGTTTGGCGTAAAAGCCAAGCTCTTTGGCCGTCCAAACGTTCAATTGCGTGGGGCTGATCACGGTGTAGGCGACGCGGAGTTTTTCCGGCTGAGTCTGCGCGCCAACCAACGAGTGGGCTATCGACAGCACGAACGGCACGCAAAGAAGCGAAATGAACACTCGCAAGAATCGGTTTCTCATGGTTTTCCTCCTCCAAGCGAGACTTTTGCCCGGCCTGCTGATGCGATCAAGTTCAACCGTCAGTTTTTTCCCGTGATCACCTTGTCGTCTTTGCCCGGCTCGTAGGGGCGCGTATCCCGCGCGAGATCGATCTTCTTGAGCACCTCGTCCGGCGCCTGAGCCTCTTTCGGAAATTCATAGGGCGGCAGCGGCTTGGTGGCGTCGAAGATGAGCTTGGTCTCCATGGGCCCTTTTTCCAGGCGATTGTAGCCGTAGGCCGTCGGGTTTAAGTGGGAGCCGATGATATTCGGTATGATCACCAAGTCGCGGTCTGCTTGGAAGCGCATGGCGAGAGCCCACAGCACCTGGGTTTCGTTAAAGACGTCGACATCGTCGTCGACGACGATCACGAGCTTGATGTTCGGATCCGTCACGAAAGCCGCCAAGGCCGCCTGTTTCGGCTCGCCCTCGGCTCGTTTCTTGACCGAGATGTAACAGTGAGAACGGGCGGCGCCCGAGATCGGCATGTTGACCCCGGTCGTGCTCGGCACGGCTTCCTGAATACGTCGGAGTAGACTCCCGAGGCGCGGCGCGGCGCCGATAATGTTGTGCTCGAAGTGGGCGCTGTGGATGCTCTGATAGATGGGATTTTTGCGCATCGTGATCGCTGTGACTTCGATGTACGGTTGCTCGCCTTCTTTATAGTAGTAGTGCGGCCATTCGCCGAAGGGGCCTTCATATTGCCGTTTCTTGGGTGGCACAACGCCTTCGATGACGATTTCGCAGCGCGCCGGCACCATGAGATTCACCGTCTCAGCCTTGACGACTTCGAGGGGCTCACCGAGAAAGGCGCCGGCGATCTCGAGCTCTTGACCGACGCCGGCCTGCTTGCTGACGGCGGCCAGGTTCAATGCGGGGTGATGGCCGATGGCCAACGCTACTTCCATGGCCTCGTTGTGGTCTTCGTATTCGGCGCGGACATAGTTTCCGTGATTGGCTGGATTGATCATCAAGCCGAGCTGTCTTTTGCCTTGTTTCTGATTGCGGTAAATGCCGACGTTGACGGCGCCGGTGCCGCGCTCCTTGCAGATCATCGCCGCGGCGTTGATATAAGCGCCGGCGTCGCCTTCGTTGAGCGTGAGGACGGGTAGCAGATCGAGATCGACGTCGTTGCCTTTTAAGATCACTTCTTTGCACGGCGCATCCTTGGCCGAGATCTCTTTCACCGGCAGCGGGTTGTGCTCTCGGTGCGCCAGATCTTTCACCATCTGTGGCACCGAGGGTGATCCCAGAGACAGGGCCAACCGCTCGTAGGTGGCGCCGAGATTGATGATCAGAGGAATTTTTGAGCCTTTGATGTTTTTGAAGAATACCAGGGGAAATTTATTTTCTCGTTCGAATTTCTCGACGATCCCCGAGGCTTCGTACTTCGGATCGACTTCTTTGTCGACCACGACGACGTCTTTGGGCCGCTTCTCCAACAATTCATCCAAATAGGTTCGCAGATCCTTCGGCATGTTCTGGTTACCTCCGTAATGGTTCTCAAAAAAGCTATCTACACCTGGTTAAGACATGTTTCTAGAGCGGGCTTCGACCAGAAATCTTTTGGGTTGCGCTATTCTCCTTTCACAGTCGTTTCAACAGTAGGCGCAACTCGAGTGACAGTTCAATGAAACGCGGGCAAAACCTCTTTTGCGAAAAGCCGCATCTGCTTCATGAAAGATTCATAGGTGGGATACATGAACCAAAGATCGAAATAGTTGGCTCCGGCGTCGATGAACCCCTTGACCTTGTCACGGATTTGGGCGGCAGTACCGACGACCGCCGTTTCGACGCTGGACGCGGGCGCCTCTTCTGCGCCTTTGGCGTCTCTCCAGCTATCCTCGCGTTTCCACATATAGCCCGCATAGCGCGCCATGTGGGGTTGGTCTTGGGCGATCCATTCGACATTTTTCCGCGCCTCTTCCATGGTTTCGCCGATGCTGAGTCGCAGTTGATAGCACCAATCGAAGTTCGCAATATCCCGGCGTGCTTCCCGGGCGGTGTTGGTGAAATCTCGAATCATCGACTTGATGTGTTGCGGCGTCATTAAGAAGCCGTAGATCCAGCCATCCGCATGGTCGAGGGCGAATTTCACCGCCGGCCGTTCTTTCCCGCCGGCGAGGGTATAGCAACCGACCCATACGGGTATGCGGCGGGCGGGCTTGGGGTAGATAACCAAGTCGTCGAAGTTGACGTACTTCCCATGGAACGAGGCGCTGGGCTTTTCCCAAATGTCTCTCATGGCAGCGATGTATTCGCCAATCATGGCATAGCGATCGGCATAGGGGAGAAAAGGTATTCCGACGGCTTTGTACTCTTCTTTGTCCGACACGTTCGATACGCCGACCCCAAAGATGAATCGACCGCCGGAGAGCGCGTCCATCGTAGCAAGCTCCTTTCCAAGGATGATCGGGTCGCGTAAGGGCAGCGGCATGACGCCCACTCCGAACTCGATTTTTTTAGTCATGCCGGCGAGAAACGAGAAAGCGGCGACGGTCTCAAACTGATGCGGGTCGAGGGTGTTGTCAGGGTCTCTGTAAGAACCCATACCAACGGGGTACTGCTTGTGCCTGTCAAAGGAGTTGTGAATATGGTCCATGATGAAGACCGAATCATAACCGAGGTTCTCGGCCTCTCGGGTTGATTCGATCACTCTATCGCGGCCGCATACCGGTCCCGATGCCGGAATTCTCGCGCCGAATCTGATTCTAGCCATACGTTTTTCTCCCGGTTACAGAAGTCGCCGATATCGCTCCGTCGCCGTCTTGCATTTATCTCTTATACTCGATGAGTGTCAAGCGGACCTTATCATCGATTTGCTTGACAGCTCGCGTGCTTTCTTTTAGAGCTTTGCTCGACGAATGCGGTGTCCGAGTCATGCGTAACTTGCCCGTAAAATGGGGCGTGAGTCTGCCGAATCGCGGCGTGCTCTTCGGTCTCACGAATATCGACACAATCCTGGAGGCGGCCGTTCTCGCTGAACAGTCGGGCGTTTTTGAATCGGTCTGGTTCGGTGACAGTCTCATTCACAAGCCCCGCATCGAATCTATAGTCATGCTCAGCGCGGCGGCGGCGCGCACACACAAGGTCAGGCTCGGCGTGATTTGCATGGCGAGCTTTCCGGTCCGCCATCCCGTGCTCGTGGCGATCCAGTGGGCCAGCCTCGATCAGCTCTCCAAGGGAAGGATCATTTTGGGAGTTTGCATCGGCGGCGGCCACGAAGGGGAGATGCGCGCCTTCGGAATTCAAAAGTCTGAACGGGTGGGGCGCCTGACGGAAGGAATCAAGCTCATCCGCGAGATTTGGAGCAACGACGAGGTCAATCACGAAGGCAAATATTACAAGCTACAAGGCTGTCGGATCGTGCCGAAGCCGGCGCAGAAGCCCTGTCCGATTTGGATTGCTGTTAGTCCCGATCGCGCCGTCGTCGGCGACAAAGGGATCGAAGCCGCAATGAAACGAGTGGCAAGCTTGGCGGACGGTTACATCACAATAGCGGTGCCGCCTGATGACTTTCGACGACGGTTGGATCTGATCGAGGAGTTTGCCGAGGAGCAGGGAAGGGATCTGAATAACTTTGAAGTGGCGATTCACGGCATGGTCAACATCAACGACGACCGGCGAGCGGCACATGAAGAGTCGATGTACTACTTCAACAACTATTACAGTCCCGGTTATCCCGGCGAAGAGTTGCTGAGGATCTGGCTCGCTCACGGCCCACCCGAGGAATGCGCGCGCATGATTCAGGGATGGATCGACATGGGGATCACGACGCCGGTGCTGCGCTTCACCTCGCGCGATCAGCTGGGGCAGATGGAGCGATTTATCAAAGACGTCCTGCCGCTGTTGCGGTTGAAGTGACGGCGCGATCGTTGATAAAGGTATGGAGCAATGGAGTGGTGGAGTAGTGGAGTGTTGGGTCGGAACTTCAAATTGAATTTCTAAGGACATTCCATGTTTGAAGATCTGAGAGGTTATTTGACCCATCTGGAAAGTCAGGGCCAGCTCCTGCGAGTCGCCGAGCCGGTGGAGGTCAAGTATGAGATCGCCGCCGGCATGCGCAAAACTTCCGACATCGAAGGGCCGGCGCTGCTGTTCGAACAGGTCAAGGGTTTCCCGGGCTGGCGGGTGCTCGGCGGACTTTTTGCGACGCGCAAGCTAGTCGCTCTCGGTCTCGGAGTCAAAGAGGATCAGTTGCTGGACCGCTATCTCACCCTGGAAGATCAACGCATCGCGCCGGAATTGGTTTCCACCGGGCCGGTCAAAGAAATCCGTTGGACCGGAGATCAAGTCGATCTCTCCAAACTACCCCTCGTCACCCACGCGGGAAAAGATTGCGGTCCGTATATCACCATCGGCGTGCAGATCGGCAAGGATCCGGAAACAGGCGTGCGCAATCTCTCGATCCATCGCATGCTGCTCCTCGGTAAAGATCGGCTCTCGCTCTGGGCGCCGGCGGATCATCACCTGGGCCGGATGATCCTCATGGCGGAGGAGAAAAAGCGCGGGTTGGAAGTGGCGACGGCCATCGGCGTCGATCCTGCCATCATCATCGGTTCTCAGGCGAAGGTCCCTTATGGCATCGACGAATTTCATGTCGCCGGCGGCTTGCGCGGGGCGCCGGTGAAACTTACCAAGTGCGAGACCATCGACGTCGAAGTGCCGGCATCCGCCGAAATCGTCATCGAAGGAGTAACCGTGCCCGGCGAACGCGTCGCCGACGGCCCTTACGGAGAATACCCGGGCTGCTACAGCGAAGCGAAGCAGGCGCCGGTGCTCAAAGTGACCGCCATCACCATGCGGCAGAATCCCATTTATCAAACCGCTCTCACGGGCATGCCGGTGACGGAAAACCATACGCTGATCGAGTACGGCAATGCCGCAGTGGTTTACCGAGAAGTGAAGAAAATCGTTCCGGAAGTCAAAGCCGTTCATATGACGCCGGGCGGGACGTTCCGCCATCACGTTGTCGTATCCATTAAAAAGCGCAGCCAGGAAGAGGCGCGCAATGTGATTCTGGCGCTGCTCTCGCTCGGGATCGGGTTGAAACAGGTCACTATGGTTGACGACGACATCAATGTCTTTGATCCGCTCGAAGTCGAATGGGCGCTGAGCACGCGCATGCAGCCGGACAAAGACATTATCATCATTCCGCGGATCGCCTGCTCTACCCTGGATCCCTCTTGCCCCGCGCCGCGCATCACTGCCGCCTGGGGCATCGACGCCACCGCGCCGATGAAAGAGCGCTGGCGCTTTGAAAAAGTCGAGATCCCCGGCGTCGATAAGGTGAAGTATCTGAAAGGCAAATGAGAAACTTCGATTATCTAGAACCGAAGAGCGTTGCCGAAGCCTGTGCACTGCTCAAACAGCATGGCGGCGAGGCGAAGATCTTCGCCGGCGGAGCGCATCTCACGATTCTCATGAAGCAGGGGCTGTATCAGCCCAAGGCGCTGGTCAACATCAAAAAAATTCCTGAACTCCGCGGCATCAAATACGACGACGCCGAGGGCCTAACCATCGGCGCGCTGGTGACCCACCGCGAGATCGAAACTTCGGCCCTGGTTAAAGAAAAGTTTCCCGTGCTGTGCGAGGCTGAAAGGGAAGTGGCCAACATCCGGGTGCGCAACATGGGCACGGTGGGCGGTAACCTTGCATCCGGCGAACCGCTGACGGATCTGTCGCAGATTTTTATCGCGCTCGACGCGAGGGCGGAGATCACTGGCCCGGGCGGACAGCGTACGATTCTACTTGAAGAACTATTCGTCGATTTTTACCAGACCAATCTCGCCGATGACGAAATACTGACTCATGTGGTTATCCCGCGGCTTCCGCCCCGCTCGGGTATCGAATACATCCGTTTTTCGAGCAGCTCTGTGGTGGACAAACCGTCTGCGGGAGTTGCGGTCAGAATTTCTTTAGAAACTAACAACGAGCTTTGCCAAATTGTCCGCATCGTGCTCGGCTGCGTCGGCGCAACTCCGGTCAGGGGATTGAAAGCCGAAGCGCTCCTAACCGGGAAGAAAGTCACTCCGGAACTTGCAGAAGAGGCGGGCGCGACGGCTTCTCAGGAGTGCAGTCCGACCAGCGATCTGCGTGGGTCAGAACATTACAAGCGCGCCATCGTGCGCACTTTGGTCAGGCGCGCGGCGGGCAAGGCGTACGAGCGGGCCCTTTGATTTTAGATTGCCGATTTTCGATTTTAGATTAAGGGAAAAGAACAAATGGATAAGAGCTAAGCCAGCCGATATTTCCGTAGAGCAGCCGACGAAGTTTGAGCTGGTGATTAACTTTAAGACCGCCAAGGCGCTTGGTCTGATGATTCCGCCGGCGGTGCTGAAGCGAGCGATAAGGTGATCAAGTGATTTTGATGCAGTGATTTACGAGGAACTCGATGCTTTTAGCGATGTCGTTTACCAACGGGCGGTGCTCTGTCGCTGCCGCCCAATCTCCCAAAAGTTTATGTTCTTTGTTGAAACTTTCATGACTTTCCCATTCCGCTTGGCTCTGGTGTTGAAATGAGGGTGCCGCAGCAACTTAGAAACATAATGGGCTGTTTCCAGGACAGGCACGGTCAATACCACAAGGCAGTAGTTGGCATGACGCAACGGCGCGCGGAAGAAGCCTAAGTCACGCGTGAAAAACGTTATCTGTTTGGTGGCATGCAAAAACCGAAGAATCTCTTGTTGATCATCCCACTCGGGTCGCCCCACTTCAAACCCGATTTGCCGGAAGTGAGTTCGCCGGCGGCGAAGCTGTTCCGCCTGGTCTTCGGGGATGTTGTGGTCCAGAACGATCACGCGGCGGTTTTAGTTCTCGCCACGATTTCTCTGACAATCCCTCGGCGGGTAAGCGCTAACGCCTCCCGCACCCCTTTCGCCGTGATAATGCCGCGATATTGGCGAGCGATGGCCTCAGGAGTATATCCGGCTTCTGTCAATTCAAGCGCATCGGAGACAAGAATTCGCGTGCCTTTAAAGATCAAGCGACCACTGCAAACACGGGTATCGGCCGCCAGATGTTTACCAATCTCTATACGCGCCATAAGCTTTCTTCCTCCTTGGCGAAGTCTATATCAACTACACAATCCGATCAAAGCTCTCCTTCAGTGGTGCTCATGCGGGCGGGTAAGGTGATCAAATGAAAAGACGGAGTGATTGAACAGTGGAGCGATGGAGTGATGGAGTAATGGAGGTTGGACGGAATCGGGATTCGAACCGTTTTCCGCGTTTTGGATTTGAATAGTCCGATGAAGAAAACGATTTCACTCAAAGTAAACGGCGGTGAGCGTAGCGCCGAGGTCGAGCCGCGCACGACGCTGCTTGAACTTGTGCGTGAGCAGTTTTATCTGACCGGAGCCAAGCTTGGTTGCGACATTCAGGTTTGCGGTGCCTGTACGTTACTTCTCGACGGCAAGCCGGTAAGCGCCTGCTCAGTTTTGGCCGTCGATGCGGATGGCTGTGAGATTCTAACCGTCGAAGGCTTGAGCGATAAAGACGGCCTCCATCCGCTGCAGGAAGCCTTCATGGAGTTTGGCGCGCTGCAGTGCGGGTATTGCACTTCTGGCTTTCTTCTCACGGCCAAAGCACTGCTCGACGAGTGTCCGCAGCCTTCGGAGCGACAGATTAAGGATTATTTAGCCGGGAATTTTTGTCGCTGCGGCTGTTATCAGGAGATCGTGCAGGCGATCAAGAACGTGGTGGGAAGCTGAGTCGATGAACATGACAGACCCTTGGCGGCCTTTGCCCATTTGCGGTACGGGCAGGCCCCTGTGCCTGCCCGAAAGGGCAACCACAGGGGGTTGCCCCTACATTGTTTGTTAGATTTCTTATCGCGCCAAGACGCCAAGGCCGCAAAGAATAATGCAGAATAACTCGATGGAAACGACTGAGATCGGAAAATCTGTACGCCGGTTGGACTACGAAACCAAGGTGACCGGCAAAGCGCTTTACCTGGCGGACATGAACGTCCCCGGCATGTGCCACGGGAAAATTTTACGCAGTCCGCTGCCGCATGCGCGCGTTAAAAAAATAGATACCTCCAAAGCTTTAAAAGTAGCCGGCGTGATGGCGATCATCACCCGCGACGACATCCTCCATGACGCAGGAATTGAGCCGTATTACGGCCCGGTGTTCAAAGACCAAACCATCGTGGCTATGGAAAAAGTACGCCATGTGGGCGATCCGGTCGCGGCGGTGGCGGCGGTAGGTGTCGATGCCGCTGAAGAGGCGCTAGGTTTGATCGACGTCGAATACGAAGAGTTGCCGGCGGTTTTGGATGTCCACGAAGCTTTGAAGCCCGGCGCAACTTTGGTGCACGAGTCTGTTCGCATCCCGGAATCCGGCTTCGCCGACCTCGCCGAGATCAAGCCGGTGGAAGGCACCAACGTCTGCACGCATTTCAAGCTCAACCGTGGCGACGTGCCAAAGGGCTTCGCCGAGTCGGACCATGTTTTCGAGGATACTTTCACGCTCCCTGCAACCCAGCATAGTTTTCTCGAAACTCACGCTTGCATCGCTTCGGTGGAACCCGGCGGCCGCATCACGGTCTGGGCGACGACGCAAAATCCTTTTGTCGTGCGCACGCAGCTCGCGAACATCTTCAAAGTTCCGGTCTCAAAAGTCCGCGTCATCGTCCCCTACCTCGGTGGCGGCTACGGCGGGAAGGTTTATCCGAAGATCGAACCGATCACCGTGGCTCTGGCTCTAAAGGCGCAGCGGCCGGTGCGCGTGGTGCTTTCTCGCGAGGAGGTTTTTTATACCATCACCAAGCATGCAGCGGTGATCCGAATGAAGACCGGCGTGAAGAAAGACGGAACACTGGTGGCGCGGGAATGCGAAATCCATCTCGACACCGGCGGCTACGCCGAGATCGGCCCGCGGGTGGCGAAGAAGTCGGGTTACACCGCAGCCGGGCCGTATCGCATTCCGAATCTTAAAATAGACTCCTATTCCGTTTATACCAACAAACCGCCGGCGGGAGCCTTTCGCGGCTTCGGCGTTTCTCAATCCGCGTGGGCTGTCGAGTCGCAGATGGATATCATCGCCGCGGCGCTAAAGATGGATCCTTTGGAGATTCGCCGCAAGAATGGTTACAACGAAGGGGATGAATTTGTCACCGGTGAGACGCTCCGCAGCGTGGGGCTGAAAGAGTGCGTCGATGAGGTAGCGAAGTCGATCGAATGGGAGGCGAGGGGGACAGACAGGCAAGGAGACGAAGAGATACCGAGACACGGTGATAAGGAGAGGGACAAAGGGACGAGCTTAAAAAAAGGCAAGGGTATTGCCTGTATGATCAAGGCGACGATCACGCCGTCGATTTCCTGCGCGATTGTGAAACTTAATGAGGACGCCAGTTTGTCTATCTACACTGGCACTGTGGAGATGGGCCAAGGTTCCGAGACGGTCCTGGCGCAGATCGCCGGCAAAGAGTTGGGGGTTCCGCTGGGGAAAATTCAGGTGCTCGGCGTCGACACGGATGTGGTGCCGTACGATCTGACGACTTCATCGAGCCGCTCGACCTTTCACATGGGCAAGGCGGTGCAACTCGCGGCGCAGGACATTATGCGCCAGCTAAAACAAACGGTCGTGAAAGAATACGGCATCCCGGAAGAGCAGGTCAGTTTCGCCGATGGCAAGATCCGCCTGCCGGAAACCGCGTTGGATTATGCTGAAGTCATGTTCAAGCGGTTCGGCATGCAGGGCGGAACCCTGGTCGGTGAAGGGCAGGTAAAAACCTCCGTCAAAGACGAATATGGCGAGAAGAGCACTTCAGCCTTCTGGTTCTTGGCCGCCGGCGCTGCCGAAGTCGAAGTCGATTCAGAAACCGGCAAGATCAGACTCATCAAATATGTAACCGCCGTCGACGTCGGCAAGGCGATCAATCCGCTGGGTTGCCGGCAACAGCTCTCCGGCGCCGCGATCACCGGAATCGGTCAGGCCATGTTCGAGGAAATCGCTTACGACAACGGTCAGCTGATTAATCCGAACCTTGTGGATTACGTTTTGCCTTCGCTCGGCGACATGCCGAGCGTCATCGATCCGATCTGCGTGGAAGTCCCAAACAGGAACGGTCCGTTCGGCGCGAAAGGAATCGGCGAGAGCGCGCTGATTCCCGTTGCGCCGGCCATCGCCAACGCGATTTTCGACGCCGTGGGCGTGCGCATCAAAGATTTGCCCATCAAAGCGGAGAAAATCTACCTTGCTTTGGAAGAAGCAAGGGCGGGACGTAACAAGAATGGTTTATGAAACGAGCATGGCTGACGCCGAGTTTCATCCCGGTTCTTTTCCTTGCTTGCACTTTTTTTCTGGCCGCGTGCAACTCGGAAGTCCTTGAGAAGCAGGCAGAACAACTCAAGCAGCAGGAAGCGGAGATCGCGCGCCAGCGGAAGGAGATCGACGAACTGACCGCGGGACAAAAGATCGAAGCGCAGAAACGGCGTGATTGTAACCGCGCGTTTCGCGAGTACTTCGAAAAGGCGCAAGCGGCGGCCGATCGAGAAAAAGGGATCGCGCTTTATCGCGACGGACTGGGACTTTGCCCGGACGATGAAGTGGCCCATTACGAATTGGGTAAGCTTCTCGCGGATCGGGCGCGCTACGCCGAAGCCGAGGCGGAGTTCCAAAGCGCGCTCAAGATCAATCCCGACTTCGTCGATGCGAAGAAACAGCTAGAGGATGTTCGGAAAAAGCAATAACCACTCCAAGTGCGCTTCCCGCAACTCAACAGACAGGAGGAGGTCCGATGAGAACGTTCATAGCGGTTGGGTCCTTTCTTATCTTTTGCACCCTTGCAGCCTACGGGATCGACGACAGGAAACTCGTCGACATGACCTATCCATTCTCTCACGAGACGCTCCACTGGCCGACGGCCAAGGGCTTTGAGTTGGAGACGGTTAACGAGGGAAGAACCCCGCAGGGCTACTGGTATTCCTCCTATAACTATAGCGCTTCGGAACATGTGGGAACGCATCTCGATGCGCCGTTTCATTTCGCCGAAGGAAAATGGACGACGGAGCAGATTCCGCTGGCGCAGACTATAGGCCCGGGCGTTATCATCGATGTGAGAGCTAAGGCCGACGCCAACCGGGATTATTTGCTAGGAGCAGACGACGTCAGTGGTTGGGAGAAAAGATACGGACGGATTCCAAAAGCGGCTATTGTCCTCATGTATACGGGCTGGGGAAAATACTGGGGCGATCGTAAACGCTACTTCGGCACGGACGAGCCCGGCGACGTCAGTAACCTTCACTTCCCTGGTTTCTCGAAACAAGCAGCAGAGTTTCTCATCAAGCAGCGCAACGTCAAGGCGGTAGGCCTTGACACCCCGAGCATCGACTACGGCCCGTCGAAAGATTTCATCGCGCACCAAATCTTCGGCGGCGCCAATATACCGATCTTCGAAAACGTTGCGGCCGTCGACCGTTTACCGCCGAAGGGTGCGACTATCTTCGCGCTTCCGATGAAGATCAAAGGCGGTAGCGGCGCGCCGCTCAGGATCTTCGCTATCCTTCCGTAAACTGAGTGTCCCCGCGAAAGCTCTCGAGAGATCGGACTGCCGGCGTCTCATAACCGTCTTCGGCCGAGATTCATCTTTTGCTTTGCGCTGAGAGAAATTATAAGGTGGCGCCGTTTTATTCGCGTTAGGAGGAAACCTATGAAATATTCGGGCAAGCGTTTGAGACGACAGGCTGGGTTTGCGTTAGCCGTTGTCCTTGCATTCTGTCGTCTGTTAATGGCTCAGGCGGCGGAAAGCCCGGCGCCAGCGACGCAACCGGACGTTCAGATGACGCTAACGAAGCAAGCGGCGGACGCCAAAGTTCTCGCGCTTGATGACGCGCTATTGACGGCCCTGGATAATCATCCGAGCCTTAAGGCCGCGAGAGAAAGAGTCGCAGCGCAGCAGGCCGTCTTGGGCCAGCAAGTGGGCGCCTACTATCCGACCGTTAGCGCGACCAATCAGTATCGGACCACAACCCAATCGGGAACGACCGGAATCTCGCCGACTGGCTTTGATTTCTTCAACAGCCAGTTAACTTTTAATATGACGCTCTACAATTTCGGCAAACGGGAGGGGGCGGTGCAGGCGGCGCGGGAAACCCTGAGCGCCACGGGCTACAACTACAAAGCAGCTGTGGACGCCGTTGTTGTGGGTGTGAAACAAACATACTACGCCTATCTTCAGGCGAAGGCGATCGTGAAAGTAAACGAGGATACCGTAAAAGATCGCCAGTTGCTGGTAAACCAAACCCAAGGTTTTTTTGACGTTGGCACCCGAGCGCGGATCGATGTCGTACGGGCCGAATCCAATTTGTACAGCGCGCAAGCGGACCTTATCGCCTCGCAAAACGCGGCGCAGGTTGCCTGGGTCACGCTCAAGAACGCCATTGGGGTTAGAGACCTACCCGAGCGGCCGCTGGTCGAAGACACGACCATGACAGCGATCCCGTATAACTTGGACGAAGCAAGAGAAATTGCGTACAAGACCAGGCCTGAACTGAAGAGCTTCGAGGCGCAAAGAAGAGCCCAGGATCAGAATATCGCTACCGCCCGGCGAGGTCATTTGCCCGACCTCATATTTGATGCGAATTATCGAAAGTCGCACGTCAGCAACGACACAGCAAAAGTTGGTAATAGGACGATTGAGCTCAATACCTTTCCTTTGCGGCCCAGTTGGCAAGTCCAATTGAGCTTCAATATCCCGATCTTCGACGGCTTTCGGACCACCAATAGGGTAGAGGAAACATTGCATACCTATTACGTCATTAAGGCCCAAGAAGAGCAGCAGCGGCAGCAGGTTGCCCTTGACGTTGAGCAGAGCTATCTTAAGCTGGTTGAATTGGAGCAAAGGATCAAAGCCAATGAGGCCGCGGCCAAGGCGGCCAAGGAGAACCTGGATCTAGCGAACGGAAGATACCAAGTCGGCGTCGGCAACATCATCGAAGTCACCGATGCCGAAGCCCTTTACACCAGCGCGCAAACGACGTATGTTCGCGCGCTATATGATTACAAGATCGCCGACGCCCAGTTCCAAAGAGCCATAGGAAAATAGCCGGAAATGGAACTCGCAACAATGATAAGCGCACCGGGTTAGGAGAAGTTTAATACATGAGGCGTTCTCTCTGGGTCATCATACTCCTACTGGTACTAGTTGGGTTCGCCGGGATACAACAATATTCCTCCTGGTCACTAAGCAAACCGCAGGAAAAATCCGCAGGCAACTCCGAAGGCAGTGTTGATGCTGGTTCTAGTGGTGGTCAAGGCCGTTCCGCTGGTCAAGCCCGGGGCGCAGGCTCCCGCGACGCGATTCCCGTTCTTGTCGCGATAGCGGCGCAAAAATCAGTCCCCGTTCAGGTTCGCGCCGTCGGTAACGTTGAAGCCTATTCCACCGTTTCCATCAAAAGTCAGGTCACGGGCGTGCTTATGAAAGCCCACTTCAAAGAAGGGCAAAATGTCAAACAAGGACAGCTTCTCTTCACCATCGATCCCCGTCCGCTCGAGGCGACATTGAAACAGGCAGAGGCAACCTTGGCGCGGGATAGCGCCCAGCTACAGAATGCACGCGAGCAAGCGCGACGCTACGCGGACCTCGTAAAAAAGCAATACGTCTCGCAAGAACAGTATGACAAGATCCGTGCTGATGCCGACGCGGCGGAAGCGGTGGTGCAAGCGGACCACGCCGGCGTGGAGAACGCTAAAGTTCAGCTGAGCTATTGCTACATTTATTCGCCGCTGGACGGTCAGGTCGGAAGTCTCCTGGTGAATGAAGGTAATTTGGTGCGAGTCAATGATGGAACGCCGCTGGTGGTCATTAATCAGCTCACACCGGTTAATGTCACCTTTTCCGTTCCGGAGCAAAACTTGGTGGACATCAAACCCGACGAGGGACGTCCCGAAGAGGGTAGCCTGACTTTCGTCGATAATGCCGTCGATCGCTCCACGGGGACGATCAAGCTAAAAGCCGAGTTCAGTAACAAAGAGCGGCGTTTGTGGCCAGGCCAGTATATCAACGTCGCGCTGACTCTAAGCACCCAAGCGGATGCCGTGGTCATTCCGTCGGAAGCTGTTCAGGTGGGGCCGGAGGGACAACAGGTGTTCGTGGTAAAAGCGGATAAAAGAGTTGAGGTTCGACCTGTGACCGTGGCGCGAACCAACGAAGGCGAGGCGATTATCGCCAAGGGACTGCAGCCCGGTGAACAGGTGGTTCGAGAGGGGCAGTTTCTGCTCGGCCCTGGGGCGAGAGTGGACATAAAAAAAGATGTTAAAGACGCGACGGATACAACGGAGCGCAAAGGTGAGCCGGCAAGAAGAGGCAAGGGCAAAGGGTCAGAAGGGGGCGATTCATGAATATCTCCGGGATCTTCATTCGCAGACCGGTCGCCACCACCTTGGTGATGCTGGGGATATTGATCTTCGGCATTTTGGGCTACAAATCGCTGCCGGTAAGCGATCTTCCGACCGTTGACTTCCCGACCATCACAGTGAGCGCCAACTTGCCGGGGGCCAGCGCGGAAAACATGGCGTCGTCGGTCGCTACCCCGCTTGAGAAAAATTTCTCTACCATCGCCGGCCTCGACTCTATGAGCTCGACCAGCACTTTGGGCCGCACCCAGATCACCCTGCAGTTTGTGCTGAGCCGAAACATCGATGCCGCGGCGCAAGACGTTCAGTCGATGATCGCGCGCGCTTCTCGCGACCTGCCGCCGAATATGCCGAGCCCGCCTTCTTATCGTAAAGTCAACCCAGCCAACAATTCGATCCTGCTGTTGGCCTTGACCTCCGAAACGCTTCCCTTATCGACCGTGGATGAGTACGCGCAGACGATTTTGGCCCAACGCATTTCCATGGTCAGCGGCGTCGCTCAAGTGGATGTCTTGGGCTCGCAGAAATACGCAGTTCGGATCCAGTTGGATCCCAACCAAATGGCGGTGCGACAAATCGGCATCGATGATGTTGTGAATGCAGTCCAACGAGGCAACGTGGACCTGCCCGTGGGCACCTTGTATGCGCCGAATCGAGCTTACACTCTGGTTTCCAATGGTCAGCTGACGAACGCCGACGCTTATAAGCCGCTGGTGGTGACTTACCGCAACAGCGCGCCGGTGCGGGTTCAAGAAATCGGCAACGCTATCGACAGCGTCGAGAACAATAAGGTAGGCAGTTGGTTCAAGGACAAAAAGGCCGTCATTCTCGGGGTGCAGCGCCAGCCTGGAGCCAACGTCGTCGACGTCGTGGACGCTATCAAGGCGATTCTCCCAGGTCTCCGCGCCCAGATTCCCCAGTCCATCAAGTTGGATGTTTTCTTTGACCGCACGCAAGCGATTCGCGAGTCGGCGCACGACGTCCAGTTAACCCTTATTGGAACCATCGGTCTGGTCATCCTGGTGATTTTTCTCTTCCTCCGCAACGTATCGGCGACGATTATTCCAAGCCTAGCGTTACCCATGTCGATCGTCGGCACTTTTGCCGTGATGTATCTGCTGGATTACAGCCTGGACAACCTGTCGCTCATGGCGTTGACCCTGGCGGTCGGATTCGTGGTCGACGACGCCATCGTGGTCCTGGAAAACATCGTGCGCCACATGGAGCAAGGGGAGCGCCCCTATGAAGCCGCAGTCAAGGGCGCCCAAGAGATCGGCTTCACGATTGTCTCCATGACCATTTCATTGGTGGCCGCCTTCATTCCGATACTTTTCATGAGCGGCATGCTCGGGAGACTCCTGCGCGAATTCGCCGTTACCATCTGTGTCGCCATCTTGGTTTCGGGATTTGTCTCTTTAAGTCTGACGCCCATGCTCTGCAGCCGCTATCTCCGCCCGCCCAAAGAGCAGGAGCACGGCTGGCTTTATCGCTTCCTCGGGCGCTGCCTGGATGCGATGACTATGAGCTATGAAGTCAGCCTGCGATGGGTCATGAAGCACCATGTGACCACGATGGTGGCTTCTGTGGTGGTTCTGGCGGCGACTATCTATGTATTCGGATTAGTGCCCAAGGGCTTCATTCCGAGCGAAGATACGGGCCAGGTGCTCATCAACACCGAGGGCGCGCAAGGCGTTTCCTTTGAACAGCTGGTCCAGTACCAACAACAGTTGGCCGCGATTGTCGCCAAGGATCCGAACGTGGAGTCTTTTTTCTCGAGCGTGGGGGTTGGCGGGATTGGACTGACGGGCAATACCGGTCGTATTTTTATGAAACTCAAACCGCGAGCGGAGCGGCCGCTCAGCGCGGATCAGCTGATTCGGGATTTGCGGCCGAAGTTAATCCGGGTTCCGGGAATTCGTGTGTCGCTGCAGAATCCACCGGTCATCCGCGTGGGAGGACGGCTGACTCGCAGCCTCTACCAATTTACCTTACAAAGTTCGGATGCCCAAGAGCTATACCGCAGCGCCGCTCTCTTCGAGGAAAAGTTAAGAGCGCTGCCCGACTTCAGGGACGTCGGCAGCGATTTACAGATTAGCAATCCTCAGCTGCAGGTCGTCATCGACCGAGACAAGGCCGCAACCATGGGGGTCACAGCCCAAGGCATTGGGGCACGCCAGATCGAAGAGGCATTTTGGAACGCTTACGCGACGCGGCAAGTATCAACCATCAACACGCCAAACAATCAGTACCAGGTGATTGTGGAGATTGATCCGAAATTCCAGAACGACCCGTCGGCGCTGGCGATGCTGAACATTCGCTCGACCACGGGGCAGAACGCGGCCGCGCAACCGATGATCCCTTTGGGCTCGTTGGCGAGCCTCAAACACTCCGTAGGTCCTCTGTCGGTGAACCATTCGGGCCAACTCCCCTCAGCCACCATTTCCTTCAATCTCCGTGAAGGAATCGCGCTTGGAGATGCCGTTGCCACCATCAACAACCTGGCTCGTGAGACGTTGCCGGCATCCATCAGCACGAGCTTCCAGGGTACAGCTCAGGAATTTCAATCATCCATCAAAAGCTTGTGGGTGTTGCTCGTCCTGGCGGTGTTCGTGGTTTATCTGGTTCTTGGCATCCTTTATGAGAGCTTCATTCATCCGCTCACGATTCTTTCCGGTCTGCCGTCTGCCGGCCTGGGAGCACTGATCGCCCTTTATTATCTTAAGATGGACTTGAGCATCTACGCGTTCGTCGGGCTCATCATGCTTATCGGCATCGTAAAAAAGAACGCGATCATGATGATCGACTTTGCTCTCGAAGGGCAGCGGAACGAAGCCAAGGCGCCCGCCCAAGCCATTTACGAAGGAGCTTTGGTTCGCTTCCGTCCAATCATGATGACGACCATGGCTGCCATCATGGGAGCTGTACCCATTGCTCTCGGTTGGGGAGCCGGGGCGGAAGCACGGCAGCCGCTTGGCGTCTCCGTCGTCGGCGGGCTTATTATCTCTCAGGTTCTTACACTTTACATCACGCCCGTCGTTTATCTCTATATGGAAAAGGCCCAGTCCCTCGCGGTTGCCCTGCCAGACAGGGTCCGGCGGTTTGTCCGGCGTTCACCTAGGGAAAGCAGAGAACCGGCTCTGACGCCAAAGTTGGCGGGGGAAAATCCGGAACTGCGCAAGGTCCGCTAGAAATCATTTCGCAAAGCGGATTCAAGCGCCCAACTATGTGACTCGTGGCGCGGCTTTCGTTTCAAAATAGGAAACGATAGCCCGTGCAAATTCCTGCCTGTCGAACAAATCCAATTTGTTCTCGCCCCGGGGAATGAAACGCTATCGAGTAATTTTTCTGCCGCTGGCCGCGATTGTTTTAGCCATTGGATACAGCGCATTGCGATCGAGCAACAGAGACCGACTCTCCGGCTGGTTCGCACCCGACGTGGAGATTCCAGTTAAAGTTTTGCGCGTCAAGGAAGTACAACTGGCACGCGTGATCGATCTCGATGGCGAGCTTCAGCCACTGAACGAAACGGAAATCATCTCCCAGCTCCCCGGCATCGTCAAAGAAATCCGTTACAAGGCCGGTGATACAGTGAAGGCCGGCGCGGTGGTAGCGACGATTCAATCCAAAGAACTGATGGAGCGACTGCGCGCCAACGAGGCGGCGGTGAAAGAGGCCGAAGACGATTTACGAGAAAAAGAAAAGGGAATCGGGAGCGCTGAAAAAGAGCTTGCCCACGCTCGCGAACTGGTGCAAAGGGATCTGATTGCCCGGCGAGCCGTTGATGATGCTGAAGCGGCGGCCAACCTTGCCCGAGCGGAAAAGGAAGTCGCCGAAGCGCAACTGGCGCAGCGAAAATCAATGTTAGCGCAAGCGCGCTACCTGCTCAATCTAACCCGGCTGGTCGCGCCCTTTGGCGGAGTCGTGACGCGCAGGTGGGTGGAGCCGGGCGGTTCGGTTTCGCCTTCGATGGCGATCTTATCGATCGCTGATTCCGACACGATGCGCGTCGCGGTTCGTCTCACGGCGAAGGATGCCGCGCTCGTGCATCCCGGGATGACCGTTCGACTCCGTATGGCCGCTTTCCCCGGCCGTGAGTTCGCAGGAAAGCTGGCGCAAATCAGTACTTCTTCCGAAGCAACCGATAAGGCGGCGACGGCAGAGATTCATCTTCCCAACCCCGATGGATTGCTGAAACCCGGGATGAAAGCCGTTCTGTCTCTAGCGGTAGATGAGACTCACCCGGCGCTTCTGGTTCCTAAAGAGTCGGTCTCAGACTTTCAAGGCAAGAACTATCTCTATACGGTGTCTGCAGGAAAAGCCGAGCGAAAAGCCGTGACCAAAGGATTGGAACAAGATAACGAGGTCGTTATTATCTCCGGCCTCGAAGAAGGAGAATTTGTGATCGTAGCCGGTTTGGAAAAATTACGGCCGGGCAGTCGAGTGCGTGTGTTGAAATAATGCGAGGCCAACGATTGGATGGGAAATTTCCGCGGCGCGACAATCTCCTCTGGAAAAATGGCCCGAACAAGCTTAGAGGGAGGCGAGCAGAAAAGCCCGTCGCTGTCCAGGAAAACGAATGGATACTTGCGAATTGACTGCCGTCGGCTAGACTACCAGCGAAATGGATTCAAAATCCTGCCGATGGTATCCGCGTCCTCTTTCAACTGGTCCAGAACCCCTTTTTCTCCGTCTTCGCCTGCGGTGGTAGATTTCTTTTGCTCGGGACCTTTTGGCGCGGGTGTTACAGGCTGTGGCTGAACGGGTCCCCGAACTAAGGCCCTCGGAATTTCGCGCGCGGCGGGCTCTTGAGGCTTGTCCGAATTTTCCCGCTTCTTATCCTCTTTGCTGGAGTCTTGGTCTGATGTCGCGTTATCCTGGACTTCCAGCTCCGACGGTCCGAGGAAAAGGGGGCCTTTTTCGACCGAGACTTTCGGTTGCAGCTCCACTTTCTTAACCGGGTCTTTTCTCGGCGCGGTTCCGTTCGCACTCTCTGGAGGCGCCGGCAGCTCAAATTTGGATGGCTCGATTCCTTTGGATTTGAGCTTGTCATCGATGCTGCCCAATAGCCCGCTTTTAGCAATGCTCTCCGGAGGCGGTTCAACTTTCGTTCCGGTAGTTTTCGCCGCGATAGCTTGCGCAGCAGCAGGGTCTTTGAAAACCTCCGCCGCTTCCGGTGTCGGCGGCAGCTCTCCGAGGTTTTTGCCGTCCTTTTTCAAACTGGTGTCGATCTTTCCAAGTAGCTCTCCGGTATCTGTCGGCTGTAGAGAAGCGGTCTCTTCGACCTTCGGGAGAGACGCCGCGGGCGGTTTTAAGGCTGCCGTTTGTCTTTTCGAGTCGATGCCTTTGCCTATCAGTGAATCATCGATCTGATCTACGAGTTGAGTGTTTTTGGATTTTTCGACCTTCTGTTTGTCCTCGTCATTCTTACCCCCGAACGGCCACAGAGAAGCCAAAACACCAGGTGATTCGTCCTTTTTCTCCGCTGCCTTTTTCTTGGCAAGCATGTCGAGCGCGCTTTCTGTCTTCTTATCCTCGGTTGGCGCCTTCTTACCGTTATCTGACGATGAGAACGGATTGATCTTGTCCACGACGCGACGGAAGATGCCCTTGTCCTCTCCCGGCTCTTCGTATACCACATCCGTCTTCGCGACGAGGTTATCGACGTCTTTCAACTTCGCGATGGCCGTTGTTTCAGCGCCATTTTGCGCAGGAGGCGCCGAGCTAGGTCTGCGGTCGCGCATCAACAGCATGGCTAGTGGGTCGTGCTTTTCCTTCTCCAACTCAGCCAGCTGTGTCTTTGCGTCATTGACGAATTTGCTCTGCGGATAGTGTTGAATGATCGCCTCGTAGGCGAGGGCCGCTTTCACGCCGTTTTTTTCTCTGCGATAACTTTCACCGAGATAGAAAAGGCTCTTCACCGCCGTCGGCGTGCCGCGATAGCGCCGCACGATTTCTTCGAATCGGTCTCTGGCCGCGGCATATTTTTCCTGCTGGAAATAGAAAGCTGCCACGTTGAAATCGTGTTCCGCGAGGTACTCGATGCACTTGGCGAGCTTTTGTTTTGCGTCAGCGGCGTAGGGTGACTTCGGGTGGTTGTTGATAACGGTTTCAAAGTGACCCCTGGCGATTTCGGTATTTTTCTGGTCGCGGTCCGTAGAGGTAAATTGGTCGAAGTGCGCGAGTCCCAGTCGGTAAATTACCAAGGGGATGTTCTCGTTGCTTGGGTGCAACGATTGAAACTCTTGAAAGGCAGTAATCGCTTCAGGGTACTGCTGATTAAGATAATAGGATTCGGCAAGCTTCAGCTCGGCGTCGATCGCTTGCGGGGCAAACGGAAATTCCTGTTTGATTCTGGTAAACTGATCCGCCGCCGCGGCATATTTCTTATTGTTGAACAATGCCATCCCGCGGTTGAAAACCGCGTCCGCGTTAGGGTCCGGTTTCGCCGTCGATGACCAGGGCATCGAGATCGAGGGGAGTTCGGGTAGCGGGAGTGACGAGCAACCGGCAACAAACGTTAGCGAGCTTAGGCCGAGAAGAACAATGGTACGTTTCATGGCAAATTTCAGACGTTTCGTTGCGCCCACGCCTTCGATTTCAGATAAAGTTTCATCCTATATAATAGGATCGAAAGGCCGAGTCAAGCAGGATTTTATTCGGCGGTGACTCGGAACTTTATGGAAGTGTCGTTCGAGCGCATTACAAAAGGCCACACGGGCGGAAAAATCAGATAGGCGGTTGTTTCCAGCACAGAATAAAGATTGTCCCCCGGCGGGCCCTTACCATCGTGAACGGTTACTTTGTATTCGCCGGGCGGTAAATCAGGCACTCGAAACTGAAGGATCTTGTCCTCGATCCACACCAGATCCATGTCGGGCACGTCCTTCCTGTCGGGGTTTAAACCGAGGAGTCTCACCTGATAGTAGTCCATCGTCTTCCCACCGATTTCGACCCGCGGCCACCCCACCAGGTACTCCATCGAAAGGCTGACAACGGTTCCTGGCCGCCCTTCAGATGGTTCCATTCGCATCACCCGCGGCGCGCACCCGGAAACCCAGAAAGACGACACCAATAAAATGAAAGCAGCCAAGTGCATTCTTTACGTCTTTTTCCAACGCGGTAGGTTAGTAGAAAGCCGCTTTCGTAATCGAGGCATGCTCTGCGCATTTCCAGCGGGCCTGCAATAGGCGCCACATTACACCCGCGTGGCCAATGGAGCAATGTCCGGCATCGCACGAGACGTGCGCGACAAAATAGCTCAACATAGAAAGTGAAGCATTCAATTAAACAGCGAGATCAATGCCGGAACATTCGTCCGGATACGACTGCAAAATTGCGCGTTGTCGAGAGTGGCTGAGGTCCCGTTGTAAAAACTTGTGATCGGCATCGCCCACGAAAAGATCGTCGCGAGCATTTCAGATCCCTGGAACTCACTCGGTGCGCGCCGGAAAAAATTGGTTCGCAGAGTCCTGCTATTCGTTCCGAGGGATTCTGCCGAATAGGGATGAAGCTGGCCGCATGAGCACATCTTTGACGGGGCACTTTGCTTCCCACATTGCTCTTGATTCCGAATTAGTGCTCAAATGCAAGACTATAGTCGTATGCTAGGTGCCTGTGATCGTGGTCACGAGGTGAAAAATCATACTTAGAACGTATTGATAGAAAATGGGCGTTCAAGTAAAACCACGCAGTACGTTAGGCTCTTTTGGTCAAGTTTGTCTGAAAAAAAGCTAGAGGAGGCGACAATGAAGAAACGATGGACGTTGACTGGCCTCGGATTCCTGCTCGTTGCGTTCTTTGCGGCGGCGCCGGCCCGGGGTGATGATGTGGATCAGAGAATTAGATCGCTGGAGGATGAGCTTGCGCGGCTCAAATCCGAGCAGACGCAAGTCAAAGCCGAGCAGATTCAATTAAAAAAGCAAGCGACGGCCGCAGAGGCAGCGCTGCCGAATTTCAGCTATCGTCCGGGCAGCGGTGTGTTGATCGAGTCACCGGACAAGGCCTGGTCAATCCGCGCCAGCATGGAGGCTCACTTCCGGTTGCTCTTTGAGTCCGGCTTGACCGAATCCGGCAGGGAGACGGGCGGCGTGATGGGTCGTCGGTTTCGGCCGGAGTTCTATTACTGCGTCAACGACTGCCTCTACGAGATACAGATGAGGTTGGATCTAGATGGTTTTGGGACCGGCAACGGCAAAAATTCGACCAACACAGCTACCAGCTCGATTCTCCAGCGCGGTACCGTGTGGTTCCACTTGGAGAAATTCAATCCGTGGTTGCCCTCTCTCTACACTGGTATGGACGGCGAGGGAGCGATCAGCTCCTATCGTCAGGGTTCGAGCAGCACCGGCTCGCAGTTGGAATACGACCTGCTCTCGCGCAATAACGGCTTCAACACCGGCCGGTGGGGAAATGGTTTCGGGCTTAACTGGCAAGACAAGGATCTGAGTGGCATCGGGATTCCCGGCAGAATACCATTGTTCAACATAGTCTATGCCTCAATCGGCGAAGGCGATGATGGTCTGCAGAGCTTCCGCGAGCAGCGAAGCGTTTCTACCTATATCAATATAGAGCCTCTTGCCCAGATCAAGAACAAGTGGATCCAAGGAATCGGACTTGAGATGGGAGCCTGGTTCTGCCCGAATAAACCCAATCATACTCCGCAAGTCACTCAGGATATCGCTTGCGCAGAACTGCGAATCAGGGATAACGGTGACGGCGGCAGGCAGACCCTGTTTCGTTCAAGTGTTACTGGTTCGGGTATGACGCATTTCCTCATGCCGGGATTTGCCTGGACCGTGGGTCCCTACAGGTTCCGTGCGGTGGGCGGTTGGCAGCGGTACGACGGTGACAACAGCAATGTCCAAGGCAGAGTGTGGCTCTTTGGACATGACCTGTATATCTGGAGCCCGAAGGGATTTCTGACCGGTGATGCCACCACAGCGGGATCTATTCTACTCGGCACCCACTTCGAGCGGACCGATGTGTCTTGCCCAGGGCCATTCAGTGGCGCAGGAATAAGTTGCAATAATGGATCAACTACCGCGGTCGCTACGGGACCACAACAGTTCCACCGCGACAGAATTCTGCTGCGCGAATGGGACATCTGGTATGTTCTCATGAGCCGGATGAGCGTGGGCGCCGCTGTGGCGTGGTATGACGCTTCCAATGTCCGCCAGGCTAGTACGCTGGCCGGAGCCAACGGCATACAGTCTGCTAATAACGTGGCGCGTAACCTCGGTTGCAACAGTTCCCATCAGACTACGCTCAAAAGATTTGGGAAGGGCTGCGACTGGACCGATGTCAGCGTGACATGGCGTTATCAGTTCTAGCTCTCAAGCTTGAGTTGGAATGAACAAAAGGGGAGCCAAACGGCTCCCCTTTTTTTTGGCTTCAAATCATGAATAAATAGCTCGCCGGTTGTGCGCGCCATCGGTGCAGATGGGAGTCCCGAGTGCGGAAAGATTCTTATCGGCAGTATCCGATCACATGGTTTCGGTCCACCGCGTTTGTTGCGTTCCTGGTCTTTTCTTCCACGTCGATCGGTTACGCAGTTGATGAGACCAGCGTCTATCCCGGCAAGCTCGGAATCGCGAGAGGTAAAAATCTTTCGGCGGCAGAGCGCGCGGTGGAGGCGCGCTTCGCCGAATACCTCGAGAAGCACACCGATGAGGCCATTTCACGCTACACGGCGAAATACGGCAAAGAGATCAACACCGACAACGCACGCGAGCTTTCTGTGGACTACGCTCCGGGAGGACCGGATGCAGACGACCCCGCGACAAATGCTGCTCGGTCAAAATGGAGCGCGGCCGTACAGGAGCCTTCGAGCGCGTTCAGCAAAGAAATTTACCGGCGCGCACTCGGAAAGGTCCCGGCCCCGGGTCAGCGAAAACAAGTCGTTTTTACCGCTGGTGGTGCCGGGGTAGGAAAGACGACGAGCATTCAACAGATGCCCGGGCTCGCCCGCGCAGTCGAGGCTGCCGAGATTATCTATGATACGACGCTATCGAGCCTTAAATCATCGATGGAAAGAATCGCGCAAGCTGTGGCCGCGGGCCGAGCGGTAAGCATCATCTTCGTTTATCGCGATCCTATCGATTCTTTTGTCGCAGGAGTGCTCCCGCGGGCGGAAAGAATGGGCAGGACCTTGCCGCTCGAAGCCTTCCTTGATACCCATATGGGTGCCGCGGATGTGCTGGTAAAAATTGCGGCGGCTTACAGAGACGATGACAGGGTTGCGATCGCCATTATCGACAATAGCAGGGGAAGAGGAAACGCAGCGCTGTCAGACATCGAATTTGTCAAAGCTGCAGCGGCAAAATATCGTCGCCAGGAGTTAAGGGCGAAGCTGTCTAACGCCTTGGACGAGGCCTATGAGAAGGGGAAGCGAAGCGAAAAAGACGGTATCTCGGAAGCCGTCTACAGGGGAATTAAAGGAGGTGCCCCTTAAAGAGTATACGAATCTCTTGGTACAGGAAATGATCAAGACACTTAATGCCCAAACTCAAAAAAAGAAAAGGCGAAAAATGGCCAAGTCAAAAAAGAGATGACGATTTTTCTTCTCTGCGACGAGATTTCGCTGCCACACGATTTGCTATGAAAACAAAGACAGATAGCGCCAATCCAATTCTGGGGTTTGTTCTACTAACCGTTTGTTCGCTGTTTCTGTCATCCTGCGGAGGCGTTTTCTCACATGACGTTCCCCGATTTGGAATCGGCGGGAGGTATAACGAAGGGCGAGAGCAATTCACAAGGGGACGCGGCGGAGACATGGATAGAGCGGTGTCTGCTCTGGAGGCCGTAGTGCAACAGGACCCCACGTATCGGGACAGTCTCACGCTGTTGGGAAGAGCTTACTACCGCAAAGGAAGATATCAGGACGCAAACCAAATCCTCCAGCGAGCCCTGGTGGTCAACAAGAACGACGAAGTCGCCTGGCTCACGCTCGGAATGACTCAGCTTCAGCTCGGCCAGGATGAGAGGGGCATCGAGACGCTTAAAGGAGCCCTTACCTTGGTTAGCAAGGTGGTTACAAAAGGGTATCGGGGCTATCCGGAATGGGATATCAAAGGTGGGGTGCGTAGCGCCATTTCGAGGAGCGCCTTAGAAGTCACCAAAGGCGTGGAGGATAAGGAAAATATCCTGCGCTCCTGCGATACCCTCCTCACACGGATGGACGATGAAGAGAACTTCCAAAAGAACACAGCGCCCGTTCAGTACCGCCGAGGCTTATAGGACAGGGAGACATGATGGTCGGCTACGGTTGGCTGTCCCGGCCCGAGTCTCTCAGACGGTCTTCCCGCTCATCGCGTCGCGCGAGATCGATTTCCTCTTCGACTTTCCTTCCTAACCATTCACTGTTAGAAATGAGTTTTTGCCAGTCGAGATCCTTACCGTCGATCATAGCGAGATCCCTCCGGATGGCTGAGCGGATTTCTCCTCTCGTATCCCAGTACTGACCGTATGAAAATCTGTAGGCCTGAGTGATATATTCAACCTGATCGTATAACCCTTTCATCCCGCCTTGGATTTCCTTTACCCCCTGCTGACGATCTCCGCTGCGAGCGAGCGTGAGCCCCAAATACAGCCGAGCCATGTCTTCTTCTTTATTGATCGAAAGCGACTTCTCTAGACTATTCCGCGCCTGAGACAAATTACCCGTGGAATACGCGCTCCTTCCCACATAGCTCCAGATGTTCTGTCTCAGCGCAACGCCGTAGACATAGGTGGGGTCCAATTCGGCCGCTCTCTGAAAATAGCCGAAAGCTGCCTCGTTGTTACCGATAAGAAACGCCTTTCGACCTGCTTCCACATGGCTGCCGGCTTGAAAGCTGGCACAACCGGAAAGGAAAACAACTACGGCAAAGAAAACAATCGAGTTGAGCGCCTTCATAGTTACCTCCTAGTCCTGGCAATTAACATAGTCAGACGCGAGAGGAAAAGCAATCGGTTAAAGCTGGTGGCGGATTGCCAGTGTGAGCGTATCGCGCGTCATCGCCCGGTACCGATTCCGGAATTGAGGATGAGGTCAGCGACTGTGGTGAGGAGATAGCCGATACTTACATAGGCGTTAAGGTCAAAAAATGCGCGGTTGATGCGTGATAGATCATCCGGCCGCACGATCCGGTGTTCCCAGTAAAGGACGGCCGAGACGGCGATAAAACCGATCCAGTAGACGATGCCCAGCTGCGCTGAGAGCCCCACCATTGCAAGAAAAAGCACCGTGCCGAAATGGAATAAACCGGAAAGCCGCAACGCGCCTGCGATACCGAAGTGAACAGGAATGGAATGCAGTCCCTGTTGCCGGTCGAAGTCAAAGTCTTGCAGAGAATAGATGACATCGAACCCTGCGAGCCAAAAGAGTACCGCCAGACCGAGAAACAAAGGGGTCTTTAGCTCATCGAGATCGATGGGCAATCCCGATACCGCTAGCCATGCGCCCATCGGCGCCAGTGAAAGAGCAAGACCGAGGAATAAGTGAGAAGCCCAAGTGAAACGCTTCGTCAGCGAATAGAAGAAGACAATGGCCAGCGCCAAAGGCGCCAGGACGAAACAGATGACATTAATTTGATAGGCGGCATAGAGGAAAATCAGGGAAGAAATTACTATCAGGACAATGGCCTCCGAAATTTTTACTCTCCCTTGAGGCAGCTCCCATCCCCGTGTGCGCGGATTGAGCGCGTCGAACTCCCTGTCAACGAGTCGGTTGAAACCCATGGCCGCGCTTCTGGCGCCCACCATGGCCACGAGAATCCAGAGCAACGTTGTCAGCGTTACCGGGTGAGAAGGCCAGGCAAGGGCAACCGAGGCCAATGCGAACGGCAGCGCGAAGATTGTATGTGAGAAGCGGATCAGCTTACTAAGTTCGTGTAATTTTTTGGTGCTCGCGCTTGTTGCTTGTTCCGCAAAATCAACGCTGCGCTTGGGCTTCAGACCGCGATTTCATAATCCGCGTGGCTTCCTGCAATTCCTGGACTGCCTCTTCTTTCCTACCTTTCTCCTCGAGCGCCATAGCCAAGCTTTGATGAGCCTCGGCAAAGTCCGGCTGAATTTGTACGGCCCGGCGAAAGAGGTCAATTGCTCTGTCCAATTGACCTTGCGCAGCCAAGACCCTGCCCAGATTGTTATAGGCTTGTGTATAATCAGGTTTAATCCTCAAGGCATCTTGCAGGTGCGCCGCAGCTTCCCCAAAACGCCCTTGAAGAGCGAGAGCGTTACCTAAGTTAAAATGGGCTACGCTGAGATTCGGGTTGAGCGCCAGAGCCTTCTGGAAATTTTCGACCGCCTCGTCCCATCGACCCTGTCTAGCTAAGGCATTACCCAAATCGCTGTAAAACGGAGCAAGGTTAGGCTCGATTTCGATGGATTTTCGAAAATGCTCTACCGCTCGATCCCAGTCTCCCCGGTCCACCATGGAACGAGCCACAAGATGGTGAACGTTGCCCGATTTAAAGGTTGATTTATCTGTGATAGCGAGGATGTGATTCCATAGTAGATCCGTATCGTGCCAGACCTTCACCTGTTTCCACGTCAAGATACCTAAAGTCATGATGATCACAGCTGCCGCTCCAGTGGCAAAGAAAAAAAACTTGCGGCCGTCCCGGCGTGGATCAATACTGCGTTCCCGCCAATTGTATAGACCGCCTCCTGCGAGCACCGCCCATGCCAAACAGGACAGGTAGCTATATCTATCCGCGACCATCTGCCACCCGCTTTGAATAATCCCCAGAACGGGTGCAACGATAATGACGTAGCAAATCCAACTCGCCAATCCAGCGGGCCACGAGTGCCTGAGCATGAACAGACCGATGGTAATTCCTACAACTACGGCGCCAGTCAACAAGAATGGCCATGCTAATACATTGAGATTCGGCGGAAGCTCATATAACCCGGATAGATCTGTAGGCCAAATCGTCTTCCAGAGATAGAATACCACTCCATAACTGGATTGGGCTAAACGAGGGAGTAGACCATGTCTCCTCAAAGATGCCATAGCCCCGGCGTCATGTTGCGCCAACGGTGCAATGACGGCAGCCGCCGCAGCAAGGACCAGAAACGGAACTTTTTCCCACCAGATCGGGCGGGCGGAAGGACCAAACCACCACGTTCCAGGAACATATCGGAGCCGCCTGAGAGGATAGACGTCAAGCACCAAAAGAACGACAGGTAGGGTGACGCCGGTTGCTTTGGAAAGAAGAGACAAGCTGTAAAAGATCAAGGCGACGCAAAGCCATCTCCGTCGAAAGGAGCTGGCATGTGAAACAGTAGTTGCATGAAGATAGGAAAGGATGGTTGCTAAAAAGAAGAGGCCGGAGAGCACGTCGCGTCGTTCGGTTACCCAGGCCACCGACTCCACCCGTAAAGGATGGATGGCAAAAAAAAGCGCGGCGGACGCAGCGGCCGCTTTGAGCGCGAGATCCCTTAAGCCAGGCGGTATGGTTAGCGAAAGCAAGCGGAGAGCGACAAAGAAAAAAAGTACGGCATTTGCAGTGTGCAAAAGGACACTGGTCAAATGATACCCAAACGGGTCCATGCCCCAGAGAAGATAGTCCAGGCCGAATGTTACCCAGCTAAGAGGCTGGTAGTGACCCATATAGAAAGTGGAAAACATCCAGCGAAGCTGCTCCCATCCAAGTCCTCGGTAGCGAGGGTTGTTTACCAAAAGTTCATAATCATCCCAGGCCACAAACTCGTTGCGCGTTGCGGGAAAGAAGACTGCGAGGGTGACGATGGCAACAAAGAGAGCAATCCAAAAGTCTAACTGCGTGCTTGGCTCACTCTGACGTTGCGGTCTGGATTTCTTATTCCTCGGCTTAGACATTTTGTTAAGTTGCTATGGGCGCCATCGGCTCGCGATTGTGTTTCTTCCGGAATAGAATTCAAAAATCAGGCGCCGAAGTTCAGAAGCTGAAAACGGAGGGGGATTCTGAGTACTATTCTCACAACCCGAGCTTCTCCCATATGGAGTCGATGTAACTCTTCGTCTTTTCGTCCATCACAATAGCACCAGGCCAGTCGCGCTCGAAGCCTTCGCTGCGCCATTTCCTAGTGGCATCGATACCCATTTTCGAGCCATAGCCCATGATCGGAGCGGCATGGTCCAGAACATCGACAGGACCTTCGACGAAGACAATGTCTCTTTTGGGATCGATATGGTTGCCCACGACCCAAGTGACTTCCGAGAGATCGTGCACGTTGACGTCATCATCGACGACGACGAGTGTCTTAGTAAACATCATTTGCCCCATTCCCCAAAGGGCATGCATGATCTTGCGCGCGTGGGCCGGATAGTTTTTCTTGATGGCGATGATGGCGAGATTGTGAAAGACACCATGAACCGGCAAGTTCATATCGATGATCTCCGGAAAAGTGAGACGAAGCAACGGTAGAAAAATCCTCTCCGTCGCCTTCCCGATAAAGGCATCTTCCATGGGTGGGCGGCCAACAATAGTCGTCAAATAAATCGGATTCTCTCGTTGAGTGATGCAGGTTACATGAAATACGGGATAGTCATCCGCCAATGAATAGAAGCCGGTGTGATCGCCAAAGGGCCCCTCGCGGCGTAAAGGTTCCGACGGATCGACATATCCTTCGATGACGATGTCCGAGCTGGCCGGCACCTCCACGTCAACGGTAATTGCTTTGACCAGCTCCAATCCTTTCTTGCGCAGAAACCCGGTGAAAAGAATCTCGTCGATCTGATCGGGAAGCGGCGCCGTGGCAGCATAGATCAGCGCTGGATCTCCGCCCAGGCAGACTGCAAGCTCCATTCTTCCCTTTTGCTCTTTTTGGTGTTGATAATGTCTCGCTCCAACTTTGTGGAGATGCCAGTGCATACCGGTCGTTTGCCGGTCGTAGACTTGCATGCGATACAGCCCCACGTTGCGCGTTCCTTTGCGTGGATCTTTAGAGAACACGGCTGGCAATGTAACAAACGGGCCGCCATCACCCGGCCAGCAGGTTAACACCGGAAGCATGCCTAGATCCGGCTCTCGATGGATCACTTGCTGACAATCGCCTTGTTTGACAATTTTAGGAGGAATTCCGGCTAGACGGATAAGTTCGGAGAAAAGGTTCAGCTTCTCTTTGAAGGATTTCGGCGGTTTGGTCTGAACAAGCTTTTCGACTTCACGTGCGGTCTCTTCCACATCCGTGACTCCCAACGCGAGCGCCATGCGTTTCTGCGAACCGAATGCGTTGATCAGAACCGGCATTTTTTTGCCGACGACATTCTCGAACAGCAGCGCGGGGCCGCCCCCTTTCATGACCCGATCGGCAATCTCGGTGACTTCCAGTTCGGCTTTAACTGGATAAAGTATGCGCCTGAGCTCGCCTTCCTTTGTCAAAACTTGAACGAAATCAACGAGACTGTTATATGGCATGTTCTTCCTTGAACTTGAATGAAAACCAATAATCCCAGCGGGAGTAAGAAGTCAAGCCAGCTTGGTAAGAGCCTGCCAAACGCACCGGCGACAGAATAGCGCCGCGCCGATTTTTTGGTGCATGTTGTTGACGGAGGCGATGAGTTAACTGTGCGTTTGGCGGCCGAGCATAATAACTCCGGTAAACGCACGGGCTGACCGTCGAAGTTGAATGAAGCTGTGCAACATTTTAAGAAGGCGCTGATGGCTTCGCCGCGCAGTAATCGCCGGCGTAGGAATCGAACGCCCCGTAATCGAGCACCTACCCTTGGTGAAGTTCGCGAGTCGATCATCGACCGCTTGATATGTCCTGGTGTGATATTCCTGGCGACTCTTGTTGTTTTCTCGCCGGTTATCGGCAATGGCTTTGTTAGCTGGGATGACGATAAGACACTGCTGGACAATGTGCATTATCGAGGTTTGGGTTGGTCGCGCCTGGAGTGGATGTTTACGACGTTTCACCTGGGACATTACCAGCCGCTCAGCTGGGTGACGTTTGCTCTAGACTACCTTGTCTGGGGAATGAACCCTCTTGGGTATCATCTCACAAATCTTCTGCTTCACTCGGTAAACGCTGTGCTCTTCTATTTTCTCGCGCGGCGTCTGTTGTCTTTGGCCTATTCACTTTCTGCCGGTTCGGAGGAGTTGGCATTGCGAGCGGCAGCATGCTTTGCTGCGCTATTTTTTGCGATTCATCCCTTGCGGGTGGAGTCGGTGGCGTGGGCGACACAAAGGCGAGACGTGCTCTCGGGGTTTTTTATTCTCTGTACGATTCTTTGTTATTTGCGGGCTGTCGAGAAACCTGATGGAACTCGTCCTCGGCGATGGTGGTTGCTGGGAGCAGTGGCGGTTTACGCGTTGTCTCTGTTATCAAAAGCAACGGGAGTGGGGTTGCCACTGATATTGGTGGTCTTAGATATATATCCGTTGAGACGGATAGGAGGCCAGAGGGGATGGTGGAATAAGGCGGCCCGGCGAGTGTGGTGGGAGAAGGTGCCGTTCTTGATGCTTGGCGTCGCAGCTGGTGTTGTTGCGCCGTTTGCCCAGTACCAGATCGGGGCCATGAGACCTTTGGAACGGTATGGTATTTTGCCTCGATTTCTTCAGGTCTTATTCGGGTTGGCCTTTTATCTGTGGAAGACTGTTGTCCCCTTAGACTTGTCTCCCCTCTATCAGATCCCCGTCACGATAGATCCCTCGATTCCGGCCTTTATAGTCAGCGGGGCATCGGTTTTGTCGCTCGTAACTATCACCATCATGTTGAGGCGGCGCTGGCCAGCGGGATTGGCGGTTTGGGCATGTTATTTAATATTTTTAGCCCCGGTGTCGGGCCTTGTGCAAAGTGGGCCGCAGTTGGTGGCTGATCGGTACAGTTACATGGCGTGTTTAGGTTGGGCAGTTTTGGCGGGAGGGAGTTTATTTTACTTGTGGCGGAGGTGGGAGAATAGGAGGGACAGTCAGCAGGTCTTGGTGACGTCTGTGGTTCTGTTGTTGGTGTTGTTGAGTGGTTTGGCGGTTCTGACCCGCAAACAGACTCAGGTCTGGCGTGATTCGGAAACACTGTGGCGGTATATTGTACAGATTGACCCACTCTCTAGCATCGCCCACAACAACATGGGAAATATTCTACTGGCGAGGGGTCAATCCGAAGAGGCGATCGAGCATTACCGCAGGGCCTTGGAAATTGACCCGACGTATGCCGATGCTTATTTTGATCTGGCCACAGCCCTGAATTTGATCGGGCAACCGCAAGCAGCGCTAGCGCAGTTCCAAGCAGGTTTGAGGATTGAGCCAAAAAATGCCAAAGCTCGATACTATCTCGGTGTCGTTTATGCGAGGCTGGGTGAAATCGACAAGGCAATTGATCAATTCCGTGAATCCTTGAATCTCGCGCCGGATCAAAGCGCAGTCCACTTCAACTGGGGTGCGGCCCTTGCCATGAAAGGCGATCTTGATAATGCGGTTGAGCAGTTTCGACAAGCCATTGCAATCCGCCCCGACTATGCCGAAGCGCACCACACTTTGGGGCGAGTGTTAGCTGCCCAAGGTCGTCTGCAAGATGCAACAAGAGAATTCGAACAAGCGGTGCGTCTTCAACCGCAATCCGCTGAAGCGCATTTGAGCTTGAGTCAGGCGCTCACCGAACTGGGAAAAACAGAAGAGGGCACACAGCATTATGCGGAGGCGATGCGTATTTTGAGCACGCGCCGCTAACTCTGCCTAGGCTAGGAATTTAGTCGAGCCGTTTAGGTTGCTGAGAGCTTTATTCGGCGACGCGGTAGAACCGTTGCGCAAATCATTGAAACTCATCCCACCGCCGCGGAGGCACACGCCGATCTGGCTAGCCTGCTGGAAAACCAAGCACGAATTTGCCGAGGCACAAGAAAGTTTGGGCCGGGCTCTGGCGCTTCAGGTGAAGCGGGAGGAGTGGCCAAACACTATGAAGCGGCCGTTCGGATAGTAAAGTCACGCGCTGCGGGAGATCCATAGGAGTGGCAGGTAAAAGACAACGAACCGCCACGAGATCATCCGGCAAACCGGACTCCTCGTGGGTACGGAGCGGAACGACCGACTTCTGGTTGTGGTTGGTTCCCTGCTTCATTGCCCTGGCAACCTTTCTGACTTTTTTCCCGGCCCTGCGAAACGATTTCGTCGGCTGGGACGATGACGAGAATCTGGTAAGCAACCCGCACTACCGCGGTCTGGGATGGAGTCAAATTCGCTGGATGTTTACCACGTTTCACATGGGTCCCTACCAGCCGCTGAGTTGGATGACTCTTGGGCTTGATTACCTGATTTGGGGAATGAACCCGGTCGGATATCACTTGACTAATCTTATTCTTCACGCCGCCAATGCGGTATTTTTTTATTTCATTTGCCGCCGGCTGCTGACAGTGGCTTTGCCCATGTCTAACCATCAAGGAGCCTGGCAGCTTACCATGAGCGCGGCGTTTGCGGCTCTTGTGTTCGCCATTCATCCGTTGCGGGTCGAGTCTGTCGCGTGGGCTACCGAGAGACGCGACGTGCTGTCGGGGTTCTTCTTTCTCGCGACCCTCGACTGTTACTTGAGAGCAAACTCCGATTCTCATGCCGATGGGGGTTCGCGACGATGGATACATGCGGCTCTCGCCGTTTACGTTTTATCATTGCTTTCCAAGGCCATCACGATCACGCTTCCGGTGGTTTTATTCATCCTGGATATTTATCCTTTGAGACGATTGCATTGGAGTCCGCGACAATGGTTTGTTTCCGCAGAGCGCCCAGTGCTGCGGGAGAAGATCCCTTTCGTGCTCGTGGCGATTCCGTTTGCGCTCATCGCTTTACTTGGTCAGCAGCAAGCGTCGGCGCTGCGGTCTCTAGACAGCTACAGTCTTGGCTCCCGATTAGCTCAGACGCTTTTCGGGCCTAGCTTTTACTGGTGGAAAACAGTCGTTCCGGTCGAGCTATCGCCGCTTTACGAAATACCCCCTCACTTCAGTCTTTCCGACCCCTCAATAGTTGCCGGCGTAATCGCCACAATCATACTGACAATTTCTTTTTATCTTCTCAAAAACCGCTGGCCTGCCGGTCTGGCTTGCTGGCTCTACTCGATCGTCGTTTTGGCTCCGGTTCTCGGCATCGTTCCGACCGGACCGCAGTTGGTGGCGGACCGATACAGCTATTTGGCTTGCCAAAGCTCGGCGGTTTTAGCTGGAGGGGGGCTACTTTACTTTCTCAGAGTTTCGGGCCAGAAGCGTAGTGGCGCGCCGTCCGCCTTGGCAGCTACCGTTGTAGCGATAGTGATCCTGGGTACGCTTGCCTCATTGACTTGGAGGCAGACGGAAATTTGGCAAAACACGGCGACGCTTTGGAGCCATGTCCTGAAGCTCGATCCCAATTCGAGCATCGCTCATTACAACCTTGGTAGATTTTTGGCGAAGCAGGGAAAGCAGACGGAGGCGATTTCACATTATCGTCTCGCTCTAAGTGTACGACCCGACGACGCCGACGCGCATAACAACCTGGGTCTTCTGCTTGCGGTAAGAGGAGACGTCAATGCATCTTTGGAAGAATTTCAGAAGGCCGTGCAAATCGATCCCAACTACGCCAAAGGCTTCTTTAATCTGGGAAGAGTTTACGCCCGGCAGGGGGAATTGGAAAATGCGGTTCAAAACTACCGGCAAGCTCTGAAGTTAAGCCCGGACGAAGTGGAAATCCATCTCGGTTTGGGAAATGTTTTGGCGCGGCAGGGGCAGCTGGATGTGGCGACGGCACAATTCCGACGGGCCGTTAATCTGAAACCGGATTTCGCCGAGGCTCACGTGGCGTTGGCACGATTGCTCGCGGCGCAAGGCAAGAAGAACGAGGCCGAGGGTCATTATGAGGAAGCGCTACGACTGATGAAAGCACAGAATCAGATTCCGGCAACCCCATAACACAGCGAAAAAGAGTCAGGCATTGTAGGTCGTAACCTTGTTCTTATCCGTTCGCTTCCTGTGATCGCAACTAACTAACCGGCGCTACCCGGCTTACGGCGTAACTCTATAAGCCGCAGGGCTTCCTCATACTCCTTCACGGCTTCGCTTTTCTTGCCCTGACGGGCGAAAACGCGCGCCAGATTCTCATGGATTTCGGCGACCGCCGGTTGGATCCGGAGGGCCTGCTGAAAATAGTCGACTGCTTGGTCGAGTCGATCCTGTTGAGAGAATACTTTGCCCAGGTTGAAGTATGCCTTGGCGTAGCCGGGATTTAACCGCAGAGCTTCACGAAATTGGGTTGTGGCTTCGTCTAATTTGCCCTGACTGGCAAGCAGCAGACCTAGGTTATTGTGGATGTCAGGATCTGCGGGGGTAATCTTTAGCGCGGCGCGATAGTGCGTAACTGCAAGTTCTATATCTCCGCGCCGGGCAAGAGTTCGCCCCAGGTTATAATGGACCATGGCGAGTTGTGGATCCGTTTGCAGCGCTTTGCGGAAGTGTTCGATCGCATCGTCCAATTCGCCTCCGTCTGCCAGAATATTGCCTAAGGTATTATGCGCGTTGGCAAATGCAGGATCAATTTTTAGGGCCTGGCGCAAGTGAGCGATCGCTTCCTGGCGCGAACCCTGTAGCGCAAGAAAATTTCCAAGATTTGTGTGCGCCTCCACAAATGCGGGATCAATCTGCACGGCGCGGCGGAAGTGATTGATCGCCTCTTGCAGCGCGTCACGCCGAGCCAGAATGAGGCCCAAATTGTTATGGGCAAAACTCGACTTTTCATCAATAGCAAGCGCATGTCGCCACAGCCTCTCAGAGTCATGCCAAATCCGGGTCTGTTGCCAAGTCAAAACCGCTAAACCGGTTAAGAGCAGCACAGCAAAAGTTTGTGTCGAAACTAACGTTCGAAAACCGAGACGACCCCTGCTCCAAAGCTGCCAGCAATAAAATAGACCGGCCCCCGCCAATACCGCCAGACTGGCGCACGGCAAGTAGGCGAAGCGGTCGGCGACGAGGTGAGGACCGAAGGCGACGATACCACTGAGCGGTGCGAGTAACACCGCGTAAAAAACCCAGGCCGCCAGACCGGCAGGCCAACGACGTCTGATAAGGAAAAGTGCTGCGGTTAGCGAAAAGACGAAGACAGCGCTCCATAGCAACGGCAAATTCCACAATCCAGTAAAAGGACGGAATGGGTAGAGCGGAGATAGCCCGGTTGGGATGAGTATTTTCCACGGGTAAAATGCCAAACTGTATAGGACCTGAGCAAGCCTGGGTAACAAACCATAACTTTCGATCGGGTATACCGCTTCCGTTCCCTGCTTCCCCAATACTGCTCGCAACCCCGCTGCGACGGCTAGAAGTAGAAATGGTAACTTCTCCCACCACACCGAATGAACCTGTGACCCGAACCACTTTCCCCGACCGTTGCCGAGGCGGCGCAAGGGATAAACATCCAGAACGATGAGGGCGAACGGAAGAGTCATCGCGATCTCTTTGCCTAGGAGGGACATCATGTAAAAAAGCCAGGCTGCGCTCATCCAGCGCCAACGCGAGGCAGCCATCGACTCCTTCTCTGCGGCTTTGAGATAACAAAGCAGAGTCAAAAAGAAAAAAAAGCCGGCAACGGCCATTTCCCGTCCCAATGTCCACGCCACCACCTCAACCTGCAAAGGGTGGAGAGAAAAGAAAAGTGCGGAAAACCCAGCCGCCAATTGTATCGGGAGTCGCCGTGAATCAGCTGAGGATGACGCGGCAAGCCGCAATAGTCGCAAGCTGACGAAATAGAACAGAACTACGTTGGCGGCATGAATAAGTAAACTGCTCAGATGATATCCTATTGGGTTCATTCCCCAGAAAACATAATCCAAACCATACGTCATCGAGGTCAGCGGCATGCACGTACTCAGATAGCAAGTGGTAAACATCCAGTGAATTTGCTCCCACCCCAGACCGCGGTAATGGAGATTTTCGAGCAGATATGTCTCGTCATCCCAATTGACAAAGCCATTTCGCAAGGTGGGGAGAAAAACCACGATTGTCACGAGAGCGATCACCGCCGGTGTGACTCCGAAAAGAAGCCGCGACTGGACCCCAGTGCTCTCGGCAACGACCCGCGCAGCTCCCTCTTTTCTGCCACCTCCCAACTTTTTCTTTTGCTTGGACTTTGCGGGCATCGCTAAATTCTCCTATCGCCGTTTCACAAAAATTTCCGGCATCCTCTGCGCTTCACCTAAGCCGGCACGACAACAGAAAGATAAAGTGCTAAATGGGCTACCGCTTGGCTCAGATCTAGGAGTTCTTTTAAGGGCAGAGCTATAATTGCATGAAGGTAGTTGGTCAAGCATCATTTGCCCGCTGACTCCCGAGCCGAGTTGACATAGCAGCACTCACCGGATACTCTCGCCCAAAAATGGTGATCCGAGTTGACTAGATCCCTTCTGGCGTGGCCTCCAGGACTCTGAAAGGGCGGGCTGGCAGGCGATCGTGGGAAAATCCGCTGCGTTGAACTTCAGGTCGCCAAAACAACTATGCATATTACTCTGATTGACCCACCGAGATATACCTTTCCGCTGAATCATGCATCTAATGTTGTTATTCCTCCCTTGGGAGTGGCCTATATCGCGGCGAGCATAGAGTCGCAAGGGCATCATGTCCAGGTAATCGATGCTGTCGGTTCGGCATTGACTACTTACACGGAGTTTGGGCCGGTTTATCTCCGTGGACTTAGTTTTGATGAGATTGTCCGCCGAATCGATCGAGAAACAGATATAATCGCGCTGAGCAACATGTTTTCTTGCCAGTGGCCGGCGACGAGACGTCTTATTATAAAGATCAAACAGATTTATGCTGATAAGCCGATGATTCTTGGAGGAGAACATCCTACTGGGATGCCTGACCTTGTGTTGAATCAAGCCCCAGTCGATGTGATCGTGCTGGGAGAAGGCGAAGAGACTATTATCGAAGTGCTGCATCACTATGAAAAGGGCATGCCAAAAGACTTATCGATGATTGCCGGTGTGGCGTTACGCAAGGACGGTAAAGTCATACAAACCTGTAGGAGAGAACGCCTGCGCAATATTGACGACATCCCTCTACCTGCCTGGCATCATTTCCATATTGAGAGTTATTTGGGCTTCAATCAGCCTCACGGTGCCGCGTTAGGACGCTACATGCCGATGTTGGCGACTCGGGGTTGTCCTTACAGGTGCACCTTCTGCACCAGCCCCCAGATGTGGACGCAAAGATGGATCATGAGAAATCCCAAGTTAATTGTGGATGAGATGGAAAAATATATGGCCGAATATGGGGCCACGGATTTTCATTTTGAGGATCTGACAGCTATTGTGAAAAAAGAAAAGATCTTGCAACTAGCCCAGGAGATCCTTGACAGGAGGCTCAAAATTACCTTTCAGCTTCCGTCAGGTACGAGAAGTGAGGCCGTTGACAGGGAAACCGCCAGAGTTATTAAGGCCGCGGGCTGTTCGGAGTTTCAATTTGCACCGGAATCGGGAGACGAAAGGATTTTGAGGGCGATAGAAAAGAAAGTCAATTTGCCGAAGATGTTCGAGGCCGCGAAGTATGCAATTCACGAAGGGATCAGCGTTTCGTGCAACTTCATTTTTGGTTTCCCGGAAGATGACTGGAAAAGCATAATGAATAACTACAAGGCTATCATCAAGTGTGCCCGTTTGGGATTTACGGGAGTTAACCTGAACGCTTACTCTCCCCAGCCAAACACGACCTCCTTCAGGCAGTTGGTTGATGCGGGAAAAATTAAGCAATTCGATGACAACTATTTCATGAGCCTTTTCACATTTCAAAGCTTCTTCGTGAAGAAAACGTCATACAATGACCGTGTTTCTTCCAGGCAATTAACCTGGCTGATATTTTTCGGGTTTCTGCTATTCTATGTTTCCTATTTTGTTTTGAAGCCCACCCGAATATATTCCAGTTTCAAGAGCTTTTTCACCACCAACGCGGCCAATAAATCCGCAACCTACGCCAGGAGCATGTTAAAAGAAATAATGCGGATTTTGCGTTTTAAGAAATCGTTGCGTCGAACGCTGTTGGCCTCCCGATAGGCCTACCTATCATCCTGGTGACTTTTGCCGTTGGGCTTCTGCTTGGAGTTAGATTAAAAATTGGCCTCGCCCCGTGACGGCAAGCTCGATGACGGCTATCTGTTTCGCCGAGCGCTACTGCCTGCAGACTTGCAAGTGCTCCTCGCGATCGATAACCGAACCCGCCGGCTGGTTTACACTTCGTTGATATCTACTAACCACAGCCGCAACAAGCGCATCTTCAACGTCAACGTCATCGAGTTGCCGGTGTTTCAAGATCTTGATATTTTCGCCTGCAAATGACGCAAAATTGGGATGCGGAAGAGGCGAGTAAACCTGCGGAACCTCGCTCGGAGACCGTTCCTTTGGTCGTGGACCTGGATGGAACACTGCTTCGTACCGATCTCTCGTTCGAGTCCGCCTTACGTCTTATCAAACAGACTCCGTGGCTCGCCTTACTGATACCCCTTTGGCTGCTCAGGGGGCGAGCTTATCTGAAGCGCAAACTCTTCCATAGGGTGAAAATGGACGTGTCACTACTACCCCTGCGTGAGGACCTGCTGGCCTGGCTGCGAGATGAGAAAGTGCGCGGCAGACGTCTCGTTCTCGCCACCGCATCCGACTGTGAACAAGCGCGCTCGGTGGTGGAACCGCTCGGGCTTTTTGACATCGTCCTAGGCAGCGACGGACAACGAAATCTAAAGGGGAAGCACAAGCTTAAGACCATTGTAGAACAGTGCGGAGAAGAATTTGATTATGTCGGTAATTCGAGTTCGGATCTGCAAATCTGGAGGGGCTGTCGGCACAGCGTCCTTGTGAATGCTTCCAGGCGGGTGGAGCGTTCGGCTCGCCGCGCCGGCAATGTGGTGCGGGTGTTTCCGTCGCTCGCCGGCTTCCGCGACGTCGTGCGTTCAATGCGCTGCTACCAATGGGTTAAGAATCTGCTGGTGTTTGTCCCTGCGATCACGTCCCACACTATTTTTGAAGGGGCTATCGCGGGCAGGGCGGCGCTGGCGTTTTTCGCATTCGGCTTTTGCGCTTCCGCCGCGTATATTGTAAATGATCTCCTCGATCTAGAGGACGACCGTCGTCACAAGACCAAGAAGCACCGCCCTTTCGCCTCAGGCCGGATGCCGATGGGTGCCGGCATCTTGCTCGCGGTTGCATGTCTCACGGCCAGCGCAGTGATAGCGCGGCTCCTTCCTGACGCTTTTGTAATCGCGCTGATTACCTACTTAGCATTAACTTCTTTGTACTCGCTCTATTTGAAGCGTCTACTGCTCGTTGATGTGCTGACTCTGGCCCTGCTTTATACGCTGCGCGTGGTTGCCGGACATTTGGCGACAGGGATTGCTTTTTCTCTGTGGTTGTCTCCGTTTGCGTTTTTTCTTTTCCTTAGCCTCGCCTTCAGCAAGCGCGCCGCTGATTTGATTCAGCATCAGCAGGATAACCGAAAACTCATGCCGGGACGCGGGTATCTCACAATGGACCTGGAAGCCGTCTGCAGTGCCGGCATGTGCAGCGGATTCCTGTCATCCCTGGTCCTGGCGTTTTATATCAACAGCGACAGCGTGCAATTGCTCTATCACCGTCCGGCCCTCCTTTGGGGCTTACAACCGATCCTGTTGTACTATGTCACCCGTCTATGGATCATCTGCAGGAGAGGTGAATTGACGGAAGACCCGATCCAGTACACCGCCAAGGAGCCGTCTACATACGCAGCGGCATTGCTGGCTGTTATGGTGCTGCTGGCTGCGACCTTTGACTTCAGAGTTTTCGTACCGTGAAATCATGCTGCCTTATCTGTCGAAGACGATTTCTGCGCTCTGCGACGCTATTGCCGTCACGCAGGACCATCGCGCTGCGGGCGCTCCGGCCACATCTTATGACGATGTTGCCGAGTTCGTCCTGGAACAATTGCGCAAGATGCCCCCCTTTCTCAGCTGGCCCGTTCTGCTGGCCACATCCGCCTTCGGGATGAGCCGTCTGTTGCTCGAAGGTTCGCTTTTCTACAAAAGACCGTGGCAACGGCGGTACGTGCAGGTGGAGATCTGGCGCCACTCGCGATTCGGGCCGTGTCGCGGCCTCATAAGATTCTACAGTAGCCTTGCCGTGCTCGCTTTGTACTCGCGCCGCGGGACCGGAGGCGCAGCAGCGAGTCGGTGATGGCTGAGTTTGTCCGGTGCCAGGTAGCTGTGGTCGGATCGGGCCCGGGCGGGGCCATAACCGCTGCGACCTTGTCGGCACGGGGCTTCGATGTCGTGATGATCGAAGAAGGGCCCTACCTGAAGCTTGACTCGTGCCCGCCCTTCAGCATCGAAGAAATGCGCCAGAAATACCGTTGCGGCGGGCTTAACCCGGCATTGGGCGCGCCCAACGTGCCGTTGGTGGAGGCCCGTTGCGTCGGTGGCGGCAGCGAGATCAACGCGGGTCTATACCATCGCACTCCTGCAGATATCCTGCAGCTTTGGCGTGATCCGTTTAAGGTGCAGCATCTGGAAGAGACGGATCTACTCCCGCATTTCGAAGCGTGTGAATCGGCGTTAAGCGTGCAGTTGAATCCGGGCGGCCCAACTGCCCCTTCGCTCAAAATGAAGATCGGGGCCGAGCGACTCGGCTGGAAGACGATGGAGGTGCCGCGCTGGTACAAATACGCTCAAATCGAGGCCCCGGGCACCCGGATGACAGGCAGACGTCAATCGATGACAGAGACATTTATCCCATCTGCTCAATCGGCAGGTTGCCGGCTGGTGCCGGGCGTGCGAGCGGAAAAACTGACACGCGCTCGCGCTCACTGGCGAGTCCATGCCGTACGGCAGGCAGAACCGTTCACCATCGATGCGGACGCTGTTTTTGTTTGTTGCGGCGCCATAGAAACTCCGGCTTTGCTGCGCCGCAGCGGGATCAAGAAAAACGTTGGCAATGCGCTTGCCCTTTCTCCCATGATCAAAGTTGCGGCGGTCTTCGAAGACGATGTCAACGGCGAGTACGCCGACATCGGCGCGCAGCAAGTCAAGGAGTTTTCGCCGCCCATCAGCATGGGCTGTTCGATCTCGTCCCTACCGTATCTCGCGCTTGCGACGATGGACCACCTGGATGGCGGGATAGACTTGAAACGTCTATGGCGGCGAATGAGTATCTATTACGCGGCGATTGCGGGACCCAATGCCGGCGTGGTGCGCAATGTCCCGCTTTCACGGGCGCCGCTGATCCGATATTCTTTACGCGCCGAGGACATGCGAGACCTCGCCACTGCCGTGATTTATTTGTGTCGGCTGCTTTTCGCAGCCGGAGCGACGGAACTGTACCCCGGCATCGCCGGAACGGCGGTTTTACGAAGCGAAGCGGATCTAACCAGAATACCTTCGGAACTTCCAAGAGATCGGACCAACCTGACGACCGTTCATCTCTTCTCATCCTGTCCAATGGGACAGGCGCTGGATCTTACCGCCGTGGATTCATTTGGCCAGGTGCACGGCTATAAGAACCTGTTCGTTAATGACGCCAGCTTGCTCTGTACAGCGCCGGGGGTAAATCCCCAAGGAAGCATCCTGGCACTCGCGCGTCGGAATGCGCTGCACTTCACCAAAGACCTTTAACCGTGGCTTGTCAGGTGGAAACAATTCTCATCACTGGCGCCTGTGGCTGGCTGGGTAAAAACCTCACCCGGGCTATCGCCGAACGGAGCCTCGACATGAATTTTCTGCACGAGCGACCCAGTGGGCTTCGCATCCGATGCCTGATTCTCCCGTGCGACAATCCGAATAGCTTACGAGCTATCAGCAGTCAGATCGACACGGTGCAAGGTGATGTCCAGAGCCCTGCCGACTGTGCGAGATTCTGTGAAGGTGCAAATGGGGCCGTGCTTTTCCACACGGCCGGGATCATTCATCCGCAGCGCGTGAAGGATCTCTACCAAGTGAACGTAGGCGGCACCAGGAACCTGCTATCGGCAGCCATTGCGGCGGGGGTCCGGCGCGCGGTGGTGGTGTCGTCGAATTCTCCCTTCGGCTTCAACCCACATGCGCAGCACCTGTTTGATGAATCTTCGCCGTATAATCCATACATGAACTACGGCCGCTCCAAGCTGCAGATGGAACTGCTGGTCAAAGAGGTCGAAGCAGCAGGAAAGATCGAGACGGTGATTGTGCGGCCACCTTGGTTTTACGGTCCTAATCCGCCTCGGCGACAGGTTCTCTTTTTCTCGATGATTCGTACCGGAAAAGTGCCGATTGTCGGGTCGGGCGACAATCTTCGCTCCATGGTTTACACCGATAATCTGTGCGAAGGACTGTTGCTCGCGGGGTTGGTCGAAAAGGCGCGCGGAGAGATCTACTGGATCGCCGACCGCCGACCGTATTCGATGCATGAGATTGTGGACACGGTCGAGAGGCTCCTGGAGCGAGAGTTCAATTTTACCGTCTCCCATAGGCGGGTCCGGCTGCCGGAGGTCGCAAGTGAGCTGGCGATGCTGGCGGATGCTACACTACAATCGTTGGGTTTTTACAACCAGAAAATCCACGTTCTGTCGGAGCTGAATAAGACGATCGCCTGTTCGGCCGCAAAGGCTGAGAAGGAACTGGGTTATCGGCCGAAGGTCGCCCTGGAAGAAGGCATGCGCCGATCGCTGGCCTGGTGTATCGAGCAAGGAATCCAAATCTGAGCGGCAAAATGACGAAAGCTTTAGTTGCTGGCGGAGCGGGCTATTTCGGCGAGCTGCTTACCAGAAGGCTCCTAGAGCGCGGCTATTCGGTCCGCATCTTTGACGTCAATCTGCCCACGAATACATATCCCGGCACGGAGTTGATGCAAGCCGACATCCGCGACGCCGATGCGCTCTTAACCGCCTGTGAGGCGATCGATGTTGTCTTTCACAACGTAGCGCAAGTGCCGCTGGCAAAAGACAAAAACTTGTTCTGGAGCGTCAATCGCGACGGCACGAAGAACCTGCTTGACGCGTGTGCGCGCCGCGCAGTGAAGAAGGTGATCTACACTTCGTCGAGTGCGATTTATGGAGTACCCAAGTCGAATCCCGTGACGGAGGAGACCGTCCCGTCTCCCGTGGAGGAGTATGGCAGAGCCAAGCTCGCCGGAGAGACCCTGTGCTGGGAATACGCGCGGAAAGGTCTGGATGTCTCGATCGTCCGCCCCCGCACCATCGCCGGTCACGGTCGGCTGGGAATCTTCCAGATCCTTTTTGAGTGGATTTACCAGGGCAAGAAAATCCCAGTGCTCAACGACGGTAAAAACATCTATCAGTTCGTTCATGCGGACGATCTCGCGGAAGCCTGTATTCGGGCGAGCATGTTGAAGGGTGCCAATGACTTCAATTGCGGCACGGACCGGTTCGGAACCATGCGGGAAGTGCTGGAGCACCTCTGCCACCATGCGGGTACCGGCTCCGAGGTGAAGTCTCTGCCGATGCGGCCCATCGTAGCAGCGATGAAACTTTCCTGTGCTCTGGGAATCTCGCCGTTAGGTTCCTATCACGCGTCGATGTACGGCCGATCTATCTACTTCGACATCTCCAAGGCACGCACTAAGCTGGGGTGGATTCCGCGCTATTCGAACGAAGAAATGTTTGTAGAGAGCTACGACTGGTATGTCGCCAATCGCCACGCCGTATTGGCTGCCGCTGACGCCACCAGCCCCCATCGCTCCGCGGTTGAGCAGGGTGCGCTAAAACTGTTGCATTGGTTCCTGTAACCAACACGCGGGTTTGGCTTGGACGGATGGTTGAGATCAAAGTGAATTACTATCCACGGGACTGTTTTTTAGAAGGTGATCGAAAATGATAAGATGACCTCGATGAGCAAACATACGATCGAGACAACCTGGGGCCGCTCGTCAGGGTTCCGATGACATCGCCGGATATTTATCTCTCGGTCATCGTGCCCGTCTATAATGAAGCCGAGAGACTGCCTCAGACGTTGCGAAGACTTCACGAATATTTCGCCACTGGTTCCTTCAGCTATGAGATCCTTGTGATTCTCGATGGGCCGACCGACAACACGCGCGGCGTCTTGAACGCGATGGCCGGAGAGATCGCCCATCTCAAGGTCTTCGACCGTCAGGTAAATCGTGGCAAAGGTTTTACGGTCAAAGAGGGAATGCTTAAAGCCGCGGGTCGCCTGCGTCTCTTCACTGACGCTGACAACTCCACGGATATCGCGCATTTCGACAAGATGCAGCCGTTGTTTGATAAAGGTTACGATCTCGTGATCGCGTCGCGCGATTCCAAAGATGCCCCCGAGGCGCAACAGGCGGTTCCCCAGGCCTGGTACAAGCGGTTGATTGGGCGCGCGGGGAATCTCATCGTTCAGCTGGTTGCGGTTCGCAGCGTGTGGGACACGCAATGCGGCTTTAAGGCCTGTCGCGGCGAAGTTGCGGAGCGAATCTTCTCCCAAACGGTAATCGAAGGTTGGGGATTCGACATCGAGGTTTTGGCCCTGGCGCAAGCCTTAAACTACCGGATCGGCATTATTCCCGCCCACTGGGTGAACGACGACAGAAGTCATGTCGGCCCGTTCGATTACTTACGAGTTCTTGCGGATACCGTCAGGGTTCGAATCAACCTGACGGCCGGCGAATACAAGTTGTAGTGAGACTATAGCCGTGGGCGCTGGACGCTTCGTCATAAGAGGCATGCTGAAATTCGTCTTGGATGTCGATTGCCTGCGGGGTATAGAATTAATCGAGAGAAGAATCACGTCGGAAAGAAGGAGTCCTATGATGACTAGCACAAACATCTTGTTGGCAGTCGGGTTGGTTTTTGTGCTCGCCTCGAACGCGAGCGCGCAAGGCCAATCCCGGGCGTATGCAGAGCTCAAGGACAAGGATGGCAAGAGCGTCGGCACGGCTAATCTGCGTGAAGAAGCGGGAGGAGTGGTGATCCAATTGCAGGTCAAGGGGCTGAGCCCTGGTTTACACGCGATTCACGTTCATGCGGTGGGAAAGTGCGAGGGGCCGGCCTTCAATAGCGCCGGAGGCCATTTCAACCCAGGGCAAAAAAAGCACGGCTTAAAGAATCCTGACGGCCCCCATGCCGGGGATCTTCCTGACGTTTATGTTGCCAAGAGCGGTTCCGGGCGTTACGAAGTTTTGACGGACGGCATTACTCTCAAACCCGGGACAATTTCAGTATTTGACGCGGACGGCAGTGCCCTCGTTATCCATGCTAGCGCGGACGACAATATGAGCGATCCTGCCGGCAATTCGGGTGATCGACTCGCCTGCGGCGTCATCACGGCCGGCCAACCCAAGAAGTAAGATAGAATGAAGTACTGGAGTAATGGAGTAGTGGAGTGATGGGTTGCAGGATCATTGCCCATCCTATTCGGCAATACTCCATTACTCCACTCCAGTTCGCATCTCCTGCATTTTAGCTGCGTGGTTCAGCTACAGATAGTGCAGCTTAGCCCTCCCACGGGCCATACGCTCTTCCGCTTTTCTGATTCGATCCGCGGTTCCAAGATCCTGCCAGAATCCTTCAAAGCGAAAGCCATAGAGCGGTTCTTCTTCGACCAGCATTCTCGGATAGATGTCCTTAGTGGTGCTGAATTTCTGCGCGCCTTCGTCGGTTGGCATATAGTCGAAGACTCGAGGATTGAGAATTTGCACGCCGGTAAACATGAGCTTGGTGCCCGCGATTGCAGACGCACTCGGTCTCTTGGCGTGCAAGAATCTGTCGATGCGTTCATCCGAATCGATTTCCATGGAACCGAACTGATCGGCGAGTTCATCGGCCCGCAGAACCAAGGTCGCTGTCGATTTTTTCTCTTCGTGAAACGCGATGACCTCAGCCAGCGGCAAATCGATCAACACGTCCGTATTAATGACGATGAACGGCCCTTCTGAAAGAAACGGTTTGGCTTTCAGAAGACCGCCGCCGGTGTCGAGCAGCTCTCGCTCTTTCGAATAGCCGATCTTAAGCCCGAATTTAGCGCCATCCCCCAGGTAAGCTTCAATCTGATCGCCCAGGTGGTGCAGATTGATAATAATCTCGCGGACCTCGTAGCGGCGCAGGAGCAGGAGCGGGTAGTCGATCATTGGACGACCGGCCACAGGCACAAGGGCCTTCGGGATCGTCTCCGTCAGCGGCTGCAGCCGATGGCCCAGGCCTGCGGCAAAGACCATCGCCTTCATCGCATCTCCTCGAAATGGTCGGCGAGCATCGGCAGGAGTTTTTCGGTTTGCGGCAATCGCGCGAGGTTTCGTTTCAAGCGCCGGACTGTCGACGGGATAAATCTTTTGTAGCCGGGCTTGGCCTTGACGATATCCAGATAATAGAAGCGCCCGACGACCTTCAAGTCTCTTTGAATCGCCGAGAGCAAGTAGGTGTCAAAAAATTCATCCCGGTTGAACGGCTGCTTTGCGCCCTCATTGTACTTGTCGAGATAATAGCGGAGCAGCTGAGCCTCAAGATGAGGCCGGATGATGCTATCCGTCACACGGTCATTCAACAGCGAAGCTAGATCGTATTGCGGCGGTGCCAGCAGCGCGTCCTGGAAATCAATAACGGCGACCGCATCATTGTGAACCATCAGATTCCAGCTATGGTAGTCCCGGTGGTTTAAGCAAGGAGGTTGGCTTTCGAGCCGATGGGCGATATCGGCGAAAATCTTGCGCAATTCCTCGGTCGCGCTCATGCAGGCTTGCACGCCCGGACGCTTGATCAGACCGTATTCGATAAAATGATCGAACTCCCACATGTAAAGACGAAAATCGAAGCGCTGCTGAAACGCAATACAGGAGTCGTTGCGCGCGAATGTGCCAGCCAGTTGGAGCACCAAGAGTTCGTCAATCGCCTTACGGTACCATCCGAGGATTTCAGATTCCGGCAATCCTTGCACTCGGTCCCATAGAGCGATGTCGCCCAAATCTTCCAATAGCAGGATGCCTTCTTGCTCCCACTGGCCGTAAAGTTGCGGCACCCTCACGCCAATCGTGATTAGAAAACGGTGCAGATTCAGAAAGGGCAGCTCTTTGGGAGGTTCCTTGAAGACCGCCAATTCTTCCGAGGAGAGAGGTAACGAGCTTCCGTCAGGGAGTTCCATGACGATAACCGACGGCGGAGTACCCGGCCCCGCGAGAACAGCGCGATAATAACGCCGGCTCGAAGCGTCGCCGGCGAGAGCGGTAAGGGACGCGATGCTCGTCTTTTCACCGAAAGCAGCGCGGGCTTTCTCAACGATCAGCTTTTCAAGTGAACTGTTCATCGCATCGTCTCATCGTGTTCGCTTCGCAGCGGAAGCTTATATTATCAGAGTTGCTCACGAACCCAAAGGCGTGGAGGAAGAGGCGCAGGCTATGAGAAAGAAATTTGCTGTTGGCCTGTGTGTGATGTCCGTAGATGGAAGCCGACGCCGTCGGCCGTTTCAAACCTCTCAGCTGCCGCGGAAACCGATCGTGACTTTACCTTCTTCCACAATCACCGGTACCTGGCGGCGACCGTTGGAATACTTGAGCATGCGCTGAAGAGCCTCATCGTCTTCCAAAACGTTGACATACTCGAAGGGAATCTTGCGCCGGGAGAAGTCCTCACGGGCTCCCGAAGTGTAGGGTCACAGATCCTTGCCGAAAATGAGAACCGTTTTTGTGGTCATAGGTTTGATTCCTTAGAGACGGCCTGCTGGTGATTTCAGCAATAACGGACAATTCCGCTTTATGAATAGGCTCCCGTAGGTGAAATTGCAAGTGAGTCGTTCCCCGTGTTAGCTTTGTGAAAATTTCTGCGTTTGTTCCCGGAGTCAAATCTTTGCCGATTCGCATCACCATGGCTCAGCTCGACTCCAGGCTTGGATCGCTTGTTTTGATGGTTCAATGACTCACAACTAAAACTCACAAAGAACTCCACGGAGGCGAGATTTGGTTGGGACGCTGTACGTTGTCGCCACTCCCATCGGCAATCTCGAGGATATCACCTTACGCGCGCTTCGCGTGCTCAAAGAAGTCGATGTCATCGCTGCCGAAGACACGCGTCACACTCAGATTCTCTTGAACCATTATGGCATTCGCACGCCGCTGACCAGCTACCACGAGCACAACGAGAAGACCAAAGCGCGTCAACTGATGAGCCGCTTGGAACGGGGCGAACAAATTGCGCTGGTGTCAGATGCTGGAACGCCGGCCATTTCGGACCCAGGCTATCGGCTGGCGGTTGAAGCTATCCGAGGCAGAATTCCAGTGATTCCTATTCCAGGGGCTTCCGCATTGACGGCGGTTCTCAGTGCCGGCGGGCTTCCCACGGATCGCTTTGTCTTCGACGGTTTTCTGCCCGCTAAGAAGCAGGAGCGGCGCGCGCGACTGCGCGCGCTGAGCTCAGAAACAGGGACCCTGGTCATCTATGAGGCGCCTCATCGGCTGACGGAGACGCTGAACGATCTAGCCGAGATTCTGGGGGATCGTGAGATCGTGTTGGCGCGAGAAGTAAGCAAGGTTCATGAAGAGTTCCTGCGTGGCCGGTTGACTGAAGTGGCTAAACAAGTTGCCGGCCGGGAGATCAAAGGGGAGTTAACGCTCTTGATCGGCGGGTCGCGAGGGCAAAGCGAAGTTTCGCAGGAGCAGATCGAGGAAGAAATCCGTAAACTCAAGGACGATGGGCTCCGCGTGAAGGAAATTGCCGAAATTTTAGGGGAAAAGTACGGGTACTCCAAGAAAGAAATTTATCGTTTAGCTCTGGCCCAGAGCGGCAGAACTACGATTTGACCTTGTATTCTTCCAGCTTGCGATAGAGGGTGGTTCGGTCCACGCCGAGGATCTTGGCCGCCTCAGTTTTGTTCCCGCCGGTATTTTCCAAGACTCGCATGATGTACTCTCTTTCCAGATCCTTTAGCGTGTAGGCCTTCGATGCCGCTTCCGCAACAGGCGATTTACCGTCGGGAGGCGCCGCTAATTGGGAAGAAAGATCTTTCAATCCGATCCTACTTTCTGTGCCGAGCAGCACCGCCCGTTCGATGGTATGCTCCAATTCCCGGACGTTACCCGGCCAGCGGTGGTTCATAAGCGCGGCGAGAGCGTCTTGCTCGATGCCATCCAACTTGCGCTTGGTTTGGCTGGCAAATTTTTGCATGAAGTGCTCAACCAGGCTGGGAATATCCTCCGATCTCTCCCGCAAGGGCGGCAGATCGATGCGAACGACGTTTAACCGGTAATAAAGATCCTGACGAAACTTCCCTTGTTGTACCAAACTTTCCAAGTCGCCGTTACAGGCCGAGACCACGCGGGTATCGACTCTCTCGGCTTGGTTGGCTCCCAAGGGTCTCACCTCCTTATCTTCGAGAACGCGCAGCAGCTTAGCCTGCAGATTCAGCGGAATCTCGCTGATCTCATCGAGAAAGAGTATGCCGCCGTTAGCTTCTTGAAACAGCCCCAGCCGGTCCTTTCGGGCGTCGGTGAAAGCACCACGGAGATAACCGAAGAGCTCGCTTTCGAGCAGAGTCTCGGGCACAGCGGCGCAGTTGAGAGGAACGAAAGGCCCGTTGGCACGCGCGCTGTTGAAATGAATAGCGCGGGCGATCATTTCTTTTCCCGTGCCACTTTCGCCCGTAATTAACACATTGGCGGAAAGATCGCAGATATGGGCGACGAGCTCATAGACTTTTTGCATGGTTGCGCTTTTGCCGATGATGTTTTCAAAATGATAGCGACCCTGGACTTCGTTGCGCAGTCGCTCCACTTCCTTTTTGAGGCGCCGCTGTTCCAATGCGCAGCGCACATTGATAAGGATTTCGTCGGTGCGAAAGGGCTTGGTGAGATAGTGGAAGGCGCCGGCGCGCATGGCTTCAACCGCGCTCTCAATGGTGCCGAACGCCGTGATGAGCAGGATCGTCGCGTGGGGGTCGGTTTCTCTGAGATGACTGACGAGATCCGTTCCTTTCATGCGCGGCATCATGAGATCCGTAATCGTGAGATCGAAATTGTTTCGTTTGTAACGATCGAGCGCCGCCGGCCCGTCATGCGCGATTTCAACTTGGTAACCTTCCTCTGTGAGTAGCTCGGCGAGAAAACGGCACATTTCCCTATCGTCCTCGACGATGAGGACCCGGCCCTGAGCCACGCTTGGGTAATGGTGTTCCTCGCTCATAACCCTTTGCTGTCTCGTTCGATCGCGGACGGTTCCGTCGGCAGGGAGATGACGAAACGGGTAAACTTGCCGGGCTCACTCTCGATCTGTATCTCGCCGCCGTGGTCCTTGATAATGCCGTAGCTCACGGACAAGCCCAACCCGGTGCCCTCGCCGATGTCTTTGGTCGTAAAGAACGGATCAAACACCCGATGAATGTTTTCCGATGAAATTCCCGCACCGTTGTCCTCGAACGTGATGCACAAGCTGTTTCTTCCGTTGGCCGGTGTATTCAATGATGTGCCGGGCTTTCTCACCTCGGCGCTGATCCTGATGGTTCCCCCGGGCTGCAACGCGTCGAGAGAATTTAAAAAGAGATTGATAAAGACCGACTGCAGAAGATCCGCATCCGCTTGAATAGTCGGAAGCCCGTTGGCGGGTTGAATCTCGACCTTGATTCCTCTCTCGTGGATTTTGTGGTCCAGAAAATTCCTTACGTTGCTCAACAGCAGAGCGAGGTCGACGGGACGAAAGACCGGTTCCTGTCGTCGCGAAAACTCCAAGAGTTGGCGCACAATGCCGGCGATTCGGTCGATCTGCGAACGAATGATCTGCAAGTTTTCATTGAGCTCGGCCTGGCTGCGCGGACGTCTCAATAGATGCTCCGCGCGTCCACCGATAATGTTCAGTGGCGTTCCGATCTCATGCGCCAGGCCAGCGGCTAATTCGCCCACGGAGGCCAACCGTTCGGTGTGACGCAATTCTTGTTCGAGCTTAAGTTTCTTTTCCTGTTCAAGGACCAGACGGGAGTAACTTCCCTCAAGTTCTTCGGACATGATATTGAATTCGTTGGCCAACGAAGCCACTTCATCGTGACCCCGAGTTTCGATCCGTTGCTGCCAATGGCCCTGACCCATCTCGCGAATTCGCGAGATCAGGTGGTCGATCGGGCGCGTGATATTCCGCCGTACGATGATTAGGATCAAGAAGGACAAGATCACCGCCAAAATGAAAGTGGTAGCGATGATTCGATTACGCCGTTCTTGAATACTCGCCATTAGTCTCGATCCCTGGCGCGCGAAAACAAACGCGCCGGCGGTCTGACCTCGGGTACTAAAAATCGGTTCGATGCGATAATAAATCAGAACGCTTTGGTTGCGAATGTATCCTTCTGTCCCTTTGGCTGTTCGGAGCACCGGACCCGGGTCCAGCTTGAGGATGGGGGCAGGGTCCAGCTCGGAAAACTCTGTGTCGGAACGCAACGAGGCAGAGACAATGACTCGTTGCGCTTCGGGGTTGTATACAATCAGGCCATGGATATTTCCCTGAGGCCCTACGGCATCGACAAAGTTCTGCGTGGCTTTCAAATCGTGAAGATCACCGTAGAAATTTCTCAAGCCAACTTGGATGGCCCTCGTCAAGCCACGCATACCCACCCGAATCTCCCGGCCAATATTCTCTTGGTCTTGCCGAACGCTAAAGTAGCCGTGAATCATCATGGTGACGACTATGGTCGTCACCAAACAAATGATCAGTTTAGTTCCTAACTTCACGGTACCACGCGGTCGCCTCAGTAACTCGTGTGATGGTAGCAGCGATGCGAAGTGCTCCGATGGCGCTCGACCAGAGCGGGAAAGCCGTTTGCACGATTTTTATCGGCTTCGACCGTGGCAAAATACATCGCCGTGTATACCTTTGCAACAATCAGCTAGAAATCAAAAAATAACAATGGCTTGCATCATCGCGATAGGTCAAAAACAGATAGGTGTTTAATTTTGCAACATCTTAGCATCCGTACAGCGATCCCTAAGTCATTGTTTTACCAATCTCACGGCTTCTAATATCAATGGCATCGCAATTGCGGCACCACCAGCAGCGGACGTTTCCATGACGACGTTCGATAAATTTTTTTCACGGAGGAAACCGATGAAAACTTTTAAGCTAATCTGGAGCGGGATTTTACTCGCATCTCTTTTGACTCTTGCGGGATGTCCCGAAGTGGCTCAGCAGCCAGGGGGTGGGGCCGGACAACAGAGCGGATCTGGCGGCAGCATGCCGGATTGATTAGCTGAGATCATTCGAGCGAGGTGACTGAAAGATAAGCCATCGCGTTCGCACTCGTTTTCACGGTCATAGGGCGAGGATCGTTCATCGGCTTGTCGGTGCCATGAGTTTTGCTCATGGAAAACCGATGCGCACAAACCGAAGAAACCGGATTCGGATTGAGCGCACATTTGATCACGGCGCGGTTTTTTATGATGAAAGAGGGGATGAACGTCCCCTCTTTTTGTAAAATTCTCAGAGGGATGGGTTTGCCACGCTCCGTTCATCGTCTGATCCGGAATTCCTGAAATTCGTTGCTGGCCTTTTCCCATTTAGCGTGAACTTGCTTCACCACAGCACCCGGTGGACCCTGGTGACACCAGCGCACTAGTTCTTCCAGTTTAGCTCGTATGCCTTCGGCGACTGCTTCAACCGAGCCGTCATAGCAGTTCATTACCCATCCCGTTAACCCTAAACGTCGAGCTTGGTTGACAGCCGCGGCGCGGAAGTAGACTCCTTGGACTCGGCCTTGGATTTTGAGATGAACTCGGCTCTGCTGACTAGATAATGATTCCATGTCCGCTACAGTTCTTAATTACCGCACGGGTGGAACGGCCGCAATCCGCTTTTCCGCGAGCGCAACGAGCGATCCGCGAGATTTGACAAGCGCCCGCTGACTTAGGTAGTCTGGCCGCGGTTCAGAAGGGTCATTTTACCGAAGAGCGCGCCGAGAGAGTGGTTGCCATTTTCCGAGACCGTTTAAGGCCCTGCCCTTTGGAGAAGTCGATCCCGAGACAACTACAGTTGTTGATCCAATAAGGAGGGCCGCGATGGGAGCTAAGTTGTACGTAGGGAATCTTTCCTACTCTGTTACGGAAGAAAGGCTCCAACAACATTTTGCGCAGCACGGATCGGTGGTCAGCGCGAGAATCATCACCGACAAGTTTAGCGGGCGATCCAAAGGCTTCGGCTTTGTCGAGATGAGTTCCGACGACGAGGCGCAGCGGGCGATCACGGCCTTCAACGGCACAGATTTCGAGGGCCGGAACATCGTGGTTAGCGAGGCGCGGCCTCAACAACCCCGGGGACCGCGCGAAGGCGGAGGTGGCGGCCGGCCTCCACGCCGAGACCGGTACTAGTCAAGCCTCGAGAAGCTGCAATAGCTGTTGTTCGTCCAGGATCCGGACGCCCAGCTCTTTTGCCTTCTTCAGTTTGGATCCCGGATCCGCACCGGCAACGACGAAGGTCGTGTGGCGGCTCACATTGGAGCTTACGCGGCCACCCAAAGCCTCGATCCGTTTTTGCGCTTCCACCCGAGACATGCTCTCCAAACCGCCGGTGATAACGAACGTCGAGCCGGTGAGCGTTCCTTCTCTCTTGGGTTCACTGCGAAAGCGGACACCGGCCCTCAACAATTTTTCGATCACTCTGCGGTTTTCCTTCTGCGCAAAGAACTGAGCGATGCTTTTAGCTACCTGCGGGCCGATCTCGCGGATTTCCATCAATTGTTCTTCGGTGGCCTGCATGATGGACGGCAAGTCGCCGAAGTGCTCCGCCAGGAGCTTCGCCGTGGCCTCGCCCACATGGCGAATGCCCAGAGCGGTTAAAACGCGAGGCAACGTCGCGTCTTTGCTCCGCCCCAAAGCGTTGAGAAGATTCTCCGCGGATTTCTCCGCCATACGTTCCAGCTCGGCTAATTCTTCTTTCTTTAAGCTGTAGAGATCGGCTATGTCCTTTACCAAGCTGAGTTCCACGAGCTGGTCGATGAGCTTGTCACCCAGTCCCTCGATGTCCATGGCCCCACGCGAGCCGAAAAACTTAAGACTCTCTTTGAGCTGCGCGGGACATGAAATCCCGATGCAGCGGTAAGCGGCCTCACCCTCTTCGCGGAAGACGGCGGCGCCGCAAACCGGACAGCGGTCGGGCATGACAAAATGGCGCTCGTTCCCCGTTCGGTTCCCGGTCAACACCTGCACGACATAGGGAATGACGTCGCCGGCCCGTTCAACCACGACGGTGTCGCCGATACGAATGTCCTTACGCGCGATTTCATCCATGTTGTGCAGCGAGGCGCTCTTTACGACAACCCCGCCGATGGGGACGGGCTGCAGGCTCGCAACCGGGGTCAAAGTGCCGGTGCGACCCACTTGGGGCTGTATGTCGAGAATGCGGGTGGTAGCTTGGCGGGGCTTGAACTTGTAAGCGATGGCCCACCGCGGCGAGCGCGCAATCGTGCCCAATCTACGTTGGAGCTCGGTGCTGTTGATTTTTACAACCAGGCCATCGATTTCGTACGGCAGATCGTCGCGCCGAGCCTCCATCTCCTCGCGCTGCCGAAGGACTTCTTCCATGCCTTGGCAGACGCGAGCAAAGGGTACCGGCTTTAAGCCCCAGTCTTTCATCGCTTGGAGGAATTCCAGGTGACTGGCGAAGCTCACTCCGGTGACCGCTCCTGCTCCATGACAGAAAATATCGAGCGACCGTTTCGCCGTGATCGTCGAATCCAACTGTTTCAAGGATCCGGCCGCGGCGTTGCGCGGATTGGCAAAGACCGGTTGCCCTTCTTCCTCTCGCTCGCGATTCATCTGCTGAAATGCCTTGCGGGAAAGAAAAACCTCGCCGCGAACTTCCAGTCGTTCGGGCGGCCTTCGTTTCTCCGAGCGGAGCGTTAGAGGGATGGAGCGAATGGTTCTCAAATTGACGGTTATATCTTCCCCATGAATCCCATCCCCGCGGGTCGATCCGACGGCGAAGCGCCCCTCCTCGTAGACTAGTTCCACGGCGACTCCGTCGATCTTTGGCTCCGCGGCGTACTCGATCGGGCCGGTGCTCTTCAGAAATCGTCGAATTCTCTCTTCGAACTCTGCCATTTCTTCCCGATCGCTGGCGTTGTTGAGCGACAACATGGGCAACGTATGCTGAACGGTTCCGAATTTTTCCAGCGGTGGGGCGCCGACCTTCTGGGTTGGGGAATCCGGCGAAGCGAACTCCGGATATTGCCTTTCCAGTTCGACCAGGCGGCGAAAAAGGCGATCGTAATCCGCGTCGCTAACCAGCGGATCGTCTATGACGTGGTATTGGTAATTGTGTTTTTCGATCTCCCGGCGGAGCTCGAGAATTTCTTTTTCTATCTTGTCGTGTGACTCGAGCGTCATAGGAATCGACTCGTGAACCCGTGCGTTGTTGCGAAGAGAACTACCACAATTATGACGACGAATGAAGATCGGGCGACGCTACATTGACCCTCCCTAGCTAGTGTGTTAACCCTTTTAGGTGATGACTACAGGCTTTGTCCGGAGCGTCGTTTTCCTCGTAATTTTTTCCGGTTGCGCCTCGGCAGTCCCCGAACTCAAGTCACCCCCTGAAGGACTCGACTGGTCTCCCGAAGCCCCTTTCCGACACGACAAGAAAACCGAGATTCCTGCGGAAGCAAACGGGCTTAGCCATTTCCTCGAGGGACAACTCCTACTCGGTGAGGGCAATTTCGAGGAGGCTCTTAAGGAATTCGAAGCGGCAGTTCAGGCTAACCCCTCGGATGGCTTCCTGCGGTTTCGCCTGGCCACGCTTTACTTGAGAAAAGGGGATTTGAAGAAAGCCCTCGTGGAAGCAGAGACGGCCACGAGCTTGGAACCGAAAAGCGTCGAAAATCACCTGCTACTCGCCGGCCTTTACTCCTCGCTGGGTGAAAATCAAAAGGGGTTAAAAGAATACAACGAGATCCTCAAGCTCGACCCGAAAAATCAGGAAGCGCTGCTTTACCTCGGGGCGCTCTACCTCCAGCTCGAGGATTACGCCAGAGCCACACAGAGTCTGGAAGAGATCCTAAAGCTCGACCCCAATTCCTTGCTTGGCCACTACTATTTGGGGCGCGTCCGGGCCAAGAGTAAGCTCTATCTCGCTGCCGAACAGAGCTATCGCAAAGCGCTGGAGCTCAATCCCAAATCCGAAGCCGTGTTGATGGATTTGGCTCTGGTTTACGAGTTGGAAGGCAAAACCGAGGACGCCATACAGACCTACCAACGACTGCTTCAGGTCAACGCGCAAAGCGTCTGGGCCCGCAAACGTCTGGGCGAACTTTACGTCGGCCAAAACAAGTTGGACGAAGCGCTTAGCCAGTTCGAGAAGCTGGAAGGCACTGAAACGGACCCGCGCGAGACGCGGATCAAGATTGGCCTTATCTTTTATGAGAAAGGCGATTTCGATCGGGCGGCGATGGAGTTCAACTTGGTGCTGGCGGGTGATCCCGAGAATGATCGAGCGCGCTACTATCTGGGGGCCACCTATGCTGAGCTAAAGTCGGACGATAAAGCGTTGGAACAGTTCGGGCGCATTTCCGAGAAAAGCGAGCTGTTCGTCGATGCGCGCGTTCAGCTCGCCTACCTCTACGATCGCCGGGAGCAAACCCAGCAGGCCATTGAGGTTTTGCAGCCAGCATTGCAGCAGAAAAATGACAGTAAGGAGATTTATGCGTTTCTGGCTTCTCTGTATCGGAAGATCAAGGATTATCCCAAAGCGATCCAGTCCATGGAGCGAGTGATCGCACTGGATCCCAAAAACGACCAGGCCATTTTTCAGCTGGGCGCGCTTTACGATGAAGACAAGAACAAGGAAAGATCTGTCGCCCACATGAAGAAGGCCATTGAGCTGAATCCGCAGAACGCTCCAGCGTTGAATTATCTGGCATACACGTGGGCCGAAATGGGAGTGCAGCTGGACGAGTCCGAAAATCTAGTGATGCGAGCACTGAAGATCGAGCCCAATGACGGCTTCTACATCGATACTCTGGGATGGGTCTACTATCAGAAGGGAGACTATCCGAAAGCCGTAGAGCAGTTGGAACGGGCCGTAGAAATTACCGGGGACGATCCCACGATCATCGAACACCTCGGCGACGCTTACGAGAAAGCGGGTAAACCGGACCGAGCCGTAGCCCGTTATCGCGACGCGCTTAAGAATGCGAAGGAAAACGATCAGATCAAGCGAATCCGCGAAAAGATCCAGCGTCTGGAGAAGAAAATTTGAGCCTGCGGTCGGCGAGATGGGCCGTCCCGGTCTATGCAAGAGAGCTCTTCCTGGCGGTGAGTTTGGCAGCAGCCGGAGGGTGCTCGATTGCCCCTCAACTGGCGCCGCCCGCCCCGTCTATTCTAAAACAACCTCCTATCGAAGGCTGGACGGCGGAGAAGCTGGTCCAGATCCTCTCCCAAAGAGATAAACAGTTTCACTCTCTGCGCACGCTCGCCACCGTTAACTATCGAGGCCCCGAAGGAAGGCAAGGTTTCCAAGAGGCCGTCCTCATCCAACGGCCTGATCGATTACGACTGGAAACGCTTTCGGGTCTGGGCGCGATCCTGGTCGTGACGGCCAATGCGAATCAGATCGCCGGGTTTCATCCGAGAGAAGGACTCTTTCTTCACGGCAAGACTTCGAAAGAGAATCTCTTCCGTTACACCCGAATCCCGCTGGAGCTTAAGGAGATCACGAGTCTGTTGGTAGGGTTGCCGCCGGTAACGAGTGCTTCCGATTGGCAGATCGGCGGCAATTCGCTTTACCGTGAAATCGAAGGAAAGGGAAAGGAGATCATTAGCTTTGATCCCTCTCGCGAGATTCCGGTTCGGTGGTATCGTCTGGGTCCAGATGGAAACCCAGAGTTGAGCGCTGCCTTTGAGAATTTCGCCTCTACCCCGGCCGGGCTTTTTCCTCTAAAAATCTCCTTGGAAGCAGCGGGCCAAAAAAGGGTGTTGGAGATTACCTACCAGGAGCCGGAGCTAAATGCTTCTATTCCGCCCGAGCTGTTTTCTCAACAGAAGCCAGCCAACGCAAAGGAGCTACCCATCGAAGCGATCGGCAGCTGAATCGCATGCTGAAAGGAAGTTGGAGACTGCTCCTATCTCTGTTCCTTCTGATGGGATGCAGAGGCGGAGAAACGGCTGACACCGAGAACCGCAGCGCCCCCCCAATTGTTGCCAAGCAAGAAGCCACAACGCCGGTCACGGGAGATTGGCTGGTGACGCACGCTCTCAGCGATCCCGAACAGCTCAATCCGCTTACGAGCAATGATGCCACAGCCAGCGAGATACTTAGCTTCATCTTTCAAAGTTTGCTGACGCGCGATCCGCGTACGCTAGAATTGAAGCCGCTCATTGCTCAGTCGCGCCCCATCGTTTCGGAGGACAAGCGAGCCTATACTTTTAAGATTCGCCGTGACGTTCACTTTCAAGACGGACGTCCCTTAACCGGTGAGGACGTTCTTTTCAGCGTTAAGGCGATTAAGTGTCCGTTAGTGAATGCACCCTTTCTGCAGGTGTATTTCAACTCTATCATCGATGCGGAGATGATCGACGAGTACTCGATCCGCTTTGTCACCAAAGAGCCTTACTTTCTGAATGAGAGCGTCCTGGGTGAGAATGTTCTTATCCTTCCACGTCATTACTACGATCCAGAAAATTTACTCAAAGACGTAACTTTACGGGACCTGCTTCGAGATCCTTCCAAGCTCCCCGACAAAGTCAAGAAATTTGCCGACAACTTCAATAAAAACTACAGCCGGAACCCCGTGGGAAGCGGGCCGTACAAATTCGAAGATTGGAAAACCGGGCGGGAGGTCGACATACTCCGCGATCCAAACTACTGGGGAAACAGCAAGCCTGGGATCGATCAGGTTTTCCTGGATCGCATCAAGTATAGGATCATCAACAACATGGATGCGGCTTTGGTGACTCTTAAGAGTGGCAGTCTGGACACAATGGATCTAACACCGATACAGCATACCCGGGGTACCAACAGCGAGCGGTTCAAACGCGAATTCCAGAAATTGGAGTACTTCGCGCCGAGTTACTCGTATATCGGTTGGAACAATGAAAATCCGATCTTTATGGATAAGCGGGTGCGTCAGGCGATGACTTACTTGACCAATCGAAGGCAGATGGTCAAGACGCTCTTGTTCGGCCTTGGGGAGGTAGTTAATGGTCCGATTTTTTTCTTTCGCCCTGAGTATGACAAAACTCTTCACGACTACCCTTACAACCCAGACAAAGCGCTGACCATTCTCAGAGAGGCCGGTTGGAAAGATTCGGACGGAGACGGAATTCTGGATAAAATCATTAATGGAAAGAGGACTCCTTTTCGTTTTGAGTTTAAGGTTCCTTCGGGAAGCTCCACGGGCAAAAGTATAATCCTTGTCTTGCAAGAGGAGCTCAAAAAACATGGTATCCTAGCCACCGTGCGTGAGCTCGACTGGACAATCTTCCTGGACGACGTGAAGAATCATAAATTCGATGCGGTAATAATGGCATGGGCAATGCAGGCCAGCGAGCCGGACGAATACCAGGTGTGGCATTCATCACAGGCGGCCAATAAGGGATCCGATCATATCAGCTATAAGAATGCGCGCGTGGATCGGATTCTCGAAGACTATCGGCGTGAATTTGATCCGAAGAAACGAGTTAAGCTTTACCGTGAGTTTCAGGAGATTCTTAACGACGAACAGCCTTATACCTTTCTATTTGCGCGCAAATCGGTCAGCGCGGTGCAACGCCGATTTCATGGAGTGGAGGTTTATCCCGCAGGCTTGAGGCCACAGGAATGGTGGGTCCCTCGATCAGCGCAAAAGTATGCACGGGAGACGATGCTTCAGTAGATGGGACGCTACATCGTTCAGCGCCTTTTTCTTCTCATCCCGACTTTTGTTGGGGTTACATTAGTTGGCTTTCTGGTGATGCACTTGGCCCCCGGAGATCCAGCCGAGCTGCGGGCGGCTGGAGGTCTCGGTGGCGCGAGAGAAGGAGCTATATCAAGGAATAAACAAGGTGGCGTGGATGAGGCATTATCCCAATGGCGTAAGCAATATGGTCTTGATCGTCCCCTCCCTATCCAATATGCGGTCTGGTTGAAGAATCTTGTTACGCTGAATTTCGGTGAATCGTTCAAAGACAATCAGTCGGTATGGAATAAGATCATCGAGAGAGTTCCGGTTACGGTTAAACTCAATGTGCTTTCTCTTCTGCTTGTGTATCTCATTGCCATTCCTCTGGGGATTTACTCGGCGACTCACTCAAATTCACTGGGCGATCAAATAACGACACTCGTGGCCTTTGTGCTTTTTGCGGTCCCGTTGATATGGGCGGCGACTATGGCGATCGTGTTTATCTGCGGCGGGGATTTTTTGTATTTGTTTCCGCCTGCAGGATTGGAGTCGCTTGATTATTCCTCGCATTGGTCGCTGTGGAGAAAATTAAAAGACCAAGCTTGGCACATCTTCTTGCCGGTCGTCTTGCTGTCGTATGACGGCTTTGCCGGATTGTCCCGCTACATGCGGGCGAGCATGTTGGAAGTGATGGGGCAAGACTTCGTTCAAATGGCGAGAGCCAAAGGGCTGCAGGAGAGAGTTGTGATCTTCAAGCATGTACTGCGCAATTCTTTGATTCCTCAGGTGACCATATTGGCTTCGATCCTCCCTGGTCTGATAGGCGGGAGTGTCATTATTGAAACAATCTTCTCGATTCCCGGGTTGGGGCAGCTGGGTTATGAATCCGTGCTGGCGCGGGATTATCCAACCGTGCTGGCGTTGTTTACGGTTAGCGCGATTTTGACGTTGGTTGGGATTCTCATCTCCGATCTTCTTCTCGCAGTCGTAGATCCGAGAATCGCGTTCGGTCGAAGGCAATAATGAGTTCTATGCAATCCAACACGGCATCTGTCGAAGCGATGCGTCCCGAAACTTCATTGACTCATGCGGCCGCAGGCGAGGGCCTCTGGTCTAATGTTTGGAAACAGTTTCGGCGCGATCCGATTGCCCTGGCAGGACTTTACGTCGTGTGCATCCTTGTTACCATGGCTTTGTTCGCTGATTTTCTGGCGAATGATAAACCCTATTATTCCTTTTATAAGGGGAAGATCTACTTTCCAATTTTTCGGAGTTATCTCGTCGGTGTGGGGTTAGCCCACTGGCCAGCCGAACTGCAGAACGTGGACTTCAAGAAGCTCGAGGGTGCCACGCAAGTTTTTCCCCCCGTTCCGTATCGTCCAGGCAATATTGATCTCTTGGTGCCCTATGAGACTCCTTCGAAAAAACACTGGTTCGGCACGGACAAACTTGGGCGTGACATCATGGCCGGGATGATTCACGGCTCGCGGATTTCACTTTCGATCGGGTTTGTAGCGGTGGGGATCGCGGTAATCATCGGGGTGATACTCGGTGCTCTGGCCGGATATTTCGGATCTTGGGTAGACTTGGTGATTTCGCGTTTGTTTGAGATCATGCTATCGATTCCAACCTTCTTCCTTTTGATTACCGTAGCAGCGCTACTACCCCCTAGCATCTTTCTAACCATGACAATCATCGGCCTGACGAGTTGGGTGGGAATCGCCCGGTTTGCCCGGAACGAATTTCTTAGGATCAGAAATCTGGATTATGTGACCGCTGCGATCGCTCTGGGAGTTTCGAATCGCAAAATAATGTTCAAGCACATCTTGCCCAATGCTCTTGCGCCCGTGATCGTTTCCGTGGTCCTCGGCGTTGCAGGGGCGATTCTCATCGAATCCAGCTTGAGCTTTCTGGGCATCGGCGTACCCGCCGAGCTTGTCACATGGGGCTCAATATTACACGAGGCCAGCAGCGCTACTTTTGCGTGGTGGTTGGCGGTTTTTCCCGGGGCAGCGATTTTCGTCACCGTGCTCGCTTACTATCTCGTCGGCGAAGGACTCCGCGAAGTCCTCGATCCCCGTCTTCGGGGCTTGCGCTGAGAATGCGCTTTCTGCTAATCCGATTCGCAGGTCGATCAGTACCTATTTGAAGTTTGCACAGCGAGCGGACAGCCGTCGGTTCCAAGCGATCCCCCCTCACCCTCGGTTGGAGGCTGAGTCGTAATAGCGAGAAACCATGTATGTCATTCTGAACGAAGTGAAGAATCTCATCGAATCAGCAGCCCACAAAACCGAGATTCTTCGGCTGCGCCTCAGAATGACATTACGACACAGTCTCTTGCAGGGCGAAAGGATAAAAGAGGGGGCTGCCGGCAAATTTATGGAGAACACGCTATGAGGAGACGTGTATTTGCTGTCCTTCTGTTAAGCAAGATCATCGCCTTGCAGCAGGGTCGCGTGGTCGCCGCGCTCATGGCGCCGCCGACGGATCAGCCACTTTTGAAAGCCGGGTTTAAACGGCTGGTTTACGGCGGCGACGAATTCAAAGATGTTCCCTTTAGCGCCTTGTTGGCCACCGCAAAGCTCATCAAAGAAGAGCCGGATCTGACCGAGCGAATGGTCAAAGCAGTCGTCAGAAAGCAGCATCGATATCATCATGCGCAACGGCAGATTGGACCAGCGGGAAATTGCCGCGTCTCTCTATGACCTCATGCGCGATGCTTTCATTCCGGCATTGGATCCCGAGGGAGTGATGAAGCGCGCTGAAATTGAAATCGTCCTCCTGAAAGAGCGGCCGAACTTCAAGCCGGAGCAATTCATCGAGGATCGCTTCTACAAAGCGGCCTTGAAGGCTCTCGCGCGAGAGCCGGGGGCAAAACGGTAAGAGGAGACGAACACCATGGCAGAAAAAAGCCTCGACGAAATCAAAGCTGACATCCTCAATCGCGCCGGGCGCGTCAATCCTTTCGAAAGGGTCAAGCGGGAGGATGTCGAGCAGGTGCTGCAACGACTGGATAGCCTCGATCCCGATCTGTGGGGCAGAGAATGGGAAAAGTTCGGGGCGAAATACGAGGCGCTCGGGGAGGAGCAAGAAAAAAAAGGAAAAAAGGAAGAAGCCGGTGAGATTTTCTATCTGGCGTATGAGTACTACCGTATCGGCCGTTATCCCGTCCCTAGCAGCCCGGAAAAGATGAACTGTTACAAAGGAGCACTCAGGACATTTCTCAAGGCTGCACCCACGATGGACCCACCGCTGGAAAGAATTGAAATCCCTTTTGAAGGGAAGAAAGTCGTGGGATATCTGCAGATTCCCAAGGGGACTAACCGTCCGCCGGTGGTGATCCATTGGGGCGGCGTTGATGGCTGGAAGGAAGATCGCAGAAGCAATAGTGAGCTGCTTCACAAAGAAGGCTTGGCGACGTTCACGATCGATATGCCCGGGGCGGGGGAAAACCCGTGCCTCGGCCAAGAACCGCGCGCAGAACGCACTTTTTCCGCGGCCATCGATTATCTGGAGACACAGAAGGATGTCGATGGCAAGCGGATTGCCGTTATAGGCGGCAGTTTCGGCGGCTACTGGGCGGCAAAGGTCGCCCACACGGAAGCTAAACGACTGCGCGGCGCGGTCAATTGGGGCGCGGGGGTGCATCGGACTTTTCAAGAAGAGTGGTTGCGGCCAGCGCTGACCGTTACGGCTTCGCAATATCTCATGGGTCCCGCGAGCTTGTTGGACGCGCGTTCCTACATTTTCGGCGTGAAGACACTTGAGGAAGTTTTAAGAATCGCTCCGAGCCTATCCTTAGTAACGCAGGGATTAATCGACCAGCCCTGCGCGCCGCTGCTTTGTATCAATGGCAAGGAGGACGATCAACATCCGATCAGTGATATCTATTTGCTCCTGGAGCATGGGAGCCCAAAGGACGTCCGGATCATTCCTGGTGCAGGCCATATGGGGCGCAAGAGGGGTCAGTCCAACGATGAGGTTCAACAGATCGTGACCGCCTGGCTCAAGCAGAAGCTCTCGTAAACGAAAAAGGGGGAAGAGATGGCAAGAATCGCCACCATTGACAAGAAGGAAGAGTTGGCGCCGGAGTTTCACAATATCTACGATGCGATCGCGCAGAGCCGGGGTGTCGTGGGCGGCCCCTTCTTAGCGTTGCTTCATAGTCCGGAGCTCGCGTGGCGCACGGCGCACCTGGGCAGTTACGTGCGATTCGAATCGAGCCTAGATCATAAATTGATCGAGTTAACCGCGCTGGCGGCGGCGCGGGAGCTCGATTGCAAGCACGAATGGGCGGCGCACGTAAATCACGCGCAAAAGGCCGGCATTCCACTCGAAACTATTCAGGCGATTCACCAGCGCAAGGGACCTGAGCATTTCTCCTCTGACGATGCGCAGATCATCAGTTACGTTCGGGAACTGTTGCGTTCGCGTCGGGCGAGCGAAACCACTTTTCAAGCGCTCTACGGCCGGTTGGGCGAACGAGGACTGGTCGAACTCACCGCCACGATCGGTTACTATGCGATGCTTGCCTGTACGCTGAATGCCTTCGACGTGTTTACTGCCCCAGCTCCCGATGATTTAAAAATCTAGCGCAATGGTTTCCTAACCGTGATCGGAGAAAGGGACAGAAGGAATGAAGCTTAAAGATCAAGTCGCTGTAATCACCGGAGCTGGAAGAAATATCGGCAAGTCGATGGCAATACTCTTCGCTTCGGAGGGAGCAAAAATCGCGGTCATCGAGATGCATGAGGGGCGGGGTCAGTCGGTCGTTGACGAAATCAACAAAACGGGGAGCGAGGCGACGTTAGTGCTTTGTGACGTCTCGAAGTCGGGCGATGTCCACGAAATGGTGAAAAAGGTCGTTGATCGATTCGGCGCCATCGATATTCTCGTCAACAACGCCGCGCTCACCGACCATGCGAATATTTTCGACAGCACGGAAGAGGAATTCGATAAAGTGATCGCGGTAAGCTTGAAAGGGCCGTATCTCGTGACCAAATACGTCGCCACGCAAATGGTCAAGCAAGGGCGTGGCGGGAAGATCGTCAATTTTGGATCCACCTCGGGTATGATCGGTCGCGCCGATGGCATTGCCTATGCTGCGGCCAAAGCCGGCGTGATCAATATGACCAGAGCGATGGCCGTGCAACTCGCTCCTTATAAGATTCGGGTCAATTGCGTGGTACCCAACCGGTCGGGTTCTCCGGTGGGATTCGACGATGACGTAACCGGAAGCCGGACTTTCGAGAATCTGGCGGGTCGTTTGGGAACCGCGCAGGATCAGGCGAAAGCCGCGCTCTTTCTCGTCAGCGATGATTCCGACTTTATCTATGGCCATCCGCTGGTGGTCGATGGCGGTGTCATGGCAACGGCGAACTTTCCTAAGAATCAATTCATTAACAAATAGCGGGAAGACTGCCTAATCGCGCCGGGTTTGGGTAACTCGAGACCTAACGGTAAAGCGTTAGCGCAGCAATGCGGCGTTCTATCTCAGCCATCATGTGCTTGTATGGTGGCGCATCGATCCCGCCGAAGCGGCGCTTGAATTCCGCTTCCGCCATGAACTCCGGCAAATCTTCCGTCGGCGGCATGAGGTCTCGCTCATTCACGCCAGTCCCGAGTCGCTTCTGTAGACTTCGCGCGGATGCCGCACTTTGGGTGGCCCACTCACCGAAGCGCGTCCCGGCGCGGTCGGCAGCGATGTCGTTGAACGAGAAGCCGCTCCCGCTGCGTGAATCTTCAATTTCCTTGTAAAGGCCGACGGCGTCCGACAGCGGCGTCCCGGCATTGGCGGCCAGGGCGGCCGAGACGATGAAGTGTTGGCTGAAATCATGACGGCCATTGAGCGTTGCCTGATATTGCATCGGGTGTGGCCAGTCCTTGGCGCTGGGAATGACCGCCGCAAGGTTCTTATCGTTGACGTAAAAGGTGAGAACGAAAATTGCGGCGCGGTTCTCCGCGACGGGATCACCTTTTTGTGAGCGTTGTTGAGCGGTTTCGAATAGCGGATGAATCAAATCGATCAGCGAAACATTTGGGCTTTTCAGCGACCGGGTTACCCCAGTCAAACGCGCTTGATAAACGCGCAGCCTCTCCCGCTCATCCGGAGGAAGAAGAACGGCGCGGAAATGGTCCGGCAAGTTGGACTGCCATTGGTAAGTGACGGCGATGCTACCGTCATGGATTCTCACTTGCCGGATCGCGTTACGGGCGGAGTTGTAAGCCTCCTCCCCCAGGTAGGTAATGAGAAAGCGGTCAAGCAGCCAATCCGCAAGCCACGCCGGCAACGGCACGCTCCCGACGCGCAAACGCTCAAAACGCGGCAGCGGGCTCGACGGGCTCAGCACCGCTTCGGTGTTCATGAATCGCGCAACGGGATTTCGTGGCAATGAGACGCTCGCGCTCATATGGATAACGTCGCCCGACAACGCGACGTGTGCGCTGCCGCCAGCGTACTGTTGAGCGATGTAGTTGGCCGCGAGGTCGAGATCGGTCTCGCTTACGGAGATCGTACGAACGGCGCCGGGTTTCAAATTCCGGGGATCGTTCTTGTCGAGAATTCGCTTTGCACGCCCGATATTGTCCGGGGTGATCTCAGCGGCGCGATTGATTTTTGGATGATCGTCGATGGCTAAAAAAACCACGCCGGTCAGAGCGAGCGGTACCGCAAAGACGAAAAAAAGCATGAACTTCAAAAAAAATCGCATGACGTGGCGCTATTCAGAATACAGGATGTCGAAACTGAATCCCACCGCAAGCCAACCGACGGAACAAAATAGAATTCAGCTCAATTCACTTTTCAGCCACCGAATGATCGTCGGCAAAGTCTCCGGCGTTTGGCCCATGTGGCCACCGGGGAAGACCCGGGCGGATTTGGGACTGCCGTATTCCAGCAGAATGTAGAGATCCTCGATAGGCGTTTGCAGATCGTCTTTGCCGTTGACGATCAGCATGGGACAGGAGGGCTTTTCCAACCAGCCTTGAGTTTTGAGCGACATCGACGGGAAAACTTCGGCAAGCTCGTCGAGAGTCTTGACGCCGAAAACCATACAGCGAGCGATATCATGATCCATGAGATAGCTTTCCGCGTTGGTCGACTCCCGCAGCCAATCTTCCTGAAAGAAATAGTGCACGCCGCCACCCCAAACCACGGAGGCGCGGAGCCGCTGCGCCTCGACGAAAGCCATCTTCGCCGCCCAATAACCACCGAAACTCCGCCCGACCATGCCGATGCGTTTGGCGTCGACTTCCGGTCGCTGCTCCAGGTAGCCAATCACGGCACTGAAAAGGGAATCTGCGGTGGTCGACGCCTTGATCGGGCTTTCTCCAACCCCGGGCATGTCGATGGCACAGGTGGTGAGCCCTGCGCGGTGCATGGCTTCTTCGTATTCGAAGGCTTCCGCTTTGAAACCGTCGATGCCGCCAAAATTGATCACCACCGGATGCTTCGCGCCATCGCGGCCAAGCCGTAAATAGGTCGGAATAACCTTATCGCGATAGGGGATCTCGATCCTTTCGAGCGGCGGCTCGAAGTAGCGGCCGGCTCTTTCGTAGAGCTCAAGGCTCTTGCGTAGACATTGCATTTTTCCCGGCGTGTGCGGCACCGGATATCGGCCCGTGGCGTAGTAGGTATAGGCCAGGATGTAGGCGGCCCGGGCTTCCTCCAACCGACCGGCCTGTTCGTGCTGGCGTCCCGCCTCCTCGTAGGGCTTGGCGACGCGCGACCACTCCGCGGCCCAAAGCTCGGGATCTTTGCTGGTAAGATTGGCTAGAACGGACTCCACATCCTCGATCTTTGCGCGGCGGAAGATTTTACTCGTGCCCGTCAGCTTGCGAACTTCCGCTTTGATTTCGTCGAGACTCTTTATTCGACCCATGATAATTTTCTGCGTCGCGTGACCGGATTTTTTTCAGTTGGGTGCAGATCCCGGCTAACGGTTGTAGCGAACACCGTCCGTCTATCTTACCTTGACATTAACTTCAACCTGCAAGTAATATTCCCTACTCATTCAACCATCGGTCAATTTTTCGGTATGGTTGTGAATGTTGTCATGTCTGATATGTTAATTTGGTTCCAATGTATTCCCGCCGTAAAAAAACCAGACAAGCTGGATCGAGGTAGCGTCGGTTTCTTCCATGGCTGATCTGATCCAGGTCAAAAATCTACGGACGTCGTTTTTCACCCCGGAGGGCGAGGTGCGCGCCATCGACGGCGTGAGCTTCGAGATCGGTGAAAGCAAGACGCTCGGCCTCGTGGGAGAGTCGGGCTGCGGCAAGAGCGTGACTTCGCTTTCCATCATGCGCCTCATACCCTCGCCGCCCGGACGCATCGTCGGTGGCGAAATTCTCTATCGGGGGCGCGATCTCCTCAAACTCAACAACGAGGAGATGCGTAAGATTCGCGGCAACGAGATCTCCATGATCTTTCAGGAGCCGATGACCTCTCTGAATCCGGTTTTCACGGTTGGCAATCAGATCGGCGAGGCGATCCGGTTGCATCAAGGACTCGGCAAAAAAGAGACGAGAGCAAAAACCATCGAGATGCTCAGGTTAGTGAAGATCGCCGACCCTGACTCGCGCGTCGACTCCTATCCGCATCAGTTGAGCGGCGGCATGCGTCAACGGGTGATGATCGCCATGGCGTTGTCGTGCAACCCGAGCCTCTTGATCGCCGATGAGCCGACCACGGCTTTGGACGTGACGATCCAGGCGCAGATTCTCGAGCTGATGAAAGAGCTGCAACAGAAGATCGGCGGCATGGCTCTCCTCTTGATCACCCACGACCTTGGGGTGGTGGCGGAGCGGGCCGATGAAGTCGCGATCATGTATGCCGGGAAAATCGTCGAGCGCGCCAGCGCGCCGGCTATCTTCGCGCGACCGTTTCACCCCTATACGGTGGGCTTACTGAATTCGCTTCCAGGTACCGGGGCAAAAAAGAAAAAACGCTTGAACGCCATTCCCGGCGTCGTGCCGAGCCCGCTTCATTTGCCGAGCGGTTGCCGCTTTCGTGATCGCTGCCCTAAAGCGGCGGGGATTTGCGCCGAGGCCGAGCCGCAGCTGGTAGAGATGGAACCCGCTCACTGGGCGGCTTGCTATTTTCCCGAAAGCGGCCAGCGACCGACGGCGCAGACGAGTCAGGCGGCTTCACTGTAGAGTGCCATGAGCCTTTTGGAGATTCGTAATCTGAAGAAACACTTCCCCGTGGGCGAAGGTCTTTTTTCCCGCAACAAGGGCGCGGTAAAAGCGGTGGACGGCGTGAGCCTCACGGTGGAGGAGGGCGAGACCCTCGGGATCGTCGGCGAGTCCGGCTGCGGCAAGTCCACCTTGGGGCGAACGATCCTCAGGCTCGTCGAGCCCACCAGCGGCGAAATTTATTTTCAAGAGAAGAATTTGCTGGCCATGTCACAGCGCGAGCTGCGCGACACGCGGCGGCAGATGCAGATCATCTTTCAAGATCCCTACGCCTCGCTCAACCCGCGCATGCGCGTGGGCGACATCGTGGGTGAGGGACTCGAGATTCATAAGCTCGCCAAAGGCAAGGCCAAGCGCGATCGAGTCATAGAATTGCTCAATCAAGTCGGTTTGAGAGAAGATCACTACAACCGTTATCCCCACGAGTTCAGCGGCGGACAACGCCAGCGAATCGGTATCGCGCGGGCCTTGGCGGTGAGCCCCAAGTTCATCGTGGCGGACGAGCCGGTTTCGTCCCTCGACGTTTCCATTCAAGCTCAGATCATCAACCTCTTGCAGGAGCTACAGGAGAAAATGCATCTGACGTACTTTTTCATCTCCCATGATCTGAGAGTCGTCGAGCATATCAGCCATCGAGTGGCGATCATGTACCTCGGAAAGATCGTCGAGATCGCCAAGAGTGAAACCATCTATCAGGACGCCAAGCATCCCTATACTCGGGCGCTGCTCTCCGCCGTGCCCATGCCCGACACCAGCCGGAAAAAAGAGCGAACCATTCTGCAAGGCGATGTCCCCAGTCCCGTCCATCCACCCTCGGGTTGTACGTTTCATCCCCGTTGCGCCTATCGCGAAGCGATCTGTGATCAGATCGAGCCGCCTCTGGACTTTGCCGGAAATGGTCATGGCGTTTCTTGCCATGTGTTCGGGCCCGTAAAGCGGGCGTAAAGAAAAAAAATGGGTCTTTTTCTTGGCTCTAAAATATTGCGCCATCGGCTGTAGCCTGATCTGTCTTACCTGTGGCTCAGGACACCATTTAGGTTGTTAATCGCGATCGCGCCTCAAGTTAATGTTGATCGAATCCGGAGTTGATTTATCGGCGCGGGATGGTAGAATTAGTTCGGTTCTAACAACTAGGCGAAGGAAAAAAGATTTTCTGAAGGCCTCTCGGGAGCGATTCCGAGGGGTTTTTATTTTATTTAGGAGTCGCAGATATGTCAGCTGATGCGCGCGTGCCGATGACCAGTAGAGGTTACCAATTCTTGATGGAGGAGTTGAAACGCTTAAAGAGCGTCGAGCGGCCGAAGAACGTTCGCGAGATCGAAGAAGCGCGGGGCCACGGCGATCTTTCTGAGAACGCCGAATTTCATGCCGCGAAAGAACGTCAGTCGTTGCTCGACGTCCAGATCCGCGACATCGAAGACAAGCTTGCCCGCGCCCAGGTCATCGAAGTTTCCAAATTGTCCGGCGATAGAGTTGTCTTCGGCGCCACGGTTTCATTGGCCGATGGTGATACCGGGGAGAAGGTGGTATATCAAATCGTGGGTGATCATGAGGCGGAGCCAAAGAACGGAAAAATTTCTATCAGTTCTCCCGTTGCCCGCGCCTTGATCGGCAGGAGCGAAGGAGACGAGGTTCAGGCCCACACCCCCACCGGTGTTCGTTCGTTTGAGATCCTGAGCGTAGAGTACATCGACTAGATCACCCCCGGTTGGCGGCGCGGGCCTTCTTGGAAAGGGATCATGTCCTTTTCAGTCAGAAGGAGTGCTCGCAATCTTGGTTTCTTCCTACTGCTGGGTCTGCTAGCGCCCCCCCTTAGCCCGGCGGAAATTCTGATCGAACCCCGCGTCGGCTTTCACGGTGTATTCCAGCTCGGCCGTCCTTTCCCCCTTGAAATCGAGCTTAGCAATTCGGGCCGGCCTACCGGAGGCAATTTAGAAGTACGAGTATGGAAGGGTGGGGCTTCCAAAGCGGGCGCGCCTTATCCGCTCTATTATCGCAGAGAAATCTTCCTTTCCTCCCAATCTACAAAGAGCGTCCAGTTCACTGTCGATCCGGACTTTATCAGCCGACCGCTCACAATCGGGTTTACCAGTCCCACCGGCAGTACGTTCCGTGAGCTGGACCTGCGACGTTACTTTTCGCCAGCATCGGTGATGCTGCTCGTCAGTGAAGGCAACACCGCCCCGGTGATTTCTCTCGGATCGTCGTCGCAAAACCATTTGGTCTCGCTTGCGCTGGCTGAGCTGCCGTCGGACTCCAGGGCGCTGCTCGGCGTCTCACATCTAATCTTCTATGATCTATCTTTGCGCGAGCTCTCCCGCTCGCAAATTCTCGCTCTGGACGACTGGATCAACTCCGGTGGCCGGATGATTATTCTGGGCAGCATCAACTATGCGCTTTATCAGGAGCCCAAGCTCAGCCGATTTCTCCCGGTTCGCGTCACGGGTTTGAGAAAAATTTCCTCGCTCGCCACTCTGGCCGGCGCTGAAGGGGTATCTCCTATAACCGACGCCTGGGCGCAGACGTCGACCCTCGTGGACGGTAAAATGCTGGCGGAGGATCACGGCACGCCGCTTATCGTCGAAACCAGCCGCGGCAAGGGCAAGATTACTTACGTAGCGTTGGACGTTGGGCGGCCGCCGCTGACGCGCTGGGAAGGTCTGCCAAAGCTCTTCCGAAATCTTCTGGCGCCGGGCTTCGATAGCGATGCGCCACCGCGGCCGCAATGGGACGATACGGTTTTTTCTCAGCTGATCCAGAGCCCGTCTTTCATTTCCACCTACGTGCCCGCCGGCTCGCTTTTCCTGGCGATTCTCTTTTACCTTGTCGCCGTCGGATACTTCTCCTGGCTTTGGCAGCGAAAACAGTTGCCACCACGAATTTTGCTGATCTGTCTCACTATCCTCATTGGCTTTTCCACGACAGGGGGATACTTGTTCTTTAGCCGCGGCGGGAATATTCCAGACGGCGTGCTGCTCACCTCTACGGTATTAGAGAGCGTCGCCGACGGCTTTGTGGAAGCCCAAGCCAACGTGGCCTTGTTTTCGACGCAAATTCGCCAATATAACCTTCAAGTGGAGCGCGGCTGGATTGACTTGACTCCGGTCTACTCGCGCTCGCGGGGGCAGCGAGAAGAATCTATCATTGTACTTCAGGACGGCAGCGGTGCGAGCCGGTTTCAGTTGCCCATGCGAGAATGGGATTACCGGCTCTTTAAGGCGCGTTTCGTCGAACGATTTCCCTTGCGCGTCGAATTTGAACCCCAGGGTGACAAGCTGCTTGTGAAGGTTAACAATCAGAGTTCGAAAGACCTGACAGACTGTTGGTTGTTCGTACCTGGCCGACGCTTTGCCTTGGGAGATGTTCCGCGGGGCACGCGTTGGACCAAAGGGTTTCCCCTCGCCCCCGCCAACAGACCGGAAGACAGCCCCGGCCGTTCCGACACGATCAGTTTTCGCGATCTTTCGTTCAAAGACAGGACACAGGACGTCCTGTTTCACTCGTCTTTTTTTTCCCGTGATGGAGGGTCGGAGCGTTGGGGCGGCAGCGCAGTGGTCTTTTTCGGCTGGATGAAAAATCCAGACCGGCGGCTCTGGGTCGATGATCCACGAATACGCGCGAGCGATTACACGCTCTTTCGCGCCATCATGCCGTTGGCCGGCCCGGAGGACGACACATGAGAGACAATCCGGTTTTGAGCGAGAGCTTAGAGGTCTTTTTCGGCGAGGGACATGGATTCGCGGTGTACTTTTATCTGCTGATCATTCTTGCGCCGGTGGAGTTCCTGTCGCTCTATCTGCCATCGCTGGATGCGCAGATGTGGAGCGGCTCCGCGAGTCTATTCAAGGTCTGCTCGGTAACGGCACTGTTGCTGATTGCCTATTTTGCGTTGCGCGTGGCGAATCAAGAATTCGCGCCCTGGAGGTTCTTGACGACCCGACGCTGGGTCCGGGAGAAGGGTCTTACGGCCGCTACGATCGGCAAAGGTCAACTGACTTTTCTCACCGTTCACGTCGTGTTTTCTGTTCTTCTCTGCGTGCCCTTCTTGATCTGGGCGGCGGCCATTGCACGGACCTCACCGGGGCGGGTGACCGGCGCGCTCCTGCTGCTCTTTTTCTATGCGTTGAGCTACAGCGTGTGGGGGCTGGTAACTCTGGTTCTATGGGAGCGCCGCTTTGAAACCCGGCAGGTCTTCATCCGCTGCTTTTTCTTCAGCCTGGTTCTGCTTTCCGCGCTGGTCTATCTGCCGCTCAACCCCGTGGCCTTTCTGTTGGCGTATCTCGGACGGCAGGAGTTGGAGCCGCTCACCTTGGCAGGTCTGAGATGGTCCGCGACGGCCATCCACTTTGCTTTTCATCTGTGTCTTGGCGGGCTCGGGCTGACGGCATATCTTTGGGCGCTTAAGAGAGAGGTGGCGCTTTGATCTCCCATCCGGAACCCCTCAGGCAAAAATTTTCCGAGCTACTGACTTGGGAGAAGGTCAAGCAGCGGGAGCAGATTCTCCTTTCCCTCTCTTTCTTTGCGCTAGCCGCAGCGCTGTTGACGTGGCCGTTTAGCTCGCAGCTTTCGGCCATGATGAATCGCTTGTGGTGGCCTTTGCTGTTTTTTCTCGGCCTTGCTCCCTTCATGTTTTTCAAGAGGCGCTGGCGCCCTCGAGATTCTACGCGCGCGGTCGCCGCGGTAGACAAGAGCCTGCGACTCGAGGAGCGCGCGATCACGGCCTGGGAGATTCTGGCGCGCGGGGAGAGAGGCGCCGCTGAAGAGCTGGTCGTAAAGCAAGCCGAGGAAAGAATCAAAACGGTCGATGTCAAGACACTCTTCCAAAGGCGGCACAACTGGCAAGGCACCCTGGTGCTGCCGCTTCTCCTGATTTGGCTGACCCTCGTGTGGTTCGATGCGGGCGTGCCGGTAAACGACAACCTGCGCCTGTCGCTGCCGCAAGCGCTGGCTTATAAGCTGCGCGAATTTTCCCGTGAGCTGCAAGAAAGAGCCCAAAGCGAGGGGCTGCGCGAAACGATGCAAGTCGGGCGGGAGTTGGAAAAGATCGCGCAGAAAGGCCTCGACGCAAAAGCCAGCGATGAGCGGTTCAAAAGCGATCTCGCCGGCATGACGAAGAAGCTCGACGCCATGCAAAAATCGGCAGCCCAGTCGGCGCCGTTCTCGGCCGCCGACAGCCAGCAGAGCCTGCGGGACCTGAAATCCGAATTGGACGCGGCACGGGATCTTTTGAATTTTCCCGAGGCTCAGGAGACGCAGGAGTTGGGACAAAAGTGGCTCGACCAGCTCGGGACCTTGCCGCAACTCAAAAGGCAATTCGATAAACAGGGTCAGGCCGGACAGCGACTCGACCAAAGCGAGTTAAAATCTTTTCTCAGCCGATTGGAAAAGCAAGTCACTGGCGAGCTGGATCGGCGAACCTTGTTGGATGCGCAACAATTTCTCGAGCAACTCATGAACCAAGGCCAGAAGGGGGAAAGCAACGTAGAGATGGCGGGACGAGGAGAGCAGGATTTGCCGGATAACGGCGAACGCGCGAAGAGCCGAAGCAACCTTCCTGGGCATGAGCCCGGCAGGAAGGAGGAAAAGTCGCAGCCGCTACCGGAATTTGCCGGAGGCGCCGCCACTCATCTGAAAGGGTTGCTTGGCGAGGGACAAAGCGACGGCCTGGTGTTGAAAGGGAAACCGTCGGCGGGTAAGAGTGAAATTTCCCAAGAGGAAGTCATAGCCTCATACCAGAGGCAGGCGGAAGCCGAACTCAATAGCGAACGGATTCCAGACACGCTTAAGGAAACGATTAAGAATTATTTTCTTTCACTTGGGTTAGGAGAGGGAAAGAAATGAGGAGTCAACTGCAGGTGGTGCAACAAACACGTTGGAGTACTGGAGTGTTGGAGTGATGGGTCATTAATCAACACTCCATTACTCCATCACTCCATTTGATCATCCGAGGAGCTTCATGGAAGCGGTGGCAGAGATCGAAGAGAGAATGCAAAGCGCGCGCGGCTCTTTTGCCGAACTCAAGGCCGAGATAGCGCGCGCGATCGTGGGGCACGAGGAGTTGATCGAGCAGGTCTTTATCGCCCTCGTGTGCGGCGGCCACTGCCTTTTGGAAGGGGTGCCTGGGTTGGGCAAGACGCTCATGGTCCGGAGTCTCGGCGAGACTCTGAGCCTCAGCTTTTCACGCATCCAGTTCACTCCGGATCTCATGCCGGCGGACATCACCGGCACCAACGTCCTCACCGACGATCCGTCGGGAAGAAAGGTCTTCGAGTTCCAGCGGGGACCGGTCTTCGCCCACATCGTGTTGGCCGACGAGATCAATCGGGCCACGCCCAAGACTCAATCCGCCCTGTTGGAAGCCATGCAGGAGCAGAGCGTGACCGTGGGCGGCAAGGCGCATCGACTGGAAAACCCGTTCATGGTGCTCGCCACCCAGAATCCCATCGAGATGGAAGGAACCTATCCGCTGCCTGAAGCCCAGGTGGATCGATTCTTTTTTAAGCTCTTACTTAACTATCCGACGCGGGAAGAATTGGGTCGCATCGCCGATCTGACGACCGCCGCGCCGGCGAGCGCGCTGCGCGAAGTTTTGGACGCAGCGGCCATTCTCCGGATGCGTCAATGGGTGCGGGAAGTACCATTGGCGGAGACGGTAAAAGACTACGCGGTCCGCTTAGTGCTCGCGACCCATCCGCGGCGGGAGCGGGACGACGAGCCCGGCTCTTTGGTGCGGAAATTCGTGCTCTACGGCTCCAGCCCTAGAGGGCTGCAGAGTTTGATTCTCGCGGCCAAGGCGCGCGCGCTTTTATCGGGGCGACCGAATGTTTCCTTTGAGGATCTTCGCGCGATGCTGCCTCCCAGCTTGTGTCATCGGCTGATTCTCAATTTGGAGGCCGACGCCGAAGGGATCAATGCGGGGAAAATACTTGATGAAATTCTGACTCAGGTTCCCGAGGTGATCTGAGCATGGCTGAAAGTTCACCGTCGTTTGTCGATCCGGAGTTTCTCAAGAAACTCGAACGGCTGCGTCTGATCGCCAAGCGACTGACTTGGACGGGCGCCAAGGGCGAGCATTCTTCCTCTCGTAAAGGCTTTAGCCTCGAATTCTCGGATTACCGGCGGTATCAACACGGCGACGACCTGCGCTACGTCGATTGGAACATCTACCGCAGACTCGACCGGCTGCTGCTGAAAGTCTTCACCGCCGAAGAAGAGATGAATGTTTACCTGTTGGTGGACACGAGCCGTTCGATGGCGGAGGGGACACCGTCGAAGATCAGCTACGCCAAACGAGTCGCCGCTGCTCTGGGCTACATCGGTCTCAAAAATCTCGACCGCGTGGGCGGCGCATCGTTTTCGTCGGCCTTGAGCCGGCCCCTGACGGTGGGTCGAGGGCGCAAGCAGATTCTCAGCCTCTTTGACTTTCTCACCAAACTCTCCTGCGACGGCGAAACTCATCTGCTGTCGGCGATACGCTCTTTCACGACTCTCTTTCCCCATCCAGGCCTGGTCGTGCTGGTGAGTGACCTTCTCGATCCGCGCGGCTGCCGCGCCGCTCTGGAGGAGCTTGCCCGCAAGAAGCATCAGCTCTTGGTCATTCATATCCTGGACGAGCAAGAAATCACACCGAGAGCGGCCGGTGATGTCTCGCTCCTCGATGTCGAGGGCGGACGGGAGCGGAGATTTTTCTTAGACGCGGATTTGCTGCGCCGCTTTCAGCAGGAACTGCAGAGTTATTTCCAAGAAATCGAGTCGGTTTGCTCCAGCCGTCAGGCGGATTACTTACGCACTACGACAAAAACTCCTTTCGACGAATTTGTCCTACAGACGCTGCGGCAAGTGGGCAGCGTGACTTAAGCAATGCTTTGGGGTTTCCCATACGCTTTCTTGCTTCTCTCCGGAGCCGTTCCGCTCATTCTCTTTCTCCATAGCCTCAAGCCTAGAGGGTTGAAACTCAGGACCACCACTCTCTTCATATGGGAGCGCGTGCTGAAGCAGCAGCCCCTGGGCACGCGCCTCGGCTGGCTCCTCAGAAAGAATCTTCTGCTGATCCTGCAGCTCCTGGCCGCGGCGATTCTCGTCGCGGCGTTGGCGGACCCCACACTGCTTCATTTCGGCGCGCCCTCCGGCGACATCGTCGCGGTCATCGATTTGAGCGCCAGCATGAAAGCCAGAGGAAGGTCGGGAACTCGCTTCGAAGCAGCGCGCAAAGGATTCCTGGCTTTAGTGGATGAGCTCGGATCGGACCAGAAGATGATGGTCATCGGTGCCGGCGCCGAGCCGCGTCTGCTGGCGCCCTTTACGTCGGACAAGAGAAGGCTGCAGGAGCTGGGGCGCAGCCTGGAGGCAACGGATGCCCCGGGCCGCGTCAAAGAAGCGATCCTTTTCGCTCATGCATTCCTCAAACGGGGAAGTCCGGATCGCGTGGTGGTGATTACCGATGGCGCCTTCGAAGGAGCTGAAGATTTTGCCCGTCCATCGGCTCACCTTCATTTCATCACCGTGGATGGCGGAAAAGACAACGTCGGTATCGTCGGCTTTGAAGTGCGACGCCAACTCGACCATCCATCGCGCCTCGAGATCATGGTGCATATAAAGAATTATACAAACAGAACTATCCGCGCCCCGCTCACACTCACCTTGGCGGGAAAAACGCTGACGCGGGAAACGATCGACATCGAAGCGAATGGACGTCGGGTTTTGATTTATCCCGTCGGTGAAGCATTGTCAGGGGCCTTGGAGGCCCGCCTGGAGATCGATGACGATTTTCCCACTGACAACCGGGCCTATCTCGCCGTCACCGAAGCCTCCGTGGTTCGCATCCTCTACGTTGGTCCAGGCAATCCTTTTCTCAGCAATCTGTTTCGTTTCTTTCCCTACGTGGAATTCACCACCGCACAACGATGGGAGCCGAATTCCTCAGCTCCCCAGGATCAATATGACATTGTGATCTTCGACCGCGTTCCCGTGCCGGCGCTGGCCCAAGGGAATTTCGTTCTTATCGACACCGTGGCGTCCAACTTACCGATCCAGGTCCGAGGAAGGATCGGCAGACCACGGCTGGAGACTCCGGTGACCAAGCATCCGCTCACCGACGGACTGAGTCTTGGCGATCTAAACGTGCGTGAATCTCTTAAATTGGCCGTGGGGGGTGAAGGAACCATTCTGGCCCGCTCGCCTGAGACTCCGCTGCTTATCGCCTTCGAGAAGGGCAAGCTTCGAGCCCTGCTCATCGGCTTCGATCTCATGTCATCGGACCTGCCATTTCGAGTGGCCTTCCCTCTTTTGTTTCACAATACCATCGACTGGCTCCACCCTAATCAACTTGAATTTCCCGCCCAGAGCGTTCGGGCGGGGGCTCCTTTCGAGATTCGCCTGCCCGTGGCCGACAGCGATCTAGAAATCACCGCTCCCTCGGGCCGGAAAGAAAACCTCAAGGCCGTCACGAGTCCTTTTGTATTCGCCGATACCACCGAAGCCGGCTTTTATAGTTTCCAGAGCGCCAATCGGCGAGGTCAGTTCGCGATCAATCTCTTCGACGAGGCGGAATCGCAGATCACACCACGCGTGAAGCTGGGCGCGGTGGGACCCGGTGAAAAAGGCGAGAAAGGCGGCGAGCCGCCGGAAGCGGGAATTTCCCTCTGGCCGGCGTTGCTCGTTGTCGTACTGGTTCTGCTCATCATCGAGGGGATCCTCGCTTTGCGGAGTGGCGCGACGTTCACTCCTCTGGCGGCGCGGGCGTTGGCCTGCGCGGCGCTGGTTCTCGCCGTCGTCGACCCGCGAATCTTCAAGGCAACCAACGCATTGGACGTGGTGCTGGGCGTCGATCTCTCGCGCAGCGTGGGCCAGGAAGGGAGAGAAAAGGCGCGCGAGATTATCGAGGCGGCTAAGCGCACGAAAAATCCCGAAGCGCGCACCGGACTGCTCCTGTTCGGTCGAGCGCCGGAGTGGGAGTTTTTGCCGCGCCGGGATTTGCCTGAGGCGGATTTCGCAGCGCGGCTGGACCGCGAAGAGACCGATATCCAAGCGGCGCTGCAAGCGGCGGTCGCTCAGATCGGCGAGGGGCGGCAGAGTCGGATCCTGCTGGTCTCCGACGGCAACGAAAATCGCGGCGAAACCTCGCGGGTCATTCCGCTGCTGCGCGCGCAGAACGCGCAGGTCTGGACGCTGCCTGTGAGCCTCTCGCGTGGCCGGAACGAAATCTATCTCAGCGACCTGGTCATGCCGCAGCAGGTGGACAGCGCCGAAGGGTTTGAAATCAGCGGTGCGATCGAGAGTCTTCGCGACGCGCCGGCGCACATCAAACTGCTACGCGACGGCGTCTTGGAAAGGGAACGGGACCTCCAGCTCAAGGGCGGCACGAACCAGGTGAGTTTTCGCGAGAGCTTGAAGGAACGCGGCAGCCATATGTACGAACTTCTGGTTGAGTCCAAGGACGATACCTTGGCGGAAAACAACCTGCTCCAAGGGGTCGTAGAAGTGAAAGGGCCACCGAAGGTTTTGCTCCTTTCTTCACAGAAAGAAAGCCAGCGCTTTCTCTCCCGGGTTCTGCAAGTGCAAGGCTACTCGGTGGTGGAGTCGTCGCCGGAAGCACAGCCACTCACGCTGCCCGAGCTCTCTTCATTCGATCTCCTGATCCTCGACAATGTGTCCGCTTTTCAGCTCTCCTATGGCAAAATGGAAACCATTGAAAAATATGTCCGCGACCTGGGCGGCGGACTCCTCGTCATCGGCGGATCGCAGAGTTATGGCGCCGGCGGCTACTATCGCACGCCTTTCGAAAGAATTCTTCCGGTGGACATGCGGCCGCCCGCGCGGCTCGATCTGCCGCACGTGGCAATGGTCTTCGTTCTCGACAAATCCGGCAGCATGGGCGCGGGGCCCGAGGGCAGCACGAAGCTGGATCTGGCCAAGGCCGCGGCGGTGGCGGCGGCGGATATCATGAATCCCACGGACCAGGTCGGCATTCTCGCCTTTGATGCGGCGTGGGATTGGACTCTGCCTTTTCGGCCGGTGGGCAAAGGGGAATGGATTTCGGATAAGCTCGCTTCGTTGCAATCGGACGGCGGTACGGACATGTACAAGGCGATGGTCGAGGCCTATCGGGTAATCGCGACCAAACAAGCGGCGATCAAGCACGTGCTCGTGCTCTCGGACGGGCTCACGGACAAGGCGGATTTTGGCGGCCTAGTGGCAAAGATGGCCCGCGACAACATCACGGTATCGACGGTATCCGTGGGCAGCGATGCCGACATCAAACTGATGGCCGATATCGCCAGGAACGGAAAAGGTCGGGGCTATGTGACCATCGACCCGGAAACGATCCCGCAGATCTTCACGGCTGAGACTCTGTTGATCGCGCGCGATCTTTTAGTCGAGAAGCGCATCACCCCAACGATTGTAGCGCCGGTGGGCCCGCTCAGGGGAATCGCCCAGAGCAATTTACCGTCGCTGCGGGGCTATGTCCTTACCTATCCCAAACCGCGCGCAGAATTGCTGATGACGGCGGACAAAGATCCGCTGCTGGTCTCCTGGCGCTACGGGCTCGGGCGCGTCATGGCGTTCACCTCGGATGTGAGCGGCCGCTGGGGAAGGGAGTGGGTAACATGGTCACATTTCCCCCAATGGGCCAGTCAGCTGGCGCGCGACACCATGCGCAAAATCCTGCAAACAAAAATGCGGACGGAATTCAAACCAGAAGGAGATTCGGTGAGGGTCATCGCCGATTTTGTCTCCAAAGAGGGAAACTTCTTAAATCACCTGAACCTCAGGGGCAATATCACGGCGCCAAACCAAACTACGCAGGAGAAAGTCTTCCAGCAGATCGCCCCGGGTCGTTATGAGGCAAAGTTTTCTGCTTCCGAGCGCGGCATTCATCTAATGACGCTCTATGCCGAAGGGAAGAGCGGCGAAGCTCCGCTGCCGGTGGCGACCGTTCCCTACATCGCGCCCTACCCGAAGGAATACCGCGAACTGAAACCCAATATGGCCTTGCTCAGCCGTCTCGCCGAAGAGACCGGCGGTGAGATGTTGGATCCGGAGAAGCTCGATGACGGAGTGAAACGGCTTTACACGCCGACACCCGGCAAAGGGACGCGCGCGCAGGAAACCTGGTGGCCGCTCGCCGGACTCGGGTTGTTTTTGTTTCTTGGTGATCTGGTGCTCCGGAATTGGCCTCGGCGGCCTCCTGCCGAGATATTGCTTCCTCGCACTTCCGCTGCTTAGCTACAATCGGCGCGTTTACGACGATGGTAACACCGGCAAATTTCAATTGGTCACGGGGGCGATAAGGTTGAAGACAATAATTGGAATGGTTTTGGTCGGGCTATTATGTTTTTCTTCGATTCCAGGAAAATCTGCAGGCGCGCAGAAGTTGCAGCGAGTGCGAGTCGCCCTTTCTACGCCGACGCCGCATATGGCGCCGCTTTGGGTGGCTAAGGATAATAAATTGTTCGAGAAGTACGGACTTGATGTTCAAATGATCCTGGTGAGCGGCGGCTCTCTAGTCGCGCAAATGCTCGCCTCAGGAGAAATTCAAATGACGGCGAACGCGCCGGCCTCGCTGGTGAACCTGATTGCCGGGGGCGAAAAGCTGTCTTTCTTTCTCGGCCTCAGCAATACGTCGCCATTCACGCTCGTCACTCAGCCGAATTTGCGCAAAGCCGAGGATCTTAAGGGTAAAAGACTCGGCACGGCCCGCTTCGGCGGATCCTCGCATATTTCCGTGCTGATCGCGCTGGAGCACCTGGGACTCGATCTTAAACGTGACAAGATAATCCTGATTCAGACCGGCGTCGACCCGGAGCGGATGGCGGCTCTGGAAAGCAAGGCTATCGACGCGGCGATGCTGCAGCGAGTGGCGACAAAAGCGATGACCGCCAAAGGGTACTATCCTTTGCTCAATATGAACCAGGCCAAGATCCCGTACCAAAACACCGGTCTCGCGATGAAAAGAGACTTCGCCGCCGCCAATCCCAAAGCGGTTGACAGTGTCGCCCGCGCGGTGATCGAAGGTTACGGTTTCATATTCAATAAAAATAACAAACCAGCCGTGAAAGAGATCATCGCAAGAAATCTCCGGCTACCCAACATCGAAGCGGCGGAAGATTTCTATCAAGAGGCGCTGGAAGAGCTCGACCGAAAACCCTACCCGAGCCTCGAAGGCACCCGAAACGTCATCAAATACGTCGCGGAGCAAAACCCGAAGGCCGCCAATATCAAAGCGGAAGAAATTGTCGACACGAGCTGGTTGAAGAAACTCGATGGTGAGGGGTTCTTTGAGAAGGTGTATGGGGGGAAGTGAGTAACTTTGCCTGGAGTTCCTATGACTATACTCAACGTTGCTCCAATTACGTGTGCCATCTGCAAGGCAACATTTGGTGAGTTAGAAGGTGCGGCGTGCAAGCAATGTAGAAGAATTCTGTGCCGGAAACATTTCTTTAGAGGATTCTTTAAAGGACGAGGAGTGCTTTGTTCGGAATGTGTCAAGAAAAACTCTTCGGCTAGTCACTGACTTAAAAAATTCTGGGAGTGATTTGTTCTTCTCGGTGCCTGCGTCCAAAAAATCTTCTGGTACTCTTCTTTCTTTTTTCGCCAGTTTTTTCGAGGTTCAGGTCCTTTGCCGAGCTACGTGAGAAATCTCGCACAGCCGGCCGGCGCGCACCTGTCTGACCTAGATATGGAGGACGTGTTTGGAGAATGGCACGACCGAGCGGTTTTTCTCGCGCAATGCCTTGCAGGGTCCATGAAAAATTCGAAAAGCCTAGCCGCCGCCAGACTGAGGACGATTTTGGCCGCCTATTCGTACTGCCTAAAATGGCACGGAGGTTCGACAACTATGGCAGTCGCCATGTGAGACCATGGTTTTGCGGCGGTTTGGGATTTGGGTACCGAACATGCTGGCTAAAAAACCGGGATTAGGACAACTCGACTTTAAAAGGCGAACCAAATTCATATGATTTTCCTTCTGCTTACCTCGTAGGCAGAGACTGATTATAGCTTGGGCATAGAGGGCTTTGCGCCTACAGTGAGTAGGTATAATCCGCACCTCTTTCCAAGGATAGACCAAAAGATTGTGGAATTTAGTTTGTGGTACGAGCTTTGCGTATTCCCTGTGCGTGGAAAGAGTAAAAATGCTCCTGGAGATGAGCCAAGAGCGTACTGAAGCCCTTTACCGATTTTGGACGTCTAATAAGTGAAAGTAGGTTTAAGGGAAGCGCGACAGGTGCCGATAGTAAGATTTAGTAGGCGACGTGGAATAAACAACGGCCGAACAGCTCTGAACCACACGACGGAGGGAACCATGAGCCCAGGTGATCCGCTAAAGACAATTAAGCCGATCCGATCGCAGAAAACGGGGATCCTCTTACCTCGGCAGGGAACTTTCGTCCGGGCTATCGAGAATCTCGGACGAAATCTAATTCTCGTGAATTTCGGGAATGCTGGGGAAGAGTATCTTTTCCCAGACGAGGTTTTGCCCGAAGCGAGCAAGGGGTAGACCCACAGACAACCACACATATGTTTGGTCCAAACTACCATCCCATGCTCGGCTCGAGCCGCACCAAATTGTCCATCGCTGACCCTTCTTGTTCACCTTTCATGCTCTGAATCAGAACCACCTGTTTCACCCACGATGTTTTGCTCAACGCATTACGCGTAGAGCTTCTCTCGCCGTTTGGCTTCCTTGCTAAAGATCTGATAAAAAAAAGATCTTAGTGACCTGTAAAGGTTGATTTGCCGTACTTCGACGTGCTCAGTACGAACAGACTGTCGAATCACAACGGCAATCTCGATTTACAGTCCGTTAGTTCAGCCTGAAGAGGTGCCCTATGAGTGAAACCTCGCGGCAAATTAAAGGTTACCACGCCCACGTATATTACGATCCGACGACTCGCGACGCGGCGGCTCGGGTGAGAGATGGATTGGGTTCGCGCTTCAACGCGCAGCTTGGGCGCTGGCATGACGAGCCCGTCGGCCCTCACCTGAACGCGATGTATCAGATCGCTTTCGCGCCGGAGGAGTTTGGCAACATCGTGCCGTGGCTCATGCTTAACCGCGAAGGCTTGAGCGTGCTGGTGCATCCCTCGACCGGGGACAGCCACGGAGATCATCTGGAGCGCTCTCTCTGGCTCGGCGAGAAGCTGAAATTAAACGAGAGTGTTTTGCGGCGCGGCTGATTCCAATAACAGAAACCTCCATGCGCAGGGTATATACAGCCAAAGATCCTCTGATGGTGGGCCATCTCAAGAATGTGCTGGCAACCTTTGGGATCGAGTGCATAACCAAGAATCTTTATCTGTCCAGCGCGGCGGGTGAACTCCCGCCCATCGAGTGCTGGCCAGAGCTGTGGGTCGTGGACGACTACCGGCACGCTGAAGCGCAGACGATTCTAAAAAAAACGCTGGCGCCCCTCGAATCCGTGAAGAAACCATGGCAATGCACCGCTTGCGGCGAAGAAATCGAAGGACAGTTCTCGGAGTGTTGGAAATGCGGTCGGAGCCGCGATCAGAGAACCGGCCATGCTGATTCTATCGTCCTTCGTTCTCGCTCCATGCGAAATCGATAGCTATCTTTCAGCGCCAATCTTGCACTTTTAACTGACAGCACGGAGCAATCATGCAGTATCGACAACTAGGCAATTCCGGCGTTCGCGTATCCGTCATCGGGATCGGCGCCAACCGTTTCGGTTCAAGGGATGTTTCCCAGGTCGAGGTCGACAGGATCATCGACGCGGTGATCGAATCCGGGGTAAATTTCATCGACACCGCCAATGTCTACAACGATGGTCGTTCGGAAGAAAGCCTGGGTCATGCGCTCAAAGGGCGCATGGACAAAGTAGTTTTAGCCACCAAGTTTTCTTTTCCCAGGAAGGATAGCGCCAACAGCTGGGGCGCGTCGCGCTATCAATTGATGCAGGCAATTGATAAAAGCCTGCGGCGATTACAGACCGATCACATCGACCTGTATTACGCGCATCGTTGGGACGATACCACGCCCATCGAGGAAACGCTGCGAGGACTCGACGATTTAATCCGCGTGGGAAAAGTATGCTACATCGGCGCTTCGGCCTATGCATCATGGCAGTTGGCTCATGCCAACGTGCTTGCCGAACTCAAAGGCTGGACCCGCTTCGCCGTAGTCCAATCTGAATACAACATGCTGAGACGCGATGCCGAGCGCGAGCTGTTGCCGTATTGCCGCGCGCATCGAGTCGGATTCGTTCCCTACTATCCGCTGGCCGGCGGTTTTTTAACCGGCAAGTACGAACCGGGAAAATCGCCGCCGCCCGGGTCACGCGGCGAATCCGTGAAAAACGTGCAGGAACTAATGACGGACCCGAATTACGAAAAAGTCGCCAAATTGTCGGCGTGGGCCAGAGAACACGGCCGCGGCGTGAATGAGCTAGCCCAAGCCTGGCTTTTGGCGCAGCCGCGGGTTTGTTCGGTGATTACCGGCGCGAAGAAATTGGATCATCTTCTAAGCAACGTCAAAGCCGCCGACTGGAAACTCTCTCCTGAAGAGCTCAAAGAAGTCGAAGCTCTCCTGAAGTCGACCACAACTTGCTGAAGACGCGACCGCGTGAAGCGCGGTCAGGCAAAAGTGCCGCCGCTTCGCCTATCTCTTCAATCATTCTAGAGGCAACAAGAGCTGCCGTGGCTCTTGCTTTTCCACGGGCTTGTTCACCGGCAGTCCTTTGATCTTTGCTTCAAGCCACTGAATGTAACGACGCTGTGTCCCCCGTTGTGCAATGGCCGCGATGCAAAGTTCTCGCACGGACTCCGCGTAATCCGACCAGCGCTCGCGAAGGATGCGCGGCATGCGGAGGTAGGTGGGTGGATCATCGCAAAATAGAGGATCCCGGGCGAGAGTCCAAACGTCGCATTGCTTTTCGCCGGATGGAATGGATTGCCGGTCGATGATCCGAGACTTCGAACGGTCCCCGTGCGCCAAGCCTTGGACCAGATGAATCAGCTCGTGGCCGATGGTTTGATAATTCAGCTTACGTACTTTGAGCCGGATCACGAGGGCTGAGATGGAGCCGCGACGATAAATGACAGTGGCACTACCTAGGTGTTTGCGCGTGTATCCCACCGTGATGGTTTTGCCTTGCAGCTCTGGAAAATGCGGCAGCGAGCGCTCGATCATTTCCCGGGCGCGTCGAGTGAGCCGGGGTTTCATTAGCGGCGTGAATCTAACGGGCATGATTCGGGTTAATGTTAGTCAAGATAGCTGATCATAATCTTGAACCGCGAGTCGAGCATGTCATAATGATCCGTTGTTCACGCTGAAAGTTATGACAGACCAACCAGACAAGAACAAGAGCGAAAAAGGAATGCCGTTTCGATCCGGCTACATCGCCATCGTGGGGCGCCCCAACGTCGGTAAGTCGACCTTGCTGAATCAGCTATTGGGAACCAAAGTCGCCATCGTCACGCCGAAGCCGCAGACCACGCGCAATCGCATCACCGGGATCCGCACGACTGAGCGTGTGCAAATGATCTTTTTGGATACCCCGGGTATCCACCGGGCCCACACCCTGATGAATCGGCGCATGGTGGCCGTCGCTTTGCAAACACTGGAAGAGGTGGATGAAGTACTCTGGCTGCTCGACGCCCACGAAAGAATTGGCCCGGAGGATGAGAGCATCGCTCAAACGCTTCGCGGGTTGACCTGTCCCGTCTTGATCCTTTTGAATAAAATCGATGCCGTCTCCAAAGGCAAATTGCTGCCCTCGATCCAGCGCTGCTCCGAACTATTACCGGAAAAGGAGATCGTGCCGATCAGCGCGCTTAAAGGGGAAAACCTGCCGCTGTTGCTCGAACTCATCGAAAAGGGACTCCCCGAAGGGCCGCAGTATTTTTCCGAGGGAGAGTTCACGGATCAGACGGAACGCTTCATCGCTGCGGAGATCATTCGCGAGAAGGTGTTTCTTTTGACGCGCCAGGAGATTCCTTACGGGGCGGCGGTGACGATCGATGAATTCACCGAGAAGGAAGAAAAAAACCTGATCGTGATTAAGGCGACCATTCACACGGAGCGCGACGCGCACAAACCAATTTTGATCGGCAAAAAAGGAGCGATGCTGAAAGAGATCGGCAAGCAGGCGAGAGAGGAATTGGAAGCTTTGCTGGGATGCAGAATTTTTCTGGAACTGTTCGTCCGGGTCGACAGAGGCTGGACGCAAAATCACCGTTCGCTCGCCGACATGGGGTTATGACATGAGTCAACCATCACCTGTTACTCGGCCGCGCGCGAGCAAGCTGCCGGTTCTGGCCATCGTCGGCCGGCCCAACGTCGGCAAATCGACATTGTTCAACAAGCTGGTCGGCGAGCGCAAGGCGATCGTGGACGATCAGCCCGGCGTGACTCGCGACCGCAACTACGGCGAGGCCCAGTGGGCCGGCAAAAGATTTTTGCTCATCGATACCGGCGGGCTTGAGTCCAACGCCGACGGCAATCTCGCAGAGCGCATACAGGAGCAAAGCCGGTTCGCGCTATCGGAGGCGGATGTCATCCTGTTTCTTTTGGACGGCAAAAGCGGTTTGAATCCATTGGATCGAGAGGCGGTGGACCCGCTGCGCAAAGTCAGCAAGCCGGTTTACTTTGCCGTGAACAAGATCGATTCCAGGCAAAGGGCGGATAACCTGTATGAGTTTTATGCCCTTGGCTTGGACCATTTATTCTCGATCTCAGCGGAACACGGCCTCGGGCTTTCTGAACTGTTGGATAGCATCGTCGAGCATTTTCCCGAGGGCGAGGACACCGATCAGGAACATTACGAGACCGTGGGCGCGTCGCTTCGCGTCGCCATCGTCGGCCGTCCCAACGTCGGCAAATCGACCTTGGTGAACCGGTTACTCGGCTTCGAGCGCTCGGTGGTCGACGCGATGCCAGGGACCACGCGTGATTCGCTGGATACGCCGTTCGCGCTCAAGGGCGACCCCTGCATATTAGTCGATACCGCAGGTATCCGGCGCAAAGCGCGGATCGAGCATCGCGTCGAGCGATTCAGCGTCAGCCGTGCGCTCCGCTCGGTCGACCGCGGCGACCTCGTCATTCACGTCATCGACGGCGTCGAAGGAGTGACGGACCAGGACGCGCAAATTTTGTCTTACGCGCGCCAGCGCGGCAAGGCACTGGTCTTAGCGGTCAACAAGTGGGACTTGGTATCCAGGGCGGGCGTCGACGCGCGGGCGTACCGCGATCGTCTCTATCACAAGCTTTCATTTCTGGATTACGTTCCCGTCAGTTTCATTTCCGCCGCGACTGGCCATGGCCTTAAGAAGATGCTGGAGATCGCGAGTCATGTAGTTGGAGCGTATCGGCGCAAGATCCAAACTTCGGCAGTCAATCAAGCCTTGCAGCGGATCGTCCGAGCGCATGCGGCTCCGCTCACGCAGGGCAAGCCGGTGAAATTCTATTACGGGACACAAACGGGCACCTGTCCGCCGGCGTTCACTTTATTTGTCAACACACCCCGGGCGGTCCCGGAGGGTTACCAGCGATACTTGACTCACCAACTGCGTGAGAATTTGGGCCTGGAGTATGCGCCCATACGACTCATTCTGCGGCCTCGGCGCGAGGAAAAGAGGAAGAGACCGTGAGAGGAGAGCTGTTTGTTAGAAGCTCTCGAATGTGTCGCTCCTTTTCTTAACGAATTTCCGAGACCCCCGCGCTCTTTACCTCTCCTCCAACACCTGATTTACTTGAGGCATGGATCTACCGGCTTCTGGGGATATTTTTCCCGCCAAAGAAGCAGTGCGCATGATCGATGCGGTCGATCTAACTCCTCCCATCGAGGTGCCGCCGATCTCCCCCGACGCTTACCCTGAGAATGTGTCGGACGAGGAGCATCGGTGGCTCCAGTCAGAAATCAGTCGGCTTAAACGGGAGCGTCGCGCCTACATTCTGGCTCACAACTACGCGCCCAGCGACATCCAAGACGTAGCGGACGCCGTCGGCGATTCGCTCTATCTCGCGCAAAAAGGCGCCGACTCCGACGCCGATATTCTTCTCGAAGCGTCGGTTCTGTTTATGAATCAAATTCTCGCCATCATGAAAAAGCCCCACCAGCGCGTCCTGGCCCCGGATCTCGGCGCGCTTTGCTCGCTGGCGGCCCACGCCGATGTCGGGAAGATTCGCCAGTGGAAGCGAGAGCATCCCAACGGGATCGTCATCAGCTACGTGAATACCTATCTGGACGTGAAAGCCGAGAGCGACTACTGCTGCGCTTCAGCGAATGCGGCAAAGGTCATACTGCATGTCCTAAGCCATTCCGAGCCCGACCAACCGATTCTTTTTCTTCCCGATGTTTATCTAGGCTTCTACGCGGGGAAGCTTCTGGAGCAGCAGAATCAGCCGTTGGAAAGATTATGGCTCATGATGGGAGCCTGCCATGTGCACGACCGCATTCGGCCATACCATATAGAAAGGCAACGACGGCTGTATCCGGATGCCGCGGTCGTGGTCCATCCCGAATGCGGCTGTACGAGCGCTTGCATGCGCCAGATGGCGCAAGGCACCACGCCCGCGAACATGATGCAGTTTCGTTCGACTCAAGGCATGGCGCAATTCGTCCGTGAGACCCCGCAAAAAATCATTATCATGGCGACCGAAGTGGGCAACATTCACCCGTTGTCCAAAGCTGCGCCCGGCAAAACCGTGATTCCGGCCAGTCCGGAAGCGATCTGCGCCTATATGAAACAAAATACTTTCCGCAAGCTCTATCTTTCGCTGCGCGACAACGTCCATGAAATCAAGGTCGACCCGGCTCTGGCCGCGCGCGCACGTCTTCCCATTGAGCGCATGCTCAGCATTGTATAGTTGAGTTTCATTGTTTGTTGGTGACGTCGGTCGTTGGGAGTCGGTATTTCTTTCTGCTCTCATTTATGGGTCGTCTGGTGGCGCGCACTGATAAGATGCGAAACCACGGGCGGTGTCGCACCGACGTGGAAAGCGCGGGCGACATCTTCTGTCTCCCTGTCGGCCACGGTCACGCGCTCATGTTGGCGCAGGTGCTCCGCCCAGGATGCCACCACGAAGGTTTCGACATATCGAGCCGGCTGGGCTGGATCGTTGAAGAGGCCCCATCGATAGGCGCCATCGCGCAGGCGCAACGATCGCACGCCCTGCATGGCCGATACGAACTCGCGCGCACGCGCCGGGTCGATCGCATATTCGATCGTCACTAACACCGGGCCGGAATCCGGCGACGGATTCATGGACAAAACGGGCTCAGGCCAATGAGGGGAGGGCGTGAGATCTATTTCGTCCTCCAGTTTCAATCGATAACGGCCCATCGCCGCGAGACTCAAAATCAGCGTTGCTGCCGCGGAGACAAGGGCCATCGGCAATCCGACGTGATCGGCCACGATTCCCCATAACGTGCTGCCTATTGCGGTGCCGCCCTGGAACATCAAACCGTAGACGGCGAGCGCCCGCGCTCGCACCCATGAAGGCACAGTTACTTGAGCCCCCACGTTGAAGGTCGACATGATCGTGATCCATGCTATTCCGCCCGCGACCATAGCCGCGCTTACGAGACTAAAACTCCGCACATAAGCGGGCATCGCGGTTGCGAAAGCAAATAGCAGAGTGGCGCCGGCCAGAAAGAGATCCGTCGATAACCTCCGCTGGATTTGGGGCAGGAGAGCCGCCCCAATGACCGCGCCGGCGCCCAGACAACCGAGGAGCACGCCATATCCCGTAGCGTTGAGTGCCAGTTCCTGGCGCGCGACGAGCGGCAGGAGCGCCCACAGGGCGCTTCCGCCAAAAATGAAGACCGCGGTACGTGACAGTACCGCGCGCAGCGCAGGGGCGTAGCGAATATAACGGATTCCGGACCGCATCGCGCCAAACGCATCCTCCGCGGGGAGAGCATGCTCGCCCACCGGCCGCTTCCACCCATAGAGGACCACCATGACGCCCAGAAAGGAGAGGGCGTTGAGTATGAACACAGCCCCTGATCCCAGAGCGCCGACAGTCAATCCGCCCAGCGCGGGTCCGACCGCGCGCGCCAAGTTATAGCCGACGCCGTTTAAAGTCACCGCCGCCCGCACTTCAGAACCGGTTATGAGCTCGGGAATGATCGCTTGCCACGCCGGCGCATTCATGGCGGCACCGAGACCGAGCGCGAAGGTTAGCGTCAGCAACAGCCAGGGAGTGGTCGCACCCATAAGCGTCAAAGCGCCCAGGCCGCCGGCCGCAAGGAGCATCCAGCCTTGCGTCAGAAGTAACAGGCGCCGGCGATCGACAAGATCTGCGATGGCACCTGCCGGCAGGGCGACCAGAAAAACCGGCAGGCTGGTTGCCGCCTGCACCAACGCCACCATGGTGGGGCTAGGAGCGAGTGAGGTCATCAACCACGCCGCCCCGACATTCTGCATCCAGGTTCCGATATTGGAGGCGACCGCAGCGATCCAGAGGGCGCGGAAGAGCGGCTGATAGAGCGGACTCCACGCTGATGAGTGTGTCGGAAGATGATCGGATGACATGGCCGACTGATGGGCTCTGTAAATTTCCCAGGAATTACGTCCGGAGCTTTTCTGACAATGCAAACTTCGTTTGTGAATTTAGGGAATCCAGAACTCTTTGTATTCCTTGATTCGGGCTCGCGCTACCCCGGACTGTGATCCGGGGTTGGCCGGAATGACGACTCGGTTGCTTTCCGTACCCATATACACCCCCGGACTTACGTCCGCGGCTCTTCAACGAATCGCGATTTTCTCCGCGGTCGCTGCGGCGAAGAAGCACCACAAAATCCGACATCTCCGTCGCGCAGAGGAGGCAGTGCCGAGATTTTGTCTCCAGCTCACGATATTCAATGCGCACGAAGCAAACGAAAGGGCAGCTGACAGCGACCCACGTAACGGACTTCGTCCTCGTGCGTGGTTCGGCTGATCGGTGATCATAACTAAAACGACGCGTCGACTCTTTTTTTCGAATCTGGACGGAGCTGATTTTAAGGTAACTAGAAAAATAGTAACACCCGCGACGGAGTGCTTAAAGGTTGCCTGTCATGTGCGTAGGGTTGGATAGTAAACGAAAGAGCCAAGCGATCTGGTAAAGAAGGCTGGTGAATCAGAGGATTCCATTGCCACTGAAGCCCCGGACAAAACGGCCCCTGTTCAGTACAAAAATGTCCGGTCTTGACCTGTTTGGGCCAGACCAAAGGACCAAGAAACTCAAGAGATCAATCGTTTGGATGATTTCCAGTAAAGATTGATCGGCGCAGGTCGGGGCATGAAACTTGCTCGCAAGACTTATGAGAGGATCAAACCGATGAAAAGTTTCCCGACTATAGGGTTTTTTGCTGCTCTGCTAGCTTTTTCCGGCATTGAACCGGCTTTTCCGCAAGTGGCAGAAGATACCCCTTACCGGGAGTGGGTTGAGTATCGAGACGGTGAGATTTCGGTTGCTTTCGATCAAACTCCCGTAGAGGTCGTGCTCTACGCAATCCGCGCCAGAACCGGATTCCAGATCATTCTTCCGTCTGCCACAGAGAGCAAACCGTTGAACCTGCGGATGAACCGACTGCCGCTGGAGCCTGCCGTGCGGTTTCTGATTACTTCTATTGGCTTCAAAAACTTCGCTTTAATGTACGATGAGGCGGGTCTTCCTAACCGCGCCGTCGTTCTCAGAGCACGATCAGATGATCGGGCGAGCCTTACGGCTAGTTCAAATCCTGCATCCCAAGCCCCAAAGCCCGAGCCTCAATCGCTGAGCGCGGAAGAGCGAGACAAGTTGCAGAAGGAACTGGAGCATTGGAGCGCGCTCAAACAGGAAGATCGGGACCGGTTAGAAGACCGTTTAAAATCGTTGCCCGCATCTGAGGAACGCGAGCAGCTAGTCAACGAATATGGACGGCAAATCTTGGGAATAAAAAAGTGATTGGTCTTCGATAATTCACCTCAAAACTTATCGTCGTTCTGAATCCACAAATCTTTAAGCGAATTCAAGACACACGGAGTCGAAAGAAAAGGCCCGATCTCTCGCGAGTCGGGCCTTTGATTTTAATCTCTATGGGTCAATTCCCGTCAGCTCGCTGCGGGGAGATTCGTTCGGGTGTCGTCGTCTGATCGTTTCAGGCGAAAGAAACCTAATCCAGCGGCTCCAGCTTTATGTTTGACGCGCCGTGGTTATTGCCTACCCAGAAAGTGACCGGCATCGTCGAATTGTCTACCGTCTGGCGGAGAAACGATGGTCCTGAGATCTTTTGCGGTCCCGCTACTGAGCGCCCGCCGCGTGCAGGTATTGCAGATCGACGAAGCGCTCCGCCGGCGGCAATGGCGCCTTGATCGTTCCGGCCTCGCCCATGAAAGCGATCACCTGGCTTAATCCTTCGAGATTGATTTCTCCCTGCTTGGGTAAAACCTTTCGCTCGGGTTCGAAATAAAGCGCAAGCGTTTGGCGGGCGATCTCTTCGGAAGAACCGGCGGTCTCTACGATCGTCTTTACGACCGTATTTCGCTTTGCGGGGTCTCGAATGAACTTGAACGCGGCGGTAAGAGCGCGAACATAGCGCACAATGGCATCCTTATGTGCCTCTGCCCAAGACCGCCGGACCGCCGTGACCGTATAGAGAAACTCGGGCACCACTTCATTTGAAAGTCCGAGCAACCGATACCCCTCCTTCATCGCGAGAAAATCTTGCGGCTGCCCAAGCGGGACCGCGGCACAATCGTATCGTCTCAGGCAGGTGAAACGCGCCGGCGTTCCCTCGATGATCTTGACTTGGAAATCGCCTTCCCGAAGTCCGCGGAGCGCCAGCAGCTTGCGCGTGGAAATTGTAATCGTACCCGCTTCGTCCGCAAGGCCGACCAGTTTTCCCTTGAGGTCAGCAAAGCTCTTGATTTCCGGCCTCGCGACCAGGCTGTAAATGGGATTGTTGAATTCGGCGGCGATGGCCACCGCATCGGAGCCGGCGAGCGCGGCCCGGATCAGGAACGCCGTGGCTACGTGGGTGACGTCGCAGGTGTCGTCGTGGAGCGCGTCGATCATCTTGTCCGAGCCGCCGGGGAGAGGGACAACAACGCTGAAATTCAAACCTTCGCGGCGAAAAAAGCCCTCGCGCTGCGCCACGGAAACAGGCAATGAAAAAATGCTGCGCATCGCCGAATAGGCTTGACCATAGCGAAGGGAAATCGTCTGTGCCGAAGCGGCTGAACTGCCAGCGGCGCAGAGGGACGCGCCAAGGGTAATCAAGAGCCGACATTTCAAATTCACTTGAGCGCGCATGCTAAACCTCCAGGCCGGTCCCTGCAGCAATCAAAAATCTCGAAGGATCAGGTGGCGTGCAAAGAAACGACGGGATGACGTATTTGGAGCGGGAGAACGACAACTCAACCTACCGCATCGCTAGCCGAAAGCTTCAATCGCCGCAGCGTATCCTATTATTTTATTGCGCGGCTGAGCGCTGCAACGTGCACTCGACCTCGATGGCAGGAACCGGAGCTTTGCCGGGCGGCGTCCGCTTGAACGTCCGGATCTGTCGATACCCTTCTTTGCTGCAGGAAATGATTACATTCTTGGGATCGACTTCTTTGCCAAATCCAGGAATTTTATACGTTCCGAGCTTGTCGCTGCGAGTGATCACTGCTCCACGGCCTTTGATCTCTGCCGTCACCTTGGCGTCGGTAATGATTTTGCCGCTGCTGTCCTTGACGAAGCCAAAATAGGAGGGTCCGTTATCCTGATGATCGTCGGGTCCCTCGTCGTTACTCCCGCCCGGCCACACTGGCGCGGCGGTGACCGATAGCAGGCCGAGCGCCATCACAGCTATAAAGCCGATACGTCCGATTACAAGTTTCATTCGACTCCCTTCCTCGGCTGCTCGATGCACCGCATTACAAGGCCCGCTGGCCGGACGCGCATCCTACCGAATGAAATAGCCTCTGAGAAGATAGCAGAAAGCCAGGATCACGGCCATCGGGATGGCCCACGACCAGCCGGACCACAGTCGTTGGGCCCACTGATCGGGAATAAGGCTGGCGATAGCACCTGCCACGGACGCTCCGATGGCGGACGTGACGATCCAGCCGTACCAATACATAGGGAGATCGAGGCCCGTCCGCCGAACCAAGAAAAAAAACTCACCCGTCGCCGCGTCATAGGTGAAGAGGGCAAGATTGTATGCGGCGGCCGCAAAATACAACACCGCGAACACGCAGGCGAACGTAATCGCGAACACCGGGAACGAGCGCGGGAGCGTCATAATCCAAATCCTCTCATGTTGTTAAGAATGTGCCCGACCAGAAAGCTCCACCAAACAATAAACGCCAGAATCGCGGTCAGGACGGCGCGCGCGCGGGCGTGATTGTCGGCGAACGGTTGCCGCCAGAAGTACCAATAGGCTGGCAACATTCCCAACCCGACCGTCACGAAGTGCTCCTTGAGGTCAAATATTCCGACGGGCACGCGGAGACGCATCTGCTCGAGCACGATTCTGACGCTGAGGCGGTATTCAGGATAGATAAAAACTCCTCCCAGGATCGCCGTGCTCACGTACAGAATAATAATGGCATTGACATAGGACGCCGCGGACACCGCGCGAAAGCGACCGACGAACGAGTCCGCCGTTTTCCGCGTCGGCAACCAAACGCTGATCGCCTGATGCGTGATCGCGCCGAGCAAGGTGACCGCGAGCAGCGCGTGAAGGATGAGTAGTATAGTAATCATGCAGCCTGCTCTATAATCCAATTTGCGGGTAGATGTCTAGACTGTCGCAATTGAATGAGTCGCCAAAAAAAGGCCCGATCTCTCGCGAGTCGGGCCTTTTTCGTCGTCTCTCTTTGGCTTTTTAATTCGATCCTGGTGAGTCCAGCGGCTCGAGCTTTAAGATAGACGCTCCGTGATTGCTGCCCACCCAGAAAGTGACCGGCGTGGTCGAATTGTCTACGAATACTCGACGAATGTTCGTCTCCCTGGGAAGCAGATAGTCGGTGAATTGGCTCGTCTTGGGATTGAATCGCGTAACCCGATCCGTCCACATCGAACCAACCCACACTTCGCCATTTTTGTCCGGCACAACATGATAGGGAGCGCTCCACGGGATCGGTAATGTCCATTCCTGGATCTTCTCGGTCTGCGGATCGAGCATGCCGATGCCATTGGCGCCGTACTCGGCGAACCACAGCCGATTTTGTTGGTCGAAGCGACCGCGGCGCGGCCGCGAATTGGCCGTCAAGGTTTGATAGACTTTAAAGTCCTTGGTCTTCGCATCGATCCTGCCGATCATGTTCGAGCCGAACTCCAGCAGATAGAGATTGTTATCTTTGTCGGACGGGATACCGTAGGCATTGATGGAACGGTTGGCTCCGGGAATTTGAAACTCGCCGAGGTTCTCATACTGGCCGCTGGCGAGATCGACTCGATAGATCGAGTGGGTATCCTGATTGTTAGTCCAAACTTTGCCGTCCACATGAGAATTTGCCGGGCTCACCATCGATTGCTGCGTGTGATTGCCTTGCCATTCCTTCGGGACAGGGTAGATCTGAAATTTTTCGGTCTTTCGGTCGAACTTCGCGATGCCGCCTTGGTACATCAAAGAGATCCACACGTTTTCCTCTTTATCGAGTTGCAGATCGAGGGTGCCAAGGGGGAAGCCTTTCTTCAGCTCGGGGATCGGAAAGTCCGTTACCTTCCCGGTCTTTGGATCTAACCTGCCGATGAACTGTTCGCCGAAATCCGAGTACCAGGCCATACCGTCTGAATCGACCATCACATCATGGGGCATCGCCAACTTCCGGGGCAGGTCATATTCCGTAATGATGGCCCGGGTGGCTTTGCCCTTGGGCCGCGGCAAAGTTTTTAGCGGCAAACTCTGCTTCGAGTTGTAACTCGCATTGACGCTCGCGAGCCATCCGCCGATAGCCATGGGATCGACGCCGCGGGTGCGGTCGCGCTGCACCCCGCCGACGGTCATCTGCGGCTTGAGTGGGGTGCTGCCGGGCGCATAAAGAGACATCCTTTTAAAAACCTGTACCCATTCCTCCGCGGTTTTATTGGCCTTTACAATTCGGTCAATGGTGTGACAGCCGTTGCAGCCCAGCAAAAACTTCTTCTGATCTTCCGTGCCGGGAATGCTTAGCAGCCATTCCGCGTCGCTCAGTTGCGCGGAAAGATTTTCCGCCGGCTTGAGCTTGAGATTGGCTTTGGCAGTTTTCCCGGCAACAACGTCCACCGCCTTGGGGCTGTCCAGGTCGTAACCCGCGGCGCGGGTTTTGAGCGTGTAGTGGCCCGGTTCGAGCTTCGACCCAGGGAAGCTGTAACGCCCTTTCTCATCGGTCATCACGTTGATGGTAATGGTCGAACCTTCCTTCTTGGCCCCGACCACCACCCCTTCCATGAGGCCTTCCTTCTGTGAGCTAACCTGCCCGCTCAGGGCAACCGGCAGCACATTATTTCCCCTGGCAGAATCAGGCGCCAAGAAAAATATGGAGAATGCTATTAACGGGACCATCATCGTTAGAAAAGTTTTTTTCAGCATAAGAGCCCCCTTGAGAGTAAGGTTGGAAACTTCCGGGAAATGGCCCAAGACTGCGCGTCTATTACCACTCTGATCTACCTGGCGTCAAGCGTTTTGTCGGCCCCTAAATCATCTTGACAAGTCTCGCTATCTCAACTCATTCAACCGAAGCTTATTTCAAAAGTAAGCATGTAGGTTCAGCAGATACTCTTGGGTGCGGGCGCGCTGATTGAACTCAAATCGCACGGCGAAGTTTTTGTGTAACGCGTAGCGCTGCTGCGCTGAGACCCGCCATTCATGGGACTTCTCTCCCAAGGGAAATTGCAGATAAGTGCCGGACACCCCGAACTTCCAGCGCTCGGTAATATCTACCAGTGTGCCAAGGGTGGCTCCTCCGCCGAGCCGGTAGTTGCTATTGAAGACCCGGCCGTATTCGCTGGCCAGCTCGGCGAATCCGAAATAAACCTCGCGCTTTAACCAAAAGCTTTCAGCGGCAGCCCCGATGCCGGTGTTAAGGTTGCCAATGCGGCAAAAGCGGCACTGGTTATGCTCAATGGTTTCGAGCCCAGTGCTTACTTTCCAGGATGGGCTTTTGAAGAGGGCATCCATCGGCGACAGCGAGACGATGTTGACCAAAGTGAATCGTTCCAGCCTCGTATGGTCGCTGCGCGCATAGTGGCGTAGCGCGACGTCCATGGCTTCGATCTGGGCATCGGGGGTATAGCCGTACTCCGGGTCGAATAAATCGTGAAACGCAAGCCGGAAATTCAGTTCGTTAAAAAATTCTCGCTCGTGCCATCCCAGGCCCAAACCTGCTCTCATAACGTTGTGCCCCTGTTCGGGAGGACCCGTGACCGGCGTGAGCGCGACGGGAACAGAGAGAACTTTGAGCTTGCTGCGAGCGATCAAAACCGCCTTATTCCGCTCTTGGTAAGACGTAGCGTCGTTTCCTTCTGTCGCGGCGCGGTACAGAAGGTAATCTGATGCAACGTCCAGCACCAGGGCCTGGCGTTGCGGCGGCATGATGGTAAAAGGCTCGGATTGAGCCAACGAAGGATCGGCGGTGATCTTGCCAAGCCACATTTTTTCGTCACCGGATAAAGCCTGGCGGCCACGACGGATCTTGGTGCTGCGTGACGGGCGAAAGATGATTTCTTTAACCAAACCCGGTTTCTCTGCGATCATACGGACGCCATCCGAGGGAAACGTATACAACCAAAATCGATCTGTGAGATGGAGATCCGGATCGGCGACGTCGAGTAAAGACAAAATCTGATACGCGCAATTTTCCTTGAAGAAAAAATAATCAAAGGAAGCGTTGCCCATTTCCCAAGTATGCATCAACAAGCGCTCGACCTGATCTTCAGTGAGATTGAGCCGGTATTCCCAGATGTCCCGGTTCTCGAAATCACCATACTCCTTGGCCTTCACGTAATAGGGGTGCGTCGAAAAGTAGCCCTTGAACCCTCCCGCAACACCCAAAACGGCGAAGACGATTCCATTATTGGTTGTAACGTCCGCGGAATAATTGACGGTATAGGCGAGAATGCGTGTCTGCTCGGTTTGACCTCTCTGATCGATGCGCAAAAGCAGATGGCCGAACATCGAGGAGGGGTTATTCATGTAGGCGGACGGAAAGACGAGTGTAATCGACGCGGGATTCAGCTCTCTAAGCCACGCGTGAAAGCGCTCGCACGGCTCCGGAGGCAAACGGCTTTCGTCAATCGCAAGAGCCGCCTTGAGCCAATGATAGCGGGCGATGAAAGCGCAGCGCGCCGGCTGACGCGAGCGACCGACCAGTTCGGTAGAAAAAAATCGCGCGAGAGTAGCTTGAAGCTCGGCCTTCGGATCGGTTTTTCCCTTCGGCGCGAGAAAAAAACCTGCCTCGTCGGCTTCACTTTCATATCCGCCGCCAATCGTCCGGCGGTAGTGGAGAAGCAGATGCCAGTAGCGTTGATCGTGGAGCGCCACGGTATTTGCCCGCTGAATAAGTTCTTGCAGATAGTCGTCGGCGTGAGCTTTGGTAGTGTCCGTGAAGAAACACAACACTGCCAACGCAAGACCGACGAACGCTAACGAAAGAGAAGGAGGTGAGCCCCGGCCCGTAAGACCGGGGCTTTGAGCAAGACTAATGCGCAGTGAGTGTAGCAAAGTTCGGGTGGGTTTCCGCCGGACTGAACCAAGCTGGCGTACTGCACTTGAGCCAGAGCGTAAAACTCGGCGCGGTTCTCGTCACGGATACCCATCAGTTCAGCTAAAGAAGCAAGATGCTCGCCTCCTCCCTGCGCCATTTCCTGGGAGAGACTATCGTAATTAGCAGCCGCGAAGACATTCACCTTCTCCTCTGCCATGATCGTGCCGTCGTTCGTGCAGCCGGATGTCCCCGAGCTAATACCGAACGTTTGGCTGCCGAAGGTGCCATTGGTCGTCGCCATCATAACCTGTGGAGCGATGTTCTTTTGGTTACGATAATCCGACCACGCCAGTTTTCCGAGGCCGCAGCCTGGTCCGTTATCCGGATTAGCCGCCCAAACCGGCGTCGCGCATAACGGCGCCAGCGCCACTCCCAACCGAAGCCATTTTCCTCTGATCATTCTGTTCCCTCCTTTTTATTGTTTTCGCCTCGACTTTAACTTGAAGAATATGGCGTCGCAAGAGAGTTCATGAAATTTTCAAGCGTGAGAGCAATCGAGATTGAAGTTTGAAGAGAAAAGAGGCGATCCTCAGATGATTCTGATCGCCCGCCATGCTCGCGTGTCACGCGTTCTCGAGTCGCCAGAAGATTTTCGTAATTCGTCGTCATAGGTTTATCTCCTTTTTGGTTTGTTGGCTGGGGCGACGAGCCGATTGCCCCTTCTGGATTGACATAACACTCCGTTATTGAATATTGCTAGCAGAGAAAGCTTTGCCGGTGAGCTATGCTCTAAATTTGAATTCAGGGTCCATTTTCAATGAGCTAAATAAGAGGAGCCATTATGAATACGACAAGCAACAACCTCGATCCGGAAAAACAACCTGCTCTTGTACGAATCGACATGTATGAAGAGTGGCGCAAGCGAGAGGGCGTGCCGCTGGTGGGAGGCGTGTACATCAAGGAGATGAAAGCGGTCGAGTTGGGCCCCTGGCCGCGCAAGGGCGATGGCGTCAAAGGGGCTCTGTGCTACCTGGACGGAGATGACGAGGCCGACGAACACATCGTCGAGCTCTCGCCGGGCAGCTACACCGCGCCCCTGAGACACATGTATACCGAAGCTCTCTATGTCGTCTCGGGACATGGCTCCACTTCCGTCTGGCGCGACGAGCATGCGAAACAGACTTTTGAATGGGGCCCCGGCAGTTACTTCGTGCTGCCCACCAACGCATGGCATCAGTTTTTCAACGCCAGCCTGTCGCAGCCGGCGCGCTGGTTTTCCGTGACCGATCTTCCGCAGTTGCTGCGGCAATGGGCCAGCGAGGATTTCGTCTTCAATAACCCCTACAACTTCAAGGACCGCTACGCCGGTGAGCCTGACTATTTCAACGCCGAGGCTAAGCTGTACCGCGGCCGGGTCTGGGAGACCAACTTTATCCCGGATATTAAAAAGCTGCCTCTCTACGAATGGAAAAGCCGAGGAGGCGGCGGTACGAACGCGTTCATGGTCATGGGCGCCGGCATGATGGAGTCCCACGTCTCCCGCTTCGAATCGGGCCACTACAAGAAAGCCCATCGACACGGCCCTGGAGCGCATCTCTACATCACCCAGGGTGAAGGCTACGTGCTGACCCAGCGGGGCAACGAGCCTCGCATCCGTTGCGATTGGCAAGAAGGCAGTCTCTATCTTTCCGGCGCCGGGGAGGGACTCTGGCTGCACCAGCATTTCAATGTGGGCGCCACCCCGGCCACCTACCTGGTGATGAACCAAGGCCTCTCCCGCAAGTACGCTGCCAATCGCTGGCAGGCACGCGAGTCCACCGTGCTACGCACGGGCGAAGTAAGCGGCAAGGAAGGCGGTCGCCAGGTTGAGTATGAAGACGAGGACCCGGAGATCCATCGCATCTTCGAGGCAGAACTCAAGAAGCGAGGTATCATCTGCAAGATGAAGAACATGGTCCCATGGTGCACTGGGGAGGCAGGAGCGGAAACCGTCAAAGCCTACTTCCTGGACGAACACGGTGCATTAGCATAACTGGGCTGTCACCCACTGAGGACCTAGGGCGACAAACCCACAACCGAAGACCAAAAAAACAGATTTGACCACGAAGTTCGCGAAGAGCACGAAGTTCAAAAGTATAAATATACGAATCCTTCGTGTCCTTCGTGCGCTTCGTCGTGAATAGAAAATATTATGCATGATGTTCTACACGACCACGATCATGACGAACGCGAGGAAGAAGAACATCCGCTCTCGAAGCTAGACATTATCACCCTCACCAGCGTCGGCATCGACGTGGGCACGGCGACTTCACAGATCATCTTCTCGCGCCTGGTGCTGCGCCGGCTGGGGCGAGAACTGTCCAGCCGCTTCGTAGTGGCGGAGCGCAAGACTCTCTATCTCTCTCCCGTTCACTTCACCCCGTATGCCGCCGGTCGCGGGCGGATAGACGATCAAGCGCTCGGGTGTTTCGTCGATGCCGCATAC